>JBBQGJ010000584.1:0-4080 GCA_038322925.1 Mycobacteriales bacterium
TCGCTGGTTCCTCGACCGGATCGCGACGCATATTCTTGCCTTCGAGGGCGACTCCGAGACGGTGTGGTTCGAGGGGAACTATCAGGACTACGCGGCCGACTACAAGCGCCGGAAGGGTGTGGCGGTCGACCAGCCGCACCGGATCAAGTATCGGAAGTTGCCGACCTGATACGTGAGAAGTGAGAAGTGAGAAACCCCTGTGGCTCCGAGCTCCGCCGCTTCGCTTCGCTCAGCGTGACAACCCTCGTTTCGCGTTTCTCGTTTCTCGTTTCACGCCCCCGGCCACATCCACCCGAACGTCACCGCGGTGATCGCGGCATAGATCAGGGCGTCGACGGTGCCCTTGACGGCCGTCGACCACTTGTGCCCATACCAGATCGACGCCGGCCAATTGGCGAATCCGTACGCCAGGAAGGCGGCCGGTCCCGTGAAGTGCCACACCGGGCCGGCCTCGGCCCCCACTGGTAGCGCGGAACCGGCCACCCACGCCACGATCGCCGTCACCGCCAGAATGGCCAACGTCCAGCCAATGAACATCGGCGCCATGCTCGGCTGCGCATTCGCCCGGACCGTCATGAACAGCACCGGTCCCTCGGCGATCTTCGTCTTGAACTCCTCCGACGCCATGTCCTTCCCCGAGGTGCAGTACGGCGTCATATAGTCACCCGGCGGGATGCGCAGCGGACCAACCGCGCGCCGAAAGGCATCTTCGCCGGGCACCTTGGCGAAGTCGGACTTATGCCATGGCATCACCATATGGATGATGGAACTGGCAAGGAAGATGAAGACGGTGGTCAGCACGATCGGGAGCCAGAGTGAGGCGAGCGGGGTCATCGAGGAGCTCCAGGTGGGAAGGTCGGCATCGGGGAGGCGGAGAGAGTAGCGCCGATTTTCCAGTCCAGCAAATGACCCGTCATCCCGACCTGCTCGTCGCTAAACCGGCGGCTCGGCATGACCGACAGTCGCGCCCAAGGATTATCCTTCCCTGCACCTCACTCCACTCAACTCGGAGCACTCCGGTGCGCTTCCTGATACTCGGTGCCGCGCTCGCCGCCGCCCCACTCGCCACTGCCGCCGCCCAGACACCGCGCGTGTTCGGCCACGCCGATACCCTGCGCGGATCGAACGGCCCCGGCCGAGCATGGTGGGACGCCACCTTCTATGACCTGCACGCCAGGGTCAACCCGACCGACGGCAGTGTCATCGGACACAACGGCATCACCTACACGGTGCTTGCGTCGGCCGCACCGATGCAGATCGACCTGCAACCCCCACTCGCCGTCGACAGCATGGTGCAGAGTGGCCAACGCGTGCCGTATCGCCGCGATGGCAACGCCTACTTCGTGACCCTCGCGGCACCGCAGCCGCTCGGCTCCCGCCAGACCGTCACCGTCTACTACCACGGCACATTCGGGGAGGGGAGTGGAACACCTGGGCGCCGGTCCGGCCCATTCACCTGGTCGACCGATAGCAGCGGCGCCCCGTGGTTCGCATCGGCCAACGAGGGGCCGGGTGCCAGCACCTGGTGGCCACTCAAGGATTTCTCCGCCGACGAGCCCGACAGCCAACGGATCGCCATCACCCTGCCCGACCCGCTGGTGGACGTGTCCAACGGCCGCCTGCGCTCGACGACCCACAACGCCGACGGCACCACGACCTTCGAGTGGTTCGTCGCCAATCCGATCAACAGCTACAACGTCGCCATCAACGCGAGCCCCAACTACATCCCGGTCCGCGCCAGCTACCTGGGCGCCCGGGGGCCCCTGACGATCGAGTTCTGGGCACTGGCTTCGCACCGCGCCAAGGCTGAGGCGCTCGTCCCCGAGATCAAGACGATGCTCGCCTGCTTCGAGCACTGGTTCGGTCCCTACCCCTGGTACGAGGACGGCTACAAGCTGATCGAGGTCCCCTACCTCGGCATGGAACACCAGAGCGGTATCGCCTATGGCAACCAGTATCTCCCCGGCTACCTCGGTCGCGATCTCTCGAAGACAGGTCAGGGGCTGGGCTGGGACTACATCGTGGTGCATGAGAGCGCGCACGAGTGGTTCGGCAACAACATCAGCGCCAAGGACCACGCCGACATGTGGATCCACGAAAGCTTCGGCATGTACGCGGAGGCGCTCTATCTGGAATGCACAAAGGGGAAGGACGCGGCGGATACGTATGTGGCCGGTCTCCGCAGCAGCATGATCAAGAACGACACACCGATCATCGGCACCTATGGCGTGCAGGATGTGCCGCGCTCGCAGGACCGCTACCCCAAGGGTGCCAACATGTTGATGACCATGCGCGCCGTCGTCGCCAACGACACGACCTGGCTCGCTACGCTTCGGGGGCTCAACCAGACGTTCTGGCACCAGACGGTCACCGCGAAGCAGATCCGCGACCACATGAGCACGTCGACCGGCGTCGATCTGAGCAAGATCTTCGTGCAGTATCAGGAGACGATCAAGATCCCGAACCTCGAGTACAAGATCGTTGGCGGGACGCTGTCCTATCGCTGGACCAATGCGATTCCCGGGTTCAACATGCCGGTCGATGTGACGGTTGGGAGCGGCAGCCCGACGCGCATCGCGCCGACCGAGCAGTGGCAGTCGATGCCGATGGTGAGTGCCGCCGGGGCCGAGCTGACGGTCGCGCGGCAGTACTAAGTGACGAGCAGCCGAGTGGAGGGGTAGGTCAAGGGGATGGGTGTGGTGCGGATCAAACCGCGGCTTGACAGCCGCGGCTCGGCTGACGGCGGCAGCTCGGCTGACGGCGGCAGCTCGGCTGACAGCCGCGGCTCGGCGCGCATCCTCCTGATCCACGGACTCGGTCGCACACCGCGCTCACTCGCGTCGCTCGCCCGACACCTTCGAGGGAGCGGCCACGAAACACACAGCTTCGGCTACTTCGCCACGACACAACCGGTCGACCAGATCGTCCGACGCCTGCACACCCACCTGGACGAACTCGGGCGGGCGACACAGCCCCTCGTCGTGATCGGTCACTCGCTCGGTGGCGTCCTCGTCCGCGCGGCCCTCACGCTCGAGCCGCGACTCACTACCCTGCCACAGCACCTTGTCATGCTCGGGCCGCCCAACCAGCCACCGCGGCTGGCACGCCGACTCCATCGCAATTGGCTCTACCGCATCATCAACGGCGACGCCGGTCAGCGGCTCGCCGACCCCGCGTTCCTCGCCGCACTGCCACCTCTCACTCTTCCGCACACGATCATTGCCGGTACCGGCGGACCGGTCGGACGATGGAGTCCGTTCGGCCAGGACCCGAACGACAGCATCGTGGCCGTCGACGAGACGCGCCTGGCCGCCGACCAACCCGTCACCGAGTTGCCCGTCCGACATACATTCATGATGAACGACTCGCGAGTCCGTGCAGTGATCGACGGTGTGCTGGCAGCGTGCAGTCCTGTACCAACGCCTTGAACCACGGAGCACCACCGTGCCACAATCCGACCACGATCGCCGCGTCGACTACGTCGAGTTCGCTGCGACTGACCTCGACGCCATCAAGGCGTTTTACACCGGCGTCTTCGGCTGGCAGTTCACCGATTACGGCCCGACCTACACCAGCTTCTCCGATGGGCGCCTGAACGGAGGCTTCGATCGAGACGCCACATTCCGCCGAGGCGGACCGCTGGTGGTGATCTACGCCACCGACCTGGAGGCCATTGACGCTGCGATCCGGAAGGCGGGCGGCACGGTGACCCGCGAGCCATTCGCGTTCCCCGGTGGCCGGCGGCTCCACTTCACCGATCCGAGCAGCAACGAGCTCGCGGTGTGGACGGACAACTAGCAGCGCCCCCCTCGCTGGAGCACACCATGAAACATCTGTACGACTCCGCTCGAGTGTCCGAGCTGCAGGACCGTCTCGCGAGGATGACCGCGGAGCAGACGCGGGAGTGGGGGACGATGACCCTGCCGCAGGCGCTTGCCCACTGCTCGCTCGGATTCGATGTGGCACTGGGCGTCACGAACCCGCCACGCATGATGATGGGTCGCCTCTTCGGTGGCCTGATCAAGCGCCTCGCGCTCGGCGATGACTCGCCGTTCCGAAGGAACACCCCGACGGTTCCGT
>JBBQGJ010000585.1:0-4076 GCA_038322925.1 Mycobacteriales bacterium
CGGCATCGACCCGTCTGGGCGGCCACATCGTTCAAGGCCATGTGGACGGCACCGGCACGTTGACGGTACGCACCCCGCACCCGGGCTACGACGAGATCCGCATCGCGGTGGACTCCGAGCTGGCCAGGTACCTGGCGCCGAAGGGCGCGATCGCGGTGGACGGGGTCTCGCTGACGGTGATCGACGTGACCGACACCCAGGACGGCGCGGAGTTCGGTATCGGGATCATTCCGGAGACCCGCACCACCACCACCATCGGGAGCGTGCCGCTCGGCGCGACCGTGAACCTCGAGGTCGATGTGATCGCGAAGTATGTCGAACGGTTGCTGGCCGTGCGAGAACGGGAGCAGGCATGACGACTGTGGATGTGGGCGCCGGGTCACCGGAGATCAGGTCGTCGCACGCCGCCGCGAGCGGCGGACCGGTGGTGACGGCACCGAACGGGTCGGACGGCGACCACGGCGACCAAGCCGTCGCCACCGAGCGCATCTTCGGCCGCGCCGGGATCCCCGTCGATCTGGACGAACTGGCTCCCCCCGCGCACCGCGAGCTGACGGCGACCGGGTTCGACACCATCGATTTCGCCGTCTCGGAGATCGCCGCGGGCCGGGCCGTCGTGGTGGTCGACGACGAGGACCGGGAGAACGAGGGCGACCTGATCTTCGCGGCCGAACTGGCCACGCCGGAGCTGGTCGGGTTCACCGTCCGGTACTCCTCCGGGGTGATCTGCGTGCCGCTGACCGGCCGGGACTGCGAGCGGCTCGAACTGCCGCCGATGTACTACGTCAACCAGGACCGCAAGGGCACCGCCTACACGGTGTCTGTCGACGCGAAAGACAATGTCACGACGGGCATCTCGGCCGTCGAACGGGCCAGGACCATCCGGCTGCTGGCGGATCCGGGCACCACGTCGGAGGACCTGACCCGGCCCGGCCATGTGTTCCCGCTGCGGGCCCGCGAGGGTGGGGTGCTGACCCGGCCGGGGCACACCGAGGCCGGCGTCGATCTGGCCCGGCTGGCCGGGCTGCGGCCGGTCGCCGTGGTGTGCGAGGTGGTCAACGACGACGGGTCGATGGCCCGGTTGCCTGAGCTGCGGGTTTTCGCCCGCCAGCACGACCTGGCGATGATCTCCATCGCCGATCTGATCGCCTACCGGCGCACCCAGGAGGTCCACATCCGGCGGGTCGCCAACGCGCGGCTGCCGCTTCCGCAGGGCGAGTTCCGGGCTATCGGGTACCTGAGCACGGTGACCGGCAGGGAGCTCATCGCGCTGGTCTGCGGCGAGATCGGCGACGGTGAGGACGTGCTGGTCCGGGTGCACTCCGAATGCCTCACCGGTGACGTGCTGGGGTCGTTGCGCTGCGACTGCGGGCCGCAGCTGCACGCCGCCCTGCACGCGGTGGCGAACGAGGGCAGAGGCGTGGTGCTCTACATCCGCGGTCACGAGGGCAGGGGCATCGGGCTGTTGGACAAGCTGCGGGCCTACGAGCTGCAAGACGGCGGCGCCGACACGGTGGACGCCAACCTGGCGCTCGGCCTACCCTCGGACGCCCGCGAGTACGGCACGGGCGCCCAGGTGCTTGCCGACCTTGGCATCCGCTCCATGCGGCTGCTCACCAACAACCCGGCCAAGCGCGCCGGCCTGGAGGGTTACGGGCTGCAGATTGTCGGTCGGGTGGCGCTGCCGGTCTCGCAGAACCCGGAGAACCTGCGGTACCTGACGACGAAGCGGGATCGGATGGGCCATGAGCTCGACGGGCTGGGCCATGCCTGACCAGAGTCACGTCCGGACCGGACCCGCGGTCGCCCACGGCCGCCGGCGATGAGCAGCGAGGGCCGCCCCGCGCTGGACATCCCGCAGGCCGAGGGGCTGCGGGTGGGGATCGTCGCCACCAGTTGGCACGGTGAGATCACCGACACGCTGCTCGAGCGTGCGCTCTGGTTGGCCGATCAGGCCGGCGCCGTGTCCCCGACCGTGGTCCGGGTGCCGGGCGCCATCGAGATCCCGGTGGTGGCCCAGGAGTTGGCCACCTCGCACGACGCCGTCGTCGCACTGGGCGCGGTGATCCGCGGCGGCACACCGCATTTTGAGTATGTGTGCGACGCGGTGACGGCCGGGCTGACCAGGGTGGCGCTGGATGCCGCGGTGCCTGTCGGCAACGGGGTGCTCACCTGCGACACGGTGGAGCAGGCGAAAGCCCGCAGCGGTGGGCCGGGCGCGTCCGAGGACAAGGGTGCGGAGGCGATGTCGGCGGCGCTGGCAACGGCCCTGGTGCTACGCGGCCTGCGGTCCCCCGGCGGCCGGATGGGATTCGGCCGATGAGCGGTCCATATCCCGAGCCTGACCCGGAGATGGCACCGAAGCCGACCCCGGGTGCGCCGGTGTTGCTGCAGGTCAGGCCCCGCAGGATCACCATCCTGGCGTCGATCGCGGCGACCCTGGTGATCGGCTCGATGGTGGTGATCGGGCTGTTGTTGCGGGACACCAACGAAGGCGTGACGTTCACCGTCAACGACCAGATCGGCCTGATCGGTATCGGTCTGGTGCTCGGTGCCGCGATCATGACGGCGGCCCGGCCGCGGCTGCGCGCCGACGAGAACGGAATGTCCGTCCGCAACGTTTTCGGTGAGACGTTCGTGCCCTGGTCGCTGGTGCTGCGGGTGGCCTTTCCGTCGGGCGCGCACTGGGCGGAGCTGCAGATGCCCGACGACGAGGTGAAAGCGGTGATGGCGATCCAGGCCATGGACCGCGGCCGCGCGGTCACGGCGCTGGAACGGCTGCGTGCCCTGCACGAGCGCTACGCCCCGCCGCCGCCGGTGCCATCCGCGCCGGCCGAGCGAACCGGCCCGACCGAGCAGGACCCACAGCGGCCGCTCGGCCGGCTGGAGATCATCGACCGGCAGAAGGCTGCCGAGCGGGACCGCGACCTCCAGGCGAAGAAGGCGCCCACTCAGCGCAAGCCCCGCTGAGCACCGGCCGCGGCGCGAGCAGACAACTCACACCGCGAGCAGACAACTCAGACGAGGATGACAGGGAGCGGTGCCGGCACGGTGGTGACCGAGACAGATCTGCGTCACCTGCGGCGGTGCGTCGAACTCGCCGCCCAATCCGTCGACGTCGGCGACGAGCCGTTCGGCTCGGTGCTGGTCGCCGTCGACGGCGAGGTCCTTTTCGAGGACCACAACCACGTGCTGTCCGGGGACGGCACCCGCCATCCGGAGTTCGAGCTGTCCCGCTGGGCGGGCGAGCACCTGACGTCGGCGCAGCGCGCCGGCGCCACCGTGTACACCTCGGGCGAACACTGCCCGATGTGCTCGGCCGCCCATGGCTGGGTCGGCCTCGGCCGGATCGTCTACGCCAGCTCGTCGGATCAGACCGTGACCTGGCTCGCCGAATTGGGCGTGCCACCGGCGCCGGTGCGCCCGCTGCCGATCCAGCAGGTCGTCCCCGGTGTCCAGGTCGATGGTCCCGTTCCCGAACTTGCCCAGCAGGTCAGGGAGCTGCACCGCCGGTTCCACCGGGCACGCTGAGCTCACCGGCCGGGCCTGCCGGCTGGGGTCACTCTCCGCACCGAGCGGGTGCTGTGCATCGGCCCCGGTTCCGCCCACCGCTGAGGATCGGCGCGGCGCAGCCGGATGCCGTCGACCAGCACGATGAGCGTGGCCGCCAGGAACACCCCTGCATCACGGTCCGCGGGACAACCTGGTCGTACCAAGCGGTTTGCAGTCCCGACAGGGCGGCGTAGATATTGGCCGGGAACATCCCGATCAGCAGGGCGGACAGCCCGGCCGAGGCGGCAGGCCGTTGTTCCGGAGCCGTCCGACGATCATCAGCATGGCGGTGACGGCGGCCAGCGCGATCAGCGGTTCACAGCCGATGGAGACGGGGTTCTCCTTCCACTGCAACGGATTCACTCCGGTAGTTCCATACTGGAACTAGTGCAGCGCCGCGTTAATCCTGCGGGGGTTTGATCGGCCAGGCTGTGGGGTCGTTGAGGTAGAGACCGAGTGCGGTGTCCAGGGCTTCGGTGGGGTTGCCGGTGAAGGCACCGGTGGGTAGCCGGCTGTCGGTGTAG
>JBBQGJ010000586.1:0-4068 GCA_038322925.1 Mycobacteriales bacterium
ACCCGCAGCATCGACGCGCCGAAGCTGCGCCGCGGGATCGGGTACGTGATCCAGAACGCCGGCCTCTTCCCGCACCGCACCGTGCTGGACAACATCGCCACCGTCCCGGTGCTGGACGGGCAGAGCCGGAAGGCGGCCAGAGCCGTCGCGGCCGAGCTGCTGGAACGCGTCGGCCTGCCGGAATCGATGGGCGGCCGCTACCCGGCGCAGCTCTCCGGCGGGCAGCAACAGCGGGTCGGGGTGGCCAGGGCGTTAGCCGCGGACCCGCCGGTGATGCTGATGGACGAGCCGTTCTCCGCGGTCGACCCGGTCGTCCGAGCCCAGCTGCAGGACGAGTTCACCCGGCTGCAGGCGGAATTGGGCAAGACCATCGTGTTCGTCACGCACGACATCGACGAGGCCGTCAAAATAGGTGACAGGATTGCCGTCTTCGCGGTCGGCGGCCGGCTCGCCCAGTACGCGACCCCCGCCGAGGTGCTCAGTCACCCCGCCGACGACTTTGTGGCCGATTTCGTCGGCCACGACCGTGGTTACCGGGCGCTGTCGTTCACCGTCGCCGGGAACCTGCCGGTGCGCGACGAACCCACCCTGCTGCTGGGTTCGACCGCCGACCCGAGTCTGGTACCGCCGGACGCCCAGCCCGGCGAACCGTACTGGGTGCTGGTGGTCGACGACGCGCGTCAGCCGCGCGGCTGGGTCGACGCCCGCTGGATCGCGGGCGGACGACGGCCCGTCGGTCTGGGGGACCTCGTGCTCGGCGGCTCGCTGGTCGGCCCGCAGTCGTCGCTGCGCACCGCGCTGGACGCCGCGCTGTCCTCGCCGTCCGGCCGCGGCGTCGCGATCGACGCCGACGGCAGGGTGATCGGCACCGTAGAGGCGCGCGACGTGCTGGACGCCATCGAGACGGCCCGTGTCGCGCAGGGCCTTCTCGATGCCGCCGATCAACGGCCGGTTAGCGGCGCGCCCGCCGGCGATGCTGAGCAGGCGGCCGCGGCGGTCCCGTCGTGAACTGGAACTGGCTGAATCGGAACACCGACCAGATCCTGTCCTGGCTGCTGGCGCACCTGTGGTTGGCGGCGCTGCCGACCCTGCTCGGCCTGCTGCTCGCACTACCGCTGGGCGCGCTGGCCTTCCGCTACCGCTGGTCCTACGCGACCCTGATCACCCTGGCCGGATTGCTGTACACGATCCCGTCGCTGGCGCTCTTCGTCGTGCTGCCGGGGATTCTCGGGACCCGGATCCTCAATCCCCTCAATGTGGTGGTGGCGCTCACGCTCTACACGGTGGCTCTGCTGGTCAGGGTGGTCGCGGACGCACTGGATTCGGTCCCGCCGCTGGTCCGGCAGAGCGCGACGGCGATGGGCTACCGGCCGATCCGCTCGCTGATCACCGTGCAGCTGCCGCTGGCCATCCCGGTGATCGGCGCCGGCCTGCGGGTCGCCGCGGTATCGAACGTCAGCCTGGTCTCGGTGGCCGCGCTGTTGGGCGTTCCGCAGCTCGGCCAGTTGTTCCTGGTCGGCTTCCAGCTCAACTTCTACACCCCGATCGTCGCCGGCATCGTGCTGTGCCTGCTGGTAGCCGCGATCTTCGACACGATCATCCTGGTCGCTGTGCGAATCGCGACGCCGTGGACAAGGGCGGTGAGCCACCGATGACCGGCGCGTGGACCTGGCTGACGACCGGCGCGAACTGGTCGGGCTCGGGCGGTGTACCGGCACGGCTGCTCGAACACCTCTGGTACACCTTGCTGGCGTTGGCGATCGCCCTGGTCATCGCACTGCCCATCGGCGCGGCGATCGGGCACACCGGCCGGCTGACCGGGCTGGTGTCCGGTCTGGCCAACGCGCTGCGCGCGCTGCCCACGCTGGGCTTGCTGATCCTGCTGGCGCTGTGGGGGCTTGGCACGTTCAAGGGCGACATTGCGCTGCTGGGCCCGGCGATCGCGGTGCTTGCCATCCTGGCGATCCCACCGATTCTGTCCAACACCTACGCCGGTATCGCGGCCGTCGACCCGGCGACGCGGGATGCCGCCGAGGGCATGGGCATGACCGGCCGCGAGGTGCTCACCAAGGTCGAGCTGCCGGTCGCCCTGCCGCTGATCATGTCGGGGATCCGTTCCGCGTTCCTGCAGGTGGTGGCCACCGCGACGATCGCGGCCGTGGTCTCCCTCGGCGGATTCGGGCGTTATGTCATCGACGGGAACTCGCAGCAGAACTACGCGATGATGGTCGCGGGCGCGATCTTGGTCGCGGTGCTGGCGATAGTCGGAGACCGGATCCTGGCGCTGATCGGGCATTTCGTCATCTCCCCCGGGCTCACCGGTCGTAAGGTCCGCGCCCGCGCCACCACGTCCGACCTGGTCGTGGCGATCGAGCAGGAGGGCGGATCCGCCGTCCTTGAGCCCGCGAACCGGGCAGGTGGCGACCGATGACACGCCACCAGTTCCACCTTCGATGTTGTTGCGAGGCGACCCGCGCGGCTCCGATCCGCCGCCGGCCCGCTGCGCGGACGTCGGCGCGCACTGACCGGGCTGACCGGTGACGCCGCGGGCGCCTCACTCTGCACCGAACCCGCCACTGAATCTGCAGCCAGCCCCGACCTGTCGGCTGCACCTCCGCCCAGACCCCGCCAGACCCCGACCCGCCAAGGAGTAACCCGTGTCCGTCCGTTCCACCCTGACCCGCGCGAGCGTGTTGATCGCCGCCGGGCTCGCCGCAGCATTGGCGCTGTCCGCCTGCGGATCGTCCGATCCGCTTGCCTCCTCCTCCAGTTCCTCGACCGCTTCGGCCGCTGCCTCATCCGGCGCTTCCGAGTCGGAGTCCGCGTCCGGTGAGATCGTCATCGGTTCCGCCAACTTCCCGGAAAGCGCTGTGATCGCGAACATTTACGCTGAGGCGCTCAAGGCCAAGGGCGTCGACGTATCGACCAAGCTGAACATCGGTAGTCGCGAGATCTACCTCAAGGCCCTGCAGGATGGCTCGATCGATCTGATCCCGGAGTACAGCGGCGTGCTGCTGCAGTACTTCGACCCGACCGCAACTCAGGTGTCGTCGGACGACGTCTACACCGCCCTGGTCGCCAAGACCCCCAGCGGGCTGAAGGTGCTGGCGAAATCGACCGCCGAGGACAAGGACGCGGTGGTCGTCACCAAGGCCACTGCCGACGCCAACAGCCTGAAGACCATCGCCGACCTCGGGCCGGTTGCCTCGACCTTCGTCCTCGGTGGGCCCTCCGAGTGGGAGACCCGGCCGACCGGCGTCCCCGGGTTGAAGGAGAAGTACGGCCTGACCTTCAAGGAGTTCAAGGCCCTTGACGCCGGCGGCCCACTGACTCTCGGCGCGCTGACCAGTGACCAGATCCAGGCGGGCAACCTCTTCACCACGGACCCCGCCATCACGGCGAAGGACCTGGTGGTGCTGGAGGATCCGAAGAACCTGTTCGGCGCGCAGAACGTGCTGCCTTTGATCAACGCAGCCAAGGCGTCCCCCGAGGTGCAGGCCGCGCTGGACGCAGTGTCCGCCAAGTTGGACACCGCCGCGCTGATCGAGCTCCGGACCAAAGTGGAGGTCGACAAGGAGGACTCCGCGCAGGTCGCGCAGGAGTGGGTGGCGGCAAACCTGCAGTAACCCTTGCTCCGTCTGACTCGAACGGGCCGGTTCCTGATGGGGACCGGCCCGTTCGGCGTCCACGCCAGCTGCCGGTGAGAGCCCAGATAATGGAGGATCGGCGCGACATGGCGAACGGATGTTCCACAATCCGGGGAGGCCGCACGCGCAGTCGTCCGCCCTACACCATCGCCACTCCGGCCGCCACCAACCGACGGCGCTGTGGATGATCGGCTCGATGGGTGCGACCCGATGTTCCGCACTCCGGGCAATCGCCCGGACCGAGCTGAGTTGTCCACAGGGTTCCACGGAGAGTCCGCGCTATCAGTCAAGCTGCGCCGATGCACGCCGACGCCGATCCGTGGCGCTGCCTCGCCGAACAGCAGCAAGGGATCGTCAGCCGGAGCCAGCTGCTCTCCTTGGGCCTCTCCCGCTCCCAGGCGCGCCGGAACGTCGCGAACGG
>JBBQGJ010000587.1:0-4065 GCA_038322925.1 Mycobacteriales bacterium
CCCCTTCCAGGCGGGCAACGATGAAGCGATCCAGGTGTTCCTGAGTGAGCTCGCCGACGACGCCGGCTACCGCATCGACTGGCCCGCCGTCCCACCGTCCGCGGTGATCGCTGCCGCCGACACCGGGGACCCCAACCCGCTGCGCGCGGTCCTGCCCGGCGCCGTGCAGCACACCGACGCCAGCACCGGGAGGGGCACCGGGTGGAAACGCCGCGAGGTCCATGCCCTGGCCGACAAGCTCCGCGAGGTCGCCGATCAGCTGCGTCCGCCCACCGACCCGGCCCCACCCGGCTGAACCGGGGCGCACCGACCCGCCGCAGTGGTCGGCCCCGGCCGCATCGCAGCGGTCGATGCCCGATCGGCACCTCGCAGGTCAGCGGCGCCTGGTGTCCGCCGTCGTGCCGGTTCTGCCGCGCCGGACCGGGGTGACCCGGAGCCGGTCGCGGGCGGAGTCCTCGACCAGGATCGGCACGAACTCGCGGGTGGGGTGACCGGCGAACCTGGCGTGGGCCTCCAGCACGACGCGCTGCACCACCGCCGGGTCGAGCATGCTGAACTGCGCGGACAGCCGTTGCACCACACGGGCAACCGCAACGCGTTCGGCACGGGAGGCGGGCATCACCTACCAGCGTGACCGCCCGACAAGGCCCGGTCAATCCGGCATCCGGTGACCATCCGATACCGCAGACGACCCGGACCAAAACACACAGCGACCATGCCCCCGCCGTGTTGCCCACGGCGCGCGAACCCGGACCTCGCGCCCACCCGTTGGGGCGGCACCTACCCACGCAGCGAACCAACGGCACGGCCCATGGACCGGTGCTGCTGGTCGTCGACCAGCCGGCCACCATCGGCGCCCTGCCGGTCGCGGTCGCGGCTGGACGAGGGCGTCACCGTGGCGTATCTCCCGGGCCTGGCGATGCGCCGCATCGCCGACCTGCACCCTGGTTCGGCCAAAACCGACGCCCGAGACGCTCACGTCATCGCCAACGCCGCGCGGACCATGCCCCACACCCTGCGGACGCTAAAATCGACGACGAAACGATCGCCGAGCTCACCGTGCTGTCCGGGTTCGACGACGACCTGGCCGGGCAGATCACCGCGACCAGCAACCGGATCCGCAGGCTGCTCACCCAGATCCACCCCGCGCTGGAACGCGTCCTCGGCCCACGCCTGGACCACCCCGCCGTGCTGGACCTGCTCGAAACCTGGCCCACCCCAGCGGCTCTCACCGCAGCCGGAAAGACCAAGGTGCGGACCCGGCTGCTCAAGAAGGCACCACGGCTCGGCGGCCGGCTCACCGATGAGATCTTCGCCGCGCTCGCCGCGCAGACCGTCGTGGTCACCGGCACGAACGCCGCCGGCATTGTGTTGCCACGACTGGCCGCGCAGCTCGCGGCACTGCGGCAGCAGCGCGCCGAAGTCGCCGAACAGGTCGAGGAACTCGTGGCGGCGCACCCTCTTTCCAAGGTCCTGACCACCATGCCTGGCGTCGGCGTCAGGACCTGCGCACGCATCCTCACCGAGGTCGTTGGCAAGGACTTCCCCACCGCCGGGCACCTCGCCTCCTACGCCGGTCTCGCCCCGGTCACCCGCCGATCCGGGACCTCCAGCCGCGGAGAACACCCACCCCGCAACAAGGTCCTCAACCGAGCCCTGTTCCTGTCCGCGTTCGCCGCCCTGAGCGACCCCGTGTCCAGGGCCAACTACGACCGCAAAACGAGCGCAGCAGAAGAAGCACAACGCGGCACTCATCGCCCTCGCCCGCCGCCGCACCGACATCCTGTACGCCATGCTCCGCGACAACAAGCCCAACGCTCAACCACCCGCCGCTGCTGCTTGACAAAGGTCATAGGGGTACCTCCCGCCGCGGAAGTTGGCCTGGTCCTGCACCGCCTTGACCGCCGAGCCGACGCTCCCGCGTTGCACGGTGATGATCAGCGACCGCCAGGTCTTAGGTCCGACGATCCCGTCGACCACCAAGCCGTGCCCGCCCTGGAATGTGCGGACCGCTGCGTTGGTCTCGGCGCCGAAAATGCCATCCACTCCGAGCCCGGCGCCGCGGGTGTTGAGCTGTCTTGTTTCACGGTAAGTGGTTCTGTCGCACTTTCCGTGATGCCGGCTGGCTGGCCGTGGTGCTCTTCGGGTTGTGGCTGGTGAGTGCTGTTGCCGGGTGCTGCTTCCGCATCTCTCACCGGTGGTGATCGAGCAACGACCTCTCGCGGCGTGACCTACGGCCCTTTCCGTGACCACCCCGTCCCGATCATCATGAACGTGCGGGAAGGAGTCAGCCATGTCTCCAGTCAGCACACCCGACGGCACCGACCTTGGCCCGCCTGATCCCAGCGACACACACCAGGGGCCCATCCCCTCGTCGAACCGCCCTGGTGATCGCCCCGGCAGCGTCGCGCTGCTGCTCTTCTTCGTCGCTCTGGCCGCCATAGTGTTGGACGCCTTCTTCTGGTGGACCTTCATGCAGATCGCCTCCGACGTCTGGCGGGCCCCTCCCGGCGTCAGCGGCTGGAGTGCGGTAATTCGGCTCATGCCGGCCGGGCTGTTGATTGTCATGCCGATCGTGGTCGGCCTCGCGCTAGGCGTCCGCTCGGCCAGGCTCGGGTCACGACGGGGCTACGCGGCGATCTGCCTGCAGTCGTTCGCGGTGTTCGTCGTCGTGACGTTGTTCGTCGTGGGCGGCAACGACAATTCCGCCGAGTGGGCCGTCAGTGTCGGCGCTGCTATCGCAACGCTGGCGCTGTGCCTGTTTGCGACCCGCAGGCCGTCGCCGGACAAGCGGACCGGCGACTCCACTGGTCACGCGCCCTTCGGGGCCCGCTACCGCACCGTCGCCGGGCTGATGATCGTGGGAATCGTCGGTGCCTGCGGGTGGCTCTTCGCGGCCCAATCGGCCTTGTCCATCCACGCCGACAGTTTCCCCAGGGCGGGCATCCCCGGGGTCGTCACCCTCGCGGTCGACCACCCCGGTACCTACTACGTCTATGCCGAAGGAAACGCCGATACGCAGTTCGCACGGGTGCAGGTGACCGACCCGGCGGGCCAGGTCACGGCGCTGCAGACCCTTGAACCGAGCGCCAGTTACCTCCGCAACTTCAGAACCGCGGTCGCTGCTGTCAGATTCGACGCGGATCGCACCGGCGACTACCAGGTTGCAGTCACGACCAGCCTGCCTCCGGTCACTGCTCCGTATGCTCCGCCGAACGCCAACGGCGAGTTCGCCGTCGGCGGTAGCGTCGCGGATTGGATGCGGCCGCACGAGTGGGGCGTCGCAGCACTGCTGTTCGTCACCGTTGGCTCGAGCATCGCACTTGCCCTCGGGACCGCCATCCAACGATGTCGTTGATCGCCGATAAGTGGTTCTGTCTCAGTTTCCGTGACGCCGGGCGTGGCTCGCCGCTAGCTTGCCGTGTGTGCTCGATCCGCGCCGTGTCCGGACAATGCAGCACGACCGGACTCACCGGGTCGTCCGGGTCTGTCGTGTTTCACGGTAAGTGGTTCTGGCGCACTTTCCGGAGCGCCGGGATAAACCGGCATGGAGGAGGAGATGGAAGAGCTCTACGTCGAAGGGGTAGCGACCCACGGCGGCCCCGAGTCATGCGTCGTCGTCTGTGAGGGCGGCGTCGAAGCGTTGACAGGGGCACGTGCAGGCCGGGCTATCGAGCCACGAAATGTGTATTTCGGGGTGCCCACGCTGTCGGAAAGGCGGAAGGCAACATCGGCGGCGGCGTTATCGCGAGGCGCCGTCGGACCCCGCGTGGTCAAAGAACCAGGGCATGTACGGAACCTTCATGTGCGAGAACCGGGAGATCCCGCGCCCGCCCATCCGTGTGATCAGCGGGCGGGACGCCCAGGGAACGCCGAGGCGGTAATCCTGGGATGAACGGGTGTGGGAAGTCGGACGGTCCCGTAAGAGCGCCGGGATAAACCGGCATGGAGGAGGAGATGGAAGAGCTCTACGTCGAAGGAGTAGCGACCCGCGACGGCCCTGAACCGTGCGTCGGTGTTCGTGAGGGCATCGGCGAAGCGTCGGGATGGGCACGTGCAGGCCGG
>JBBQGJ010000588.1:0-4060 GCA_038322925.1 Mycobacteriales bacterium
CCCTGTCCAACGCTTCGCCACGCCCTCGCGGGTCGTCGACGCATGGCTCGGGGCCGTCGCGGGTCGCTACTCCTTCGACGTAGAGCTCTTCCATCTCCTCCTCCATGCCGGTTTATCCCGGCGCTTTCACAAGATCGAGCATCGGCTGTTCTCCCATATCTCGATGAACTGGCGTGGCAGACCCCTGACCAGCCACGAAGTCATCGTCAACACCATCGCGGCGACCACCACCAGCACCGGGCTCACTGTCCGCGCCGAACTCGACGACGCCCCGTATCCCACCGGCGTCAAGATCCCCGACAAGGACATGGAAGCCCTCGCAACCAACGGCACCCTGATCAGGCACGACTTTCACGGGGAATGGAATTGCACCCTGACCCCCGGAACCAACGACACGCCCAAGACCGAACCAGGTTAACTAATCACAGGCTCTCGCTGTGGGGCGCGACCGTGAATCCGTGGGACCGCCGGCGAACACCCGGCGCCTCCAGTGGTGGCGAGGCCGCGGCCCTCGCCACCGGGATGAGTCCATTGGGCCTCGGCAGCGACGGGCTGGGATCGCTGCGCTGGCCCGCGCAATGCTGCGGCATCACCGCACTGAAACCCACCCTGGGACGCATCCCCGACGTTAACAGCGTCGACGGGGCCGAGGTCGCCCCGATCGGCGTCCAGCTGACGGTCGTCGTCGGCCCGTTGGCACAGCGGGTTGCCGACCTCCTCGCCGCGTTCGAGGTGATGGCCGGCACCAGCTGGCGCGATGCCTGAACGAACCCGGCCACTCCTTGGACCACAGTTCGGCGAACCAGTGCGCTAGGCGGGGTCCCGCCAGGTCAGTCCTGCAGGACCGGGCACCGTCTGGCCGGCCCGACCGGCGACGGTGAGCAGCAGCAGCGCGCTGGAAGTACCTTGCCGGCGCCTTGGGCCTGCCCGCCGTCCCGGCGTCCCACAGCATTTCCCACGCACTGACTGCTGCATGTGCGGCGCCTACGGTGGCGGGCGCGTTTGGGTCCGTCGTCCCGTCACCGGTGCTGGACACCCGCGACGGGACAGGCGCAGCCAAGGCCGCCGTCGCAGCGAAAGGATCCGTCGCAGTCAAGGTCACCGGAATCAACGGTGTCCCGGACACCGCTAAGGCCTGAACTCCAGCAACCTGCAGGCCTGCACCGGCGGTGATCCGTTCAGCGGGTTGCTGATCGGAACCGGGCAGTCGCCGGGCACCTCCTGCCAGCCGGGTCGGGTCCAATACTCGAGGTAGGTCACACAGACCGAGATTTCTTCATCGACGCACATGGCCCGCGGTGGGCCGTCGGATTCCGCGAGTTCCCGGTCGAGCGCTGCCTGATACGCGGCCGGATCTCCACCGCTCTTGGCTGCGGTGACATACGTCGAGGTGCGGCCGCCGTCGAGCGTCTGTAGCTCGATTGGCCACATGGGCCAGAAGTATCCGGACAGGAAGGCGACGTCGTTGGCCCGGGCGTAGTCCGCGGTGGCGCGGGTGGCAAGCAGTGCCGTCGACTGGGCCGGTGGGGTCAGCGGGCCGGCTAACGCGCCAACGCACAGCACGGCCGTGACGGCAGTAGGCCACCACACCCCACCGGGCGCACGCAGGAAATCCGGCAACCGCAGTAGGGCGGCCGCTAGCGGCACGGCCAGCACCAGGATCAACCCCAGCACCACCGGGAAGAAGTAGCGGATGTTGAACCCGTTGGCGCTGACCCAGGCGTTGCCGGTGAACACCAGCCAAAACAGCGTGCAGTAGAGGATAGTCATGGCCAGCCTGGACAGCAGCGCCGGACGCCGTTGGGTCCCGATCAGCAGCGTCGCCACGCAGCCGACGAGGACCAGCGCGACGATCCGGACGGGCCGCAGACCGGCGGCGATCGTGGCAAACGATTGCGGAAAACCCGAGGCGAACAAACCAGGATGAATCCCGAAGTAGGCAGGCTCCGGGTCGAGAATCGGACCGGCGTTGCCCCCGTACCAACTGGCGAGGGTGGCCCACACCCCGAGCCAGACGATCCACGCCACCCCGAGAATCGGCCAGCGGACCCATTGTCGACGACGGACCATCTCGAACACCGCGAGGAACGCGGCGATGAGCACCGTCGACTGGTTCAGCCCGACCGCGAGACCCACCATTGCCGCGGCGAGCACGAACGCCCACCACTCGCGGCGCTTCCACAATAGGAAGCTGCCGAGCGCCAGGGTCCAGGACAACGCGAAGGGCTGGCTTTCCAGGGTCAGCGAGTACAACTTCTCGTCCGTGACGATCGTGTGCGTCACCGCTGTTAGGACCAGGAACAACAGCAGCGTGCACTGCCAATTCCGCCGACCCGCCACCAGGTGGACGCCCATCCAGGACACCACCACCAGTAGCGCGTGGTAGGCAACCGCGTTGATCAACAAGCAGAGGAACAGGTTCAGCATCGGGTCGGCGACCGGGCTGGCCAGGAACGCCACGACGGACGCGAACCGGTTCTGTCCCCAGAAGAACAGGTCGACGTCCTGCACCGACATCATCGCCTGGCCGACACCGTCGGCCTGCAGATACGGCGCCGTGTACCGGAAAACCGTGACTACCGAGATGGCAAGCACAACCATCGCAAACAGGGTGCCGATGATAAGCCTGCCGGCCAACGACGGCGCATGCTGGTGCTGATTCGATCTCGATGCGCTCTCGGAACGTACTACACCTCCAGCGGAACCCACGCCGCTCAGGCCGGCAGCGCTCTCCCTTGAGTTGATGTCAGGCATCGGTCGCTACCGAACTTGTGGCTTTCCCATGCGGCGGCTCCGTACCATCAGCCGCCCCGTCTGCGGGCGTCCGTTGGATGGTCACAGCACCAACTCTCCGCCGACGAATCTGAATCGCGACGACCGTAGGGGTCTTCGGAGTTAGCAGGGCTTCAGGGTTCTGGTTGGCGCCCGGCGTGATGCTCGGGTGCAGGCGAAGCGTATCCGGCTGGTTGGCTGTGTTGCGGAAGCCGAACGCGATCGGGCCGACGTGTTTGACGATGCGGTTGTAGCCCTCGGTGCGGCCGCTGCTGATCCCGGTGTGGATGCCTTGATCTTGACCGTGTCCATCGTGTTGCCCGCGTTGTCTTTCGCGGCGTAGCGGTGTCCGGTGGAACCCACTACGTCGCGGAGAATTGCCTGAATGCTGAGATTGGTCGGCATCACCGCGATTCTGCCGACCAAACCGCAGCCGGCCACGCCTTCTGACGGGCTGCGCCCGGTGGCGGGCCGTGACCGGCGGGCCCCGATGGCGCCAATCCTGGCGCGCACCCGTCAACCACCGACCCGCTGCCACCCATGATCACGTCACCGGCGGGACCTGCAGCGTCGCAGTCCATCGGCCGCGGAGCGACAGGGTCGACGACGCCAAGCTCTGGATCAGGAGCATCGAGCCGTGCAACACCGTCCGATCGGCGTGACGCGGTTCGTGACGCGAAATGCTGATAGCGATGATGCTGGAGTGGTCAGGAGAGGGTAGTCGCGTTACTGTAGAGGCTGGTGGAGGCCCTAGTATCGAACATGCATAACCCTACGGATCAATAGTGCGACGGTTGAGCCGAGCGGACCAGCTCGGGTTGCGTGACTCCAATTCCCATTCAGTCAGCCGTCACACTTGACGCTCCGACAACGAAAATCAGGATTCCGGCGTCGGCACAATCCAACGATTGCACCACCAAAGACGTTGCTCACCAACGGTCATCGTCATCCGTGCGACTGTGAGTTGCGGCGTCGGGGACGGCGCGGGCGAAGCGTTTGCGGCCGATGGTGCCGCTGCGGTCGAGGAAGCCGGCTTCGGTCATCAGCGCGGCCAGTTGCTGGTTGCCCACCATTGGGTCACCCCCGAGTGTCCAAATGCGCCCCTCAGTGTGCCCTGTTGGAGGTGTGGGCCATGCAAGCAGGGTGGGCTGAGACGAAACTAAATGGTGAGGTGGCATGCGGAATCGACCCGTGGATCGCGGGTGAGTTCGGGCATGTTGTTAGGGGCCGAAGAATGCGGTCTTCGTCGGCGATCAGGCCGCCGGTGTGATGGTCACCTCGTATCCCA
>JBBQGJ010000589.1:0-4060 GCA_038322925.1 Mycobacteriales bacterium
CGTAGCGGGGCGATGACCGAACAGCAGCCCTTCGAGGTGGTGCGGCGCTACCCGGGCTTTGACCTGCGGCGCTACCCGGCGCACCTCGTTGCCCAGGTGACCGTCACGTCGTCGTTCGATCGCGCCGGCAACATCGCGTTCAGGTCGCTCTTCGGCTACATCACCGGCCAGAATCGGTCTCGGTCCTCGGTCGCGATGACCACCTCTGTCGTGCAGTCGGTCGCTGGATCGGAGAAGGTCGCGATGACCGCCCCCGTCGTTCAGCGGGCAAAGGGGGACGGCGACTACGTGATCGCCTTTGTCCTGCCCGCCGCCATGACCGCCCCAACCCGGATGTCGAGATCTGCACGATACCAACTAGTCTCACGGCCGTGAAGGAATATGGCGGTCGCTGGTCGCAGGCGTCGTACGAGCGTCACTGCGCGGAACTTCTCGACGCCGTCGCCACGGCAGGTCTGCGACCGGTCGGCGCACCGCGCTTCGCCCGGTTCGACCCGCCGTTCAAGCCCTGGTTCCTGCGTCGCAACGAGGTCCTCGTCGACGTGGAAGAGGCTTCGACCCCGACCGCCTGAGATCAGCGGCGAACGGGCCCCGCCCCCGCGGCCGGCCACCAGCCGACCAGCATCGCCGAAGTCCTCGGGGTGACCAACCCCCGGAAGAGGATCTACTCGGTCCTGGCACATCCGCCCGCCGAGCCGGCGCCCACACCACCGCTGACTCCGGTCGCGTTCCTCCGCGGCGCCGGCGCACCCCCGACGACGTGGCGCACCCCCGACGACGTGGCGTGCTGTCGAGAACGCCATGCACAGCAGAGGGCTCCGCACCGTACGGGATCGACAACAAGCATGGAACCTCGCCCGAGCAGGGGTGCCGGTGGTGCTCGTCGACTTCTCCTCACCGTCGGGCACCGTGGGCAGGGTCACAGCACGCTGGAGGACCACCACTACTCAACGGCCGGTCGGTCAACTCCTTCCCGCCCCGAACGCGAACGGCTTGCCGCGGAGGGCGCGCCCTGGCTCGACACACCCGTCACAGTCGAGGACCGGAAGCCGAACTATTACTCGCCGACCCGGACACCGCAACACACTTCCAACGCGGCTCACCGAACGACGCAGACCAGTTGGGACGCCTGGGGACGCCTGGCCATCGCGCAACTGCCGGAACCAACCGGGCCCAACAGCCAATAGATGTATTGCCTAGCACACCTAATGCACAGATTGCCGAGTCTATCGGGGGTGGGTACGTCGACGATGGCTGATACCGACTCGGACGCCTCCGGGCCGTCCCACCACCCGCAGGGGCACTGTTCGTAACTCCCCCGCCCCACCGGCGTGATGTCCGCCCAGCACTCGTCGTCCTCGTAATACGACCTCACGTGCCCGCAGTTCCCGCACAGAGGTGCTGTCATGCCGGTGCCTCTCCCCCGCCGATCGTCATTCAATGCGCCGCCGCCGGAACGTAGAGGTTCCGGCTTGGCCGTGAGACGTCTCCGCGACTGATCACCACTGGAAGGCTGGCCCGTGTCGTGTCGGATCAACCGGTGGGTGTCATTCCGTGCTTGACCGCAACACGGAGTGCCGCGACTACCGCCGCGGTCCGCGTGACTTTCGCGGTCGTGCCGGCCACGCCGTCGATGATCGCGTCGACCAGTGCTAATTCAGCCGGCAGGAACCGCGGTTTCAGCGGCACGGAGTCGGCCGCGATGCGCCTTCCTCTGGGCGCCCGAGCGTCGTTCGCAACCTGGCGTTGCAGCTCGGTGTGGATCTCGTCGGGGTGGTCCTGGCAGGTCCACGCCACGATCTGGGCGTAGGACGGTCTTTCCACCAGCGGTCCGAGCAGATCTCGAACCACGGCCTCGTATAGGGCGCGTGGTATGCGAACGGCCACCACTGTTGTCGGTCCCTCGGTGGCGTCGAGCGCAGGGGTCCGGTCGATGACCGGCGCCGCTAGCTGTCGCTGTCCGGACGGACCGTCGGCCGCCGGTTGGTGTGCGGGAACCACGCGGTCAGTGGGTTCACCGTGCCGTACTGGCGCGGTCCGGGCAGTGTCCGCGGGTACGACCGCCAACGGTGGTGGCAGCAGGTCGTCGATCTCGTCATCGAGCCGGGAGGGGTCGAAGGCCGCTCGCCGGGCGGTCATGGCGTGACCCCTACCGCCGGCTCCGGCTGGTGCCGTCCTTCGTGTTCCCCGACCCGCAGCAGCAGTTCCCGGGCGAGTTGCTGATTAGCTATCTCATAGAAAGGGTTGCGACATGCCTCGTCACCTCCGGATGTCGCGACCATCGCCGAGACCAGAGGATGTCGTCCTTCGGGACATTGGAGAGTGCAGCTCGGTCAGAAGATCAAGAAACCTGTCTTCTGGTTCAGTGCGACTGTGCTGACAGCGGCAATTGGTGCTGTCGTCGCCTTCGTGGTAACTGATCAAGCCAATAAGGCGGAGACTGCGAACTCCGAACACAATCCCATTGATGCGCATGTTGCACCAATTACCGACAGACCTATCAACGGATTCGACCTGCTTGTGGCCAATAGAGCTGAACTGCCCGCAAGCGTATCCGCAATCTCCGATTGTAGCGAGCTATGGTCGGTCGGCATTCAGGCTGGAGGCGTGCCGCTCGGCGAAGTCCCCGTGACGGGGAACCTGCACAATACCGCCAAAGACAACATCGTCGTTACCGACCTGAGGGCCGTGGTTACCAAACACGAACCCGCCCGCGACGGGTTTCTGCTGACGTGCCCGAAAGGCAGGGGCGGCGTCGATCCCATCATCCTACACTTTGACCTCGTAAGCACAGACAAATCGGAAGCGCAACGGGAAGACCCCTCGGGTGGATTCGTGTCACAGTTCAGCGCCGGCTTCGAGAATCACCCTCAAGCCGGACGAATCGGTCCCTTTGGCGGTAAATGCTTGGGTTCCCAGCGATGCAGCTTACTGGCATATCGAGGCGGATGTGCTCGCAGGCGGTAATAGTGAGACGGTCACTATCAACGACGGAGGCAAAGACTTCTACAGTCCAGGATCAAGGACAGCCAAAGACTACGCAGCAGGTCACGAGATCGACTTTGGCGTCCCCCCGAGTGTTTCCAACTGGGGCGGGTAGAGGATGGAACAAGGCCAAGGTTCGAATCAATCTGTGGGCGCGATTCCCTGGTTGACCGCGACGCGGAGCGCCGCGACGACCGCTGCGGTGCGGGTGACTTGCGTGGACCTGCCAAGACCACCCCGTTGATGATCGCGTCGACCAGCGCCAACTCGGCGGCCAGGAACCTCGGCGTCAACGGCACGGAGTCCGCCGCGATACGTCGTCCCCTACCCGCACGGCCACCACCGTTGTCGGGTCCCGCGGTGGCGTCTATTCGTAGAGCAGCCTTTATCCGGCCCCGGGGGCCGCCTAGCTGCTCACCTCCTCCCCAGACGAGAGCCGCGGGTCGGATGCGGACTGCTCCTTTGGAGCGCCTGGTTTTGACTTGGCGATGAAGAGTGGCAGCTCGGTCTGCATTCGGAGCGCCCGGAGAGTCTGGTGGACATCCTTGGACCGCGGCACCTCCATGTTTGGCGGAGATCGTCCGGTTGGATCGTGATCATCGGCAGATCACCGGCGATACCGACCTGATGGACACGGTGAAGCTGTTGGCGCGGGAGCATCAGACCGCGATCTGGGAGCACACCCTCAGGTGCTGCGACTGAGATCCACACTGCACGAATACTTTCCGGCCGCCATCGAGGCGTTCGGGGATTTGGCTGACTCCATGGCCACCGCGTGGGACTCACCGGATCGACTCGTTCGACAACGACGGCAGTGCCACCGAAATCAGGTCCGAACCTGGTCGTCGCACCCTTGATGAAGTCGAAGGATCGACTGCTTGGCCATCCCATCCCGCCAACTCGCCAGCCCTGGCTCGCCGGCTTCCACTCCTCACTAGCCTGAGTTTCCTGGCTATGAAGATCATCTTTGGTGTTTGTGCTGGTGGGACGTGGTTTTCGGTGGGTCGGTTGTATTACCTAACTGGGGTTCAGCGGGTCGGTGCGTACTGGTGGATGTGGAAGAGGTCGGCGAGAG
>JBBQGJ010000590.1:0-4056 GCA_038322925.1 Mycobacteriales bacterium
CCAACAACTGGAAGCAGACATCCGGGCCTGGATCAAGGACTGGAACACCCACCCGAAACCCTTCATCTGGACCAAGAGCGCCGACGAGATCCTCGAGTCACTCGGACGACTATTGAAACGAATCTCTGACGCAGAACACTAGCATTCATCGACACAATTCCTATACCGGTGGCCAGTTGCCGGTTATGTGCTTCGGCTGGTGCGGTCGATTGGTGGAAGTCGTCTCCCCTGCCATGGACGACGAAGGTGTTTGCCCCAGGTCTCGCGGCGAGGAGCCGGTGGTACGGGTTGGTCACCAGGTCAGCGTGGTTGAACGATCCGGACAGTCTCGTCCCCTGGGACTCAACGCGGCACCACCAGTCCGTTCTCGTAGGCGTACACAATGGCCTGGGCACGGTCCCGAAGCATGAGTTTGGCCAGCAGCCGGGCCATATGGGATTTGATCGTCGCCTCGCTGACGAACAGTCCGGCGGCGATCTCCGCGTTGGACAGGCCGCGCGCCACCAGGAGCAGAACCTCCCGTTCCCGGTCGGTCAGCCTGGTCAGCTCGGCTGATTCGGTTGGACGCTCGGGGGTGCGGGCAAACTCCTCGATCACCCGGAGGGTCACCGCCGGATCGAGCAGCGCCTCGCCGGCCGCGATCAGCCGTACCGCTCGTATCAGCTCCTCCGGCGGGGCGTTCTTCAAGAGGAACCCGCTTGCTCCGGCGCGCAGAGCGTCGTACACGTAGCTGTCCACGTCGAACGTGGTGAGCACGAGAACCCGGGTCGGGGGCGGAGTTTGGGCCGTCAGCTGACGGGTGGCGGTAATGCCGTCCATTCCTGGCATCCGCACATCCATCAGCGTGACGTCGGGCCGGATCCGGCGGGCGTTCCTCACGGTGGTCGCCCCGTCGCCGGCTTCGCCGACCACCTCGATGTCGGGTTCGGCGGACAGGATCAGCCGGAACCCGGTGCGGACCAGCTGCTGATCGTCGGCAAGCAGCACTCGGATGCTCATCGAACTCGGGCCCGGTCGAGGGGGACCACGGCCGTCACCCGGAATCCGCGACCCGGTGATGATCCGGTCACCGGACCCGCCTCCAGGGTTCCACCGACGTCGGTGAGTCGTTCTTGCATGCCGCCGATCCCGTGCCCGTTCCGGTTCGCGGGGTCGGTGGTACCTGTTCCGTCGTCGACGATCTCGAGCATGAGCCGGCCGTCGGTGACGCCGGCCGCGATATGGACGGCGGTGGCGTTCGCGTGTCGCAGCACGTTGGTCACCGCTTCCTGGACCACGCGCAGTCCGGCCGCGCCGATCGCGGTTGGGAGGGGGTCGGGCAGGTCACCGACGACGAGCTGGACCTGGACCCCGGCCGCCCGGAGCGGCTCGACGGTGCGGTCGAGGGTTCCCTTGGTCATGGTCAAGGCTGCCGCCTGGGAGCCTCGCACGTCGGTCAGCACCTGCCGGATCTCGGCCAGCGCCTGCCGTCCGGTGGCCTCGACCACCTCCAACGCCTCGATCGCCTGCGGCTGATCGGGGCGCAGCAGCCGGCGGGCTCCACCCGCGTGCAACGCCATCACACTGATGCTGTGGGCGACGATGTCGTGCACCTCCCGGGCGATGCGCAGCCGCTCCTGCGCGGCCGCCGCAGCCGCTCGCTCATGAGACAGCTGACGCTGCAACCTGCCGACCGCGAAGCCCCGGCCCACGAACCAGGCCAACGCGACGATGATCGCCGAGTACAGCAGGTCACCCGCTACGGAAGGGGATCCGTCGGAGTCGAGCGGCAGGCCGTGCGAGATCAGCACCGCTGACCAGATAAGACCGACCGCGCAGCCCAGGGCCACCAGCGGTCGGGTAGATAGGTAACCCGCCGTCCCGATCGCCAGGAACGCGGCGAGCAGCGGTGCGAAGGCCGTGTTCTCGTCGACCCCGAGCGCTGCCTGGGCGGTCATCGAACCGCAGGTCACGATCACCGCGGGGATCGGGTGGCTGCGCCGGACGGCGACGGCCGCCGTGCCCACTGCCACTGCCACTGCGACCGGCAGTCGTGGGCCACCTTGGGTCAGTCCGGACCAGACCTCGACCTGCCCAAGGGCGGTCAATCCG
This sequence comes from Mycobacteriales bacterium, assembly GCA_038322925.1. Classification (GTDB taxonomy): domain Bacteria; phylum Actinomycetota; class Actinomycetes; order Mycobacteriales; family Nakamurellaceae; genus Nakamurella. Next base: position 2,092 of record JBBQGJ010000590.1, read on the forward strand.
CCCGCGAGCAGCGCATCAAGGTGCCGGCCGCACCAGGACCAAACCACCACCCGATCGTAGGCCGCACCACCCGGGCCCGAATCGCCCCCAAGGTGTAGCCGCGCCGATCTCCGGCTGCATCGCAGGGATGACCACCGATCGTCACCCGGACCGATGACGTCCGGGCATCCGGGGCGGAACGTGCTGAACCGTCGGCCCAGCCCGCCGGCCACTTCGATCAAGGAGGCACCATGGAGCGCACCGTGAACAGCCGGCCCGACCGCACCGATCGAGTCCCAGGGGTTCGCCGGATCCGCAGGATCGCGACGGGTTTGGGCATGATCGGATTCACTGCCCTGCTGATCCCGCAGGGCATCGTCGACCCGACCGACGCGTCAAGCTTCCGGGACGCAGCGGTTCAGCAGCCCGTCGCCCTCTACGTCTCCGGTCTGCTCTTGCTGGCGTCCGCGTTGCTGACGTTCCCGGCGATCTGCGGCATCCTGCACCAGGCCCGAGACCGGGGCGCGCTGGTCGCCGACATCGGAGCCGGTTTCGCCGCGCTCGGTGCGCTCGGCCATGCGGCGTTGGGCATCATCTACCTGATCATGCGTTCCCTGGGGGATGGCGACGCCGCCGCGATGATCGCATTCGAGGAACGGTTCAACTCCGACGTCCCGGTCGGTGTCGTCGGGTTGACGCTGCTGCTGTCCTTCGGCATCGGGATCGCACTGCTGGCCTGGGCGGCCTGGCGCGCCGGGCTCATCGGCGTTTGGGGACCGGTGGTGATCACCGCGGTCGTCGTCGCGCACATGGTGATTACCGACGACTTGCCGAGTGCGGTTCCGGCCATCGCGCTCGGCTTGATCGCTGTGGTTTTCGGATGGCTCGGCGTGCGGACCACACGGTTGTCGGACGCCGAATGGGAGACTCGCTCCGGCGGACCGACCACGATCGCCGGCGACCGACCCAAGGCTCCCACCCACCAGCCGTGACTACCAGGGGTGCGAGTCCGGTCGACCACCATCGACCAAGCCCTCGATCGGTCCTGGTTTCAGACCGCATCCGCTGATCAAGGTCAGCGGGACGCCTGCTGCTGCACTATCGCCGGGCCAAGCTGTGCTGGCCGACGTCGGCGACCCGTTCCCCGGAATCGGACCCACTGCCGGTTAACGATCGGGGGCGCCCAGGGTCAGCTGACGGTGCAGCACGGCCGTCCACGCCGGGAGTCCGGCAGGCAGTGCCGCCGCGGGCCGGCTAGCGTCGCGGACCCCAAGCGCGTGCGGGACTGCACGAGGCCTGATCTGCAGGGTCAGTGCCGACGAACCCGGCCGCGGGTCCGGGCGCGAGCAGCAGATTCCATCGCTCCGGGATTGCAGCCCGAAGTTCACGAGCCCGCTGACGTCTGTGGAGGATCCCCTGCGGAACGAAGATGATCAAGGCAGCGACCGCTTTTGACAAGGCCACCGACGTCCTGTTTGGCGTTGGACCTTCGAGACTCGCCGTGCTACGCAGGCGAGCGATTCGACGCTGCCCATCCAGAGCACCAGCGTCCTCATCGCCATCGCCTCCTTGCTCCCACTCATCCGGCGGGCGGCGTCAGACAGTCGAGGGCCACGCCACCGTGGCGAAGTGCCCGCTTGGCAGGCGTCTCAGGAATGGGGTGTAGCCGGCCAGGAATGGGGTGTAGCCGGTCGCCGGCGCCACCGACCGGCACCAACAGGCCGGACGCCGAGACCACTAGCAGGCCGGTGCCCGGGGAGACCCGGTCGACGAGGTGGCCGTGACGTCGGCACCCGCGGCCACACCTATGACATTGGCGGTCACGAGTGCCGTCATCGTGGTGGTGCCCTAGTACCACAGGGCTAGATCCATACCAGCGCTGGTGTTTGTGCAGGTCACGGGGGGTGCACGGTTCCGGAAGGACCGTTGGGGAGATGGTGCCGGCCGGGGTTCGTCAGAGGCCGTTGTTCCGCGGTTGGCCAGCTG
>JBBQGJ010000591.1:0-4044 GCA_038322925.1 Mycobacteriales bacterium
TTCGCGCGCACCGGTGAGGACCGCCGGTTCGCCCGGCATCGCTCGGTGTCCTGCACCGCGATCGTCCGGTCGGGTCGCTGACCTGGACCGTCCAGGACCAGGCCGCCGCCGACTCGATGCGCGACGACTGACGATACGACGCCGATCTCGGGCCGATCATCCTCGGCCGACAGGCCTTCATCCGCCGGCGCCGCCGATCCAGGGCCGAAGGAACCCGCCGTGTACACAATCACCACCACCCCCGGCGGTCGCGTCGATCCCGTGACTTTGTGCATCCGTTGATGAGGAAATCCCAACGGTTCACCCGCGTGCGGGCGTGTCATGCCGCTCTGAATCGCGCAGGTGTCATGACGTCCGACACTGGTTCTGATCGGGATTCCTGCCGGCCGACCGGGGCGATGCTCCCGGGCCGGTGTCGGTGGGCGCCGTTACCCATGATTGCCGCAGCGTGCCGTGCGGCTCTGGAGGAGCTCAACAGCGCGGATGGCGTGCGCCGCTGTGCGGCGTGGAACCGGTGGTGCTTCAGGCGTCCGGGGTGCGCCTGTGGCCTGGCGCGCCGACGATGCGCCGGCCGTGTTGGTCGGTGATCCGGCGATCGCCCGGTGGAACCCGGTCGACCGACCCGACCCGGACCTTCGGGTCGCGCGGGCGCGGGTGGAGGACCGCGGTGACTGGACCGGGTCGGAGCATGCGTCGTTCGCCGTTGTCACTGCTGACGACGACGCGCTCTTCGTACAGGTGATGCGGGTCGGGTCCTACCCCGACCCGGACCGCAAGCGCACAGCGACGGCTGAAGAGGTCAGCTCTTAGCGGCTGGCTGAAACTCCCTACACGTGCAGGCGATCTTGGTCGGAGTCCGTTCAACGGCATTGCCGAGTACGTCGGTCCAGCACCGGCCGCCGCGGTGGTTGGGGTGGTGGTCGTGCCCGCAGTCAACGCAGTAGTCGCCGGCGGGTTCGGTCCGACCGGTGGCGGGGTGGCTCACCGACAAGAGGGTACTGGCCCGCATTGGTTGGCCTCAATCACATCACACCAGTTGTTGCCCACAGTGGCGTCAGGTCGCGAATGGGGTTTCGTCCTTGCCGCCCAACAAGCAGCGTGAGAACCCTGTGAGCGGCGGCGAACGCTTCATGGATAGGGGACAGGCCCTTCATTTCCGCGGGAACTCACGGCGTAGGTCGCCCGGGTGAAGCGCGGCCCCTTCGTCGCGGGGACGGTGGATGATTGCCTACGGGCTGCGATCATCCCTCGGTGACCGGCAGGGGTAACGGTGAGGCTTGACGTGTAGTGGCCGTGAAACGTTGGTGCGATCTTGGGTGCCGGTGGTCGACGCCGCGGATCGGGGCGCTGCCCGCCTTGACTGCGGCCCGGTGACGCTGAACCTCGGGTCGCACCGCCCACCGACAGCGACCTTCAGCCTGGGGGGACGTTGCCGTTCCGCCTGGTGCCGCGGAGTTGGTGGTTGCGGGCGATGAGGGCGGCGTTGTCGGTGTGCAGCGCGGTGTTCCGCTCCTGCAATGTGGTGTTGTGGGTATGCAGTGCGGTGTTGTCGGCTTCCAGGCCGAGGATGCGGACGATGCCGGCCAGGTTGATTCCGTCGTCGATGAGGGCGCCGATGCGGCGGAGCCGGGTGATGTCGTTGTCGCTGTAGCGGCGGGTGCCGCCGGGGGTGCGGGCGGGCTGCAGCAGTCCTTTGCGTTCGTATAGGCGCAGGGCTTGCACGCTCATCCCAGTCAGGTCGGCGGCGACCGTGATGCCGTACACCCCGGTGGTGGCCTGGCCTGCCCGATGCGGTGGCGGCGTTTCCGCGTGGTCGGCGGTGGGTGCGGTGGAAACGGCGATCACCTTCTTGCCTCGGCGTGTTGCTGGTGCTATAAGGAATCTACTCCAAGAGACACACATCAGCCTGGCTGCGCGGTGAGAGTGCGAAGGGGGTGAGACGCGATGGGCGATGGCGGGAGCACCTGCACACCAGTCGGTTCCGGTGCAGTGGACGAGTTCTGGGCGTTGATCTGCGAGGACAAGGATTGGCTTGACAGCGAGTTCGCCGCGATCGTCAGCGAACCCGCGGAATCCCCGACCGTGCCGCCGCGACGGTTGATGGTGTGTGCCGGCCGGTCACGCCCCGCTCCGCGCCGCCGAGGACTTCACGGCCGCCGGGCGGGGCACCACTGCTCCACCGAGGATCGTCCCGGACGATTGTGGCGGCGGCAGCGGTCACCTCCGGTGAGGATGGGAGGCACCGGCGCGCCAGAGGTTTCCGGCTGAAGGATGGAGGTCACACACCGAACGAGAGCCATGGTGGCGGGGTGAGGTCGTCCGCACGTTCGACCCCTCGCGATGCGGACAACCCGGCCGGGCACAGTCGTTGGCGGGCACCGCATCCAGCGTCTCGTGACGCCCCATTTCGGCGGGCCGCGTCACTCTCGTCACCACCACCCAAGGCGGTCACCGGAGGACCTTCCCGGTGACCGCCTTCAGGTGTGCGGGGACAGCAGGCAGTCCCGAGCCGAAAGGGCTGTGATGGGGATGCGCGGGGTGCCGGGGGGGGGTGATGAATAGCGACGTTGCGCTGCAGGGGTGTCACTGCACGAGTCGGGGTTGCACACCGGTCGGGGGAGAGCTATAACGGATCTGTACCGCCCGGGATAGATACGGGTGGTTCCGTCAAGAGGAGTGGGCACACAGCGAGGGAACCGTGGGAGGTGGTTGGTGATGCTCATGCGTACCGATCCGTTCCGTGACCTGGACCGGTTGACCCAGCAGCTGCTGGGCACCAGCGCCCGTCCGTCGGCGATGTTGATGGACGCCTGGCGGGACGGGGATCAGTTCGTGGTGGAGTTCGATCTGCCGGGGGTGAGCGCGGATGCGGTGGACCTGGATGTGGAACGGAACGTGTTGACGGTGACCGCGCAACGCTCGGCGTTGGATGAGAACACCGAGTTCCTGGCCGCCGAGCGGCCGCGGGGGGTGTTCAGCCGACAACTGGTGTTGGGTGACAACCTGGACTTGGACCGGGTGCAGGCCGCCTACCGGGACGGGGTGCTGCGATTGGTGATCCCGGTGGCGGAGAAGGCCAAGCCCCGCAAGATCGCCATCAACCGCGACGCCGGCACCGATCAGGCCATCACCACCGGCAACGGTCACCGCGATAAGGCCCAACAGGACAGCAACACCGTCGACGCGGTGAACGCCTGACCCCCACGCCCGTTGCATTCCTGGTCCTGCCCAGCAGCCGCATGGCCCGCGGTGTCGCGCGGGGGCCGGCGCGCCGATCAGCGGCGCCCACCCCCGCGAACGTTGTGCCGGCATCGCAGCGGGTCACCCGGGAGGCTGCTGGGCAGCCCCGGGCGTGAAGAGCGGATTTCCGTAGGCACGGTGATCACCCGGAGCCGCGGAATCCCGGCGGCGCGGCAGCAATTGGCGGTCGGGTCGACCGTTGCACCGCCATGGCACCACCGCAGCATCACCGACACCCCGCCGACCACCGACCGATCGGGCCCCGACCGACGGTGAAGATCCGACGACGATCTGACACTGCCACCTAAGCCTAAGGTGGTGACTGGAAAACGGTGACTGGAAACCATGACTCCCGCGCCGTGTCCGCGGAGATGCATGTCGTTACCTCGGGGATCCTGCACGAACTGGCCCCCCGGTTCGGCAGGTTGCTGCCCGAGCATGTCGTCGCGGATCACGTTCACCGCGCGGTCCGCGACCTACTCGGCTCGATCAACGCCGAAGCTCTCCCGGAGATGGCCAGCAGGTTGGTCACCGTCCGGCTCGAACAGCACCTGACCGACACCGAGCAGCCAAACGGGACGCGACCAGCGGGATCACCACGGGTAGACCTCGGCGACGGTGGCGGCGGTCAAGCGCTCCCGGAACGGCCACCGACCGCGGCAGCCGACCTGTAGACGGCAGCGATTTCCGGCTGGCTCCGGGCGTAACCCTGACCCGCGACGGTCTTTCAGGTATGCAGCGGATTCCCGGAAGTTCGCGCCGTCAGCTGAGCCTGCTCAGCCTCTGATCTGGACGCTGAGGAGA
>JBBQGJ010000592.1:0-4006 GCA_038322925.1 Mycobacteriales bacterium
GACCCCACCACCGTCACCAACTCACCACCCCGGCCGGTGTCGACCTTCGCCACCATGTAACCGCTGTCCTCGTTGGCGTACGTGATCCGCTCCAACGTCGCCTCCAGCGTCGCCACCTGGAACGGCGCAGTCACCGCAGCCCCCGCCCGACGGCGGTCTCGGCGTGAAGCGCTCGGTCTCCGCCCATCACCTGCGCGCACCGCACATCCTGGCGAGCGTCGACCCGCGGGAAACGTCAGCCAACAGGGGTCGGCCTCAACGGGTCCCGAAACACGACGCGAAGCGGTGGCGACTGCCGCTCGCTCGTCGCGACACGGTCGCAGGCGGCTGCCCCCGCCAGTGATCACCACCGCCACGCCGGCACTCCAGACCATCACGTCACCGACATCGCCGGCCGGCGCACCGCCCCGAACTGCCCCCAAGACGTGCACCGATGCGCTGCTCATCGCCTCGTCCTGGACAGCACGGGGCGTCCTGCAAACCGTCGCACCGAAACGCAGCCCGATCTCCACCACGGCGAGCGTAACGGTGGGCAACACTGCCCAGCGCTGTCGACACTACTGCCGGCCGACGATCAGGAGCTGTCGCCGTGATCAACCCCCACCGACCGCCGTAGCGTGTACGTCACCCGTCGGGTGTCCCTCACGTATTACATTTCGTCGGGGTCGGCACGAGGCTCTCGCGGACGATCTGACCGGGTGCGTCGCGCGCACTTCGGCGTACCGCGAGTGCCGATCCCGATGTGTGCCGGGTCATCGAAGCGGGCTGTGAACCGCTCCTTCACTCGGGTTCGCCAGGGCAACCGCCGCGTCCTGCCTCGGCGAACTGTCGGGCGCAGGGGCCGACCTGGGGCCGACCTGAGATGAATAACCCGCCGCCGACGCCCATCGCGACAAACTCCAGGACAAAATGGATCACGACATCGACAAACGGCGCGGATCCTGGACCGTCATCCGCCGGACGGCACGCGGAGCCCCTACGCAGCCCGATGTGCGGCTACATGTCCCGATCGAGGAGGTTCGCGGCTTCCCCGCCGAACAACGGGTTCGCCCAGGCAGCAGCGACGGGAACCGCCAGCTGGGTGCATCGCGCTGAACAGGTTCTGCGGCTGACTCGATTCGCAGCAGGTCCGGGGTGGGCGGGGTCGAGCTAGCGGGGCGGCAATTGGGCTCAGGTGGGCCGAACGGCGACACCCTGACCATCGCCCCGAGGCACATCGAACGAACTGATTGGCCCCGCCCGGCTCCGCGGGCTCACCCACGGTCCGACCACCCCAGCCATGTGACGGCACACCGTCACATGTCAGCGTGGTGAGACCACTTGCCGACGCGGAGGGATCATTGGGAACAGCTGATCAGGGGCATCAGCGATCCTCGATCGACCGGGGCTCAGCGCATGTGCCAGGCCTGGTTGGCCCCACCGTTGCAGTCCCAGATCTGCAGCCGGGTGCCGTCGGCGGAACTCCAGCCTGGCGCGTCGAGACATTTGCTGGATAGCGGATTCCGCAGGGTGTCATCGGCCTGCGACCGCCAGACCTGATTGGCGCCCCCGTTGCAGTCCCACAGCTGCACCGGTGTGCCGCTGGCCGTCGATCCCCCAGGCACGTCCAGGCAGCGACCCAGGGCGCGCACCGTCCCGTCGCCTGGCAATGTCCACCACTGCGCGCTGGAGCCGTTGCAGGTGTACAGCTGGACCGGCGTACCGTTCGCGTTGCGCCCCCAGTACACATCGACGCACTTCCCAGCGAGACCGGTGATCTCGCCCGATCGCGCGCCGCCGGCGGCCGGGGGGCTTCGCCATTGCTGGTTGGTCCCGCCGTTGCAGTCCCAGATCTGGAGCGGGGTGCCGTCGGCCGAATTCCAGCCGGGCACGTCGAGACATTTGTTGGATAGCGGGTTCCGCAGGGTGCCGTCGGCTCGGGATTGCCAGACCTGATTGGCCCCACCGTTGCAGTCCCACAGCTGCACCCGCGTCCCGCCGGCCGTCGATCCCCCGGGCACGTCCAGGCAGTGACCCAGGGCGCGCACCGTCCCATCGCCTGGCAATGTCCACCACTGCGCGCTGGAGCCGTTGCAGGTGTACAGCTGGACCGGTGTCCCGTTCGCGTTGCGGCCCCAATACACGTCGACGCACTTCCCGGCGAGCCCGGTGATCTCGCCCGATCGCGCACCGCCGGCGGTGTCGTCGATCGCGCTGACGAGCGACGGCACGGTGGTGGTGTCCAGGGAGAGTTCCCAGTTCATCATTCCGCCGGCGTTGGCCAGGGCCCACTGGGTTTTGCGCTGAATGGTCGGGAGGCCGTTGTAGCAGGTCTGGGTGCCGTTGACGGTGGTGCAATCGCGATAGGCATTCGCCGGATCCATGGCGACCAGCTGGGCATAGCTGTAGTACGCCGGTCGGCTGTAGAACGGCACCCCCAGCACCGCCTTGTCCGCGGGCAGGCCGCGGGACTTCCACTGGTTGACGTTGTCGATGGTCCAGTCGTAGTTGGCGTGTGGGCTGCCGCCGTCGTACAACATGATGTTCAGGAAGTCGACGTACCCGAATACCGCAGGCTGCACGCCCTGGGCGGTGGCCCCGCCCGAGACGACCGCGGCGGTCAACAGTTGGCCGCGGCCGTGCAGAGCGGTGCTGAGCTCCGTCATCAGCGCGGTGAAATGATCGGCGGAGGTACCGGGGTTGGGGTACTCCCAGTCGATGTCGGCCCCGTCCAGGTTGTATCTGTCGATCAGGGTCATCGTGTTGGCGACGAACGCGACGCGGGCGTCCGGGTTGGCGGCCATCGATTCGAACGCTGAGTCGTCGCCGTTGTTCCAGCCGCCGATGGAAATGAGTACCTTGACACCGTTGGCGTGCCCTTGTGCGACCAATGACTGCAGCTTCGGTGGGTTCTGGACGTCGGGGAGACTTCCGTCCGGACCGGGCATCACGAACGCGTAATTGATGTGGGTCAGTTTGCTGTATTGGATGGTGTCGACGCTCCCAGCCCATGACGGCATGTAGCCGACATTCTTGAATCCGGTGGGCAGCACCGCGGCGCCGGCCGCCGGGATACCGAGCATCGGAATGACCGTGACGGTGAATGCCAGCGAAGCCAGAACGCCGATGGTGAGGCACGTTCGGAGGTTTCGGCGGCGGGCCGGCGTGAATGCGCGCATGCGCGAGACACTACGGTCCACGTCAATCGCCTTCGCCAAAGGGAGGTCCAGTCCAGGGTGGTGGATTCGGCGTCGGTTTCACTGCGTTTCCACTCCCGCGCGTGCAACGCCGCGCATCGGTGTCGCGCGATGGATGCACCCGCGCGGCACGCCACCGGGACAAACAAGGAGTAATAATCCTTCTCGGTCGGGTGATTCGCTCGGCGAAGGTGTCGCACGTATCGAGGCGCTCTCTTGACGAATCGGGGCGCTGCTCCTAGTTCGGGACACCCAGCCGTTTCCGGGATTCCTGATCGGTGGCGGCGGGGATCGCGCGTCGCTGAGCTCAACGGACCGCGCTGGAGCCCCCTCGGTTTCCATTTCATCGGGCAGAGATTGGCGCCCGGATTCGACGGAAATCGGCTCCGGTGCAGTGAGTCTGCGCAGGCGCCGGTGGACGTTCAGCGCTCGACAGGTGCAACCTCGGACCCCACCGCCCGACACCGGCGTCGCTCACCTGGTTTCGGCGGTGATGATCGGGCTCTCAGTCGGTGCTCCTGTCTCGCTGCCGCCAGGCCAGGGTGTGGTCGCCCGCCGTGGGTACGCCGGATGATCAACCCGAGGGTGTGAGGATCACCGCGTGACGGTGAAGGCGCCGTATCCGACCACCCGTGAGGGGTCGCCGGCCGTGTCGGCCGATGTCCGCAGGTCCAGCAGTTCGATGTGCAGGCCGGCGAGCGCGGCCCAGCGGAGGAGCGTGCGGACTGCGGCGGCGCCGCAGGCGTCGTCCGGGCCGATGGCGTCGGCATCGCCGGCGATGATCGCGCCGGCCGTGCGCCGGTCACGTTGCCGCGCCTGTTGGTGTGGCA
>JBBQGJ010000593.1:0-3994 GCA_038322925.1 Mycobacteriales bacterium
TTACGCCCAGAGCAAGATCGACATCGCACCGGACAGCATCCTGGTGGACCGGGAGGTCGCGGCAGTCATTGAGGAACAACAACAATGGGTCCGCACCTGCCTTCCGGGACTGCAGCCGCGGTTCCTGTTCGTGCAACGCACCGGCAACCGGCGCGGCGACAAGCCCTACCCATCGGGGACCTACGCCTGGATGCTGCGTGAGTTCAGCAACGTCGTGCAGATCACCGACAGCAAGGGTCGACTGCTGCAGCTGAGCCACACCCACCGGTTCCGGCACACCAAACTGACCCGGCTCGCCGAGCTCGGCCTGCCCATCCACGTTCTGCAGCGCTACGCCGGTCACGCGACACCGACGATGGCGATGCACTACGTCGCACAGCGCGAGGAACACGCCGAGCAGGCGTTCCTGGCCACGACCAAGCTCAAGGCCGACGGCACCAGGGTGCAGTTCGCCCAGGACGACCACGACAGCCTGCACCTGTTCGACCGGGCCGACCGATTCCTGCCCAACGGCTGGTGTCTGTTACCCCCGCTGCAGACCTGCGACAAGGGCAACGCCTGCCTGACCTGCTCGGTCTTCGTCACCGACCAGACCCACCACCCCGCCCTGGCCCGGCAGCTGCGTGAGACCGAGGAACTGATCGCCCGCACCACGGCCGCGTTCCAGCAAAGACATGGCCGTCCGATGCCCGAGGACAACGTCTGGCTGGCGCAACGACGGGCAGAACACGCAGCACTGACCAGGCTGATGGCCACCATGGCCGACCACCCCGGCCGAGCGGTCCAGAGCGGTGGCTGCAGCGCGCCCTCCACCGCCGCGGTCCCACTGACCCTGAACCTCGCGCCCCACCGAAGGAACCAACGATGACCGACCCCCGGGCCAAGCGCATCGCCGTGCTGACCGCCGCCGCGCAGGCCAAATCCGAGGCGAAGACCCGAGCCGCCGAACAAGGGATCCGTGCCTTGGTCAAGCGCGGCGAGCCGATCACCTTTCAAGCCGTCCAACGTGAAGCCGGCGTCTCCCACGCCTTCCTCTACGGCCACCCCGACCTCCGCAGTCGGATCGAGCACCTACGCGCCCGAACCCGCCCCGACCGGGCGCCGTCCGCGACAACATCTGACACCGACACCGCGCTGGTGCTCGTCCTGACCGCCCAGATCACCGAACTCAAGAAGCGACACCGACAAGAGGTCGCAGACCTACGGAACGCGCTCGAAAAGGCCCACGGCGAGAACCTCGACCTACGGCGCGAACTAGCCCGACGCGGGAATGGCGCCGTGCACCACGCGACCCACGTTGCATCGATCGCAACAACAACGTGACCAGCAAGAACATGGCAGAGGCGGACTCAAACCGGTGATAACCGACGGCACCGGGAAGACCTACCTTGCCAAGCAGGTCGCCGCGTATCTGGCAGGCACGAGCGAGCGTGTCACCACCGTCCAGTTCCACCCGGGCACGAGCTACGAAGACTTCGTCCAAGGATTGCGCCCAGACCCGAATGACCCGGCTCGCTTCACGGTCGTCGACGGGCCGCTGATCGCCATCGCGGACGCCGCCGAAAAGGAACCCACCAAGACGTTCGTGCTGGTAATCGACGAGATCAATCGAGGCAACATCCCCGCAGTCTTCGGCGAGCTGTACCTGCTGCTGGAGTACCGCGACACACCCGTCACCATGCTGTACGGGGATCGTCGCAAGCTTCCCGACAACGTGCTCATCATCGGCGCGATGAACACCGCCGACCGATCCATCACCGCCCTGGACGCCGCCTTACGAAGACGCTTCTACATTCTTGATCTGCGCCCCGACCAGCCGCCGGTCGACGGGATTCTGCGCCGCTACCTCGCCCGAAACGCTCCGAATCTGATGTGGCTTGCCGACCTGCTCGACACCGCTAACCGCAGTATCGATGACCCCGACCAGTACATCGGGCCCAGCCACTTCATGGGCGAGATCGACGAGGCTTGGGCGCGCCGCGCCTGGACCTACTCGGTGATGCCGACCTTGCGTGAGCTGTATTACAACAACCCGGGTCGCGCGGACGCGCTCGATTTCGACATCCTCCGTGAGTCCCTTGACCCTCACTGACGCCACCGAACGCGGGTCAACAACTGGCAACCCTCTGAAGCTGACCGAGACGCGACGCTCCGCCCCAACCCGGCTGACGGCGCTGGAACGACGCACTTTAGAGGAGCGCTTCGAGGCAACCATCACCACTGAGCCGGACGGCGCCTACCGAGTTCAACCCGGCAGCGTCGTCGGCTCGCTATGCATTGGCGACCGCACGGTGGTGGTCGAGCCCAAGCTCCCCATCGACCGCGTCCTGTTCATGACCGCCTACACCGCAGACCCGCATCGTTGGCAAGACACATGGAGCACCATCTCCAGTACCCGCAGCCTCACCGACGGCATCGCCGCCCTGTTCCTCATCGCCTACCAGCGCACTGTCGCGCAGGGTCCGCTCCGTGCCTACCGAACCGTCGAACGCGACGAACCAACCATCAAAGGCCGGATTATCTGGCAGCGCCAGGCACGCCGACCCGGACCCCTACCCGTCGCGGTCCGCTACCAGCTTCACGATGACGACATCATCGAGAACCAGATCCTTCGAGCCACCATCCAGGTGCTACGCGGGCAGCTCGTCTCCGACCACGTCGTCCGATCCGGACTCACACGAGCATGGCAGCAACTCCGGGATCTCTCCGACACCCAAATCACCCCGGAACACATCGACCGCCTGACCTGGACCCGCCACAACGAGTACTACCAGCCACTCCTGCTCCTCGCCCGCACCATCCTCGCTGCGGCCATGCCCGACCTGCTAACCGGCGCCATGCCCGTCGTCGGGTTCACCCTCCGGCTCTACGACGTCTTCGAAAATTTCGTCCGGTCGGTACTCCGTGATTCTCTCGCCGCGACCACCACCAACTTCCCCGACAACCCCGCGGACCACCAACTGTTCCTCGACGAGGATCGCCGGATCAGGCTGCTACCCGACCTCGGCTATCGCGCTGACGGAGCATGGCGGTTCGTCGGCGACGTCAAGTACAAGGCCGACACTGGCAACGGACTCAACCCCGACCTGTACCAGCTGCTCGCCTACGCCAGTGCTACGCAACTCCACGCCGCCACCCTCGTCTACGCCGACGGGCCACCGACCCCAAGGAGTCACAACGTGTCAGACAGGAGCACAGTGCTGCACGTTCGGCCCCTAAACCTCGACCAGCCGCCCGACCGCGTCCTGCGAGACCTCCGCGGCTTGGCCAACGACATACGTGCAACCGATGAGGCTTTGCATGCACGGCCGGAGCCCTACGTGGAAACGCGAGGAAGCGCGTGAACACTGGAGCCAACCGGCAGCGCGAGGTGGAAGCGTTCGATCTTGCCGGTCGTGGTTGGCGACGCCGACTGGGTCAACCGGTGGGTGATCCCGTTGTGCCGGCAGATCTTGTCGAACAGCACCTCGCCGCCCTTGCCGAACCGCCCGGTGGCCTGTTCGTTGTTGTCGGTCATGATCATGTTAAGCATCACGCGCTGCAGGACAGTAGAGCAGATTGGGACCTCGTGAGGACTTTCTCTACTCATTCGAGGAGGAACGAGCTCGGATGACATCGCCATACTGGCTTCTTGAGTGGATCGACGATACGGGGATCAAGTCATCCAGAGATGCAGGTCATTTGCTCGCAAATCCTCGCGCGGTTGAACAGTTCGTCGAATTTTCTGAACTGCGAGTCGAACGCCCTGACTCTGTGATACCGACTAGCCTGAGTTTCCTGGCTATAAAGATCATCTTTGGTGTTTGTGCTGGTGGGACGTGGTTTTCGGTGGGTCGGTTGTATTACCTAACTGGGGTTCAGCGGGTCGGCGCGTACTGGTGGATGTGGAAGAGGTCGGCGAGAGTTGATTGGGCGTCGGTCATCTCGGTGATCATGCGACGTGCGGTGGGGCGGCCTTTGGTGCCGTCGTGGTAGAGCAGCACAGTCTCCCCGA
>JBBQGJ010000594.1:0-3983 GCA_038322925.1 Mycobacteriales bacterium
GTCATCCTGACCGGAACGGTGATGCTCGCAGGACCCAGTACGGCGATCGCCCACGCCCCCGTGCCTGACTTGCACCAGTCCCTGTCCGCCGGGACCTCGGCCACTGCTACTGCCTCAGCCGTGCCCGGTCCCGCCGCGGCACCAGTTCATGCGACCCCCCTACCGGCCGAGGCCGCCGCGACGCCGGTACCTGCCGCCGGCCCAGTGTGGACGGTTGCCCGGTACGACACGTTCTGGGGAATCGCCGACAAGACCCTCGGTGACGGCCGCCGCTACCAGGAGATCGTCGCGCTCAACGCAGGTGTCGCTCAAGCCGATGGAGGGGCGGTCCAGGACTCGGCCACCAACCTGGAAATCGGTTGGCAGCTCAGGCTCCCCGTGGGCGCTGCCGCCCCACCAACAGCACCGCCGGTGGCATCGGCCGACCAGGTCACTGTGCAGCGGGGAGACACGTTGTCCGGCATCGCCCTGGAGCAGCTCGGGACCGCCACCAGGTACCCCGAACTCGCCGCCCTGAACGGCATCCCGAACGCTGACTTGATCAACCCGGGCGAAGTCATCCACCTCACGGATCCAGCCGCCATCGCGCGGCCGGCTGCGGCGCCCGCACCTGCCAATGGTGGACAGAACCAGTCACCGCCGTCGGCGGCCGCGGCCGCGCCGGCGGCACCTGCAGCTGAAGGCTTTGGACAGAATGATCCATCCGTCATCGGCTCACCGGCCGCCGAGTCGCCGCCCCCTGCCGCGGCGCCGCCGGCGGCACCGCCCGACCCCGAAGTTGAACAGAACCATGCTCAAGTTGCGACGGACCCTGCAGCGGCGACCCCTTTCCCGACACCCGCACCGGCCGGTTCCGCCGTGACCGGGGCAGCGGCCAGCAGTGACGGCGACAACCAGGACCATGCCGCGGTGGCACCTGCCGCGGTCGGGGTCGGGCTCAGCGCTGTGCTGGCCGCGGCTGTGTGGTTGGGGTTACTCGCTGCACGTCGCAGGAAGGGCCGGCGCCGGCACATCGACCAGCAACCGGTCATGGCCAGCTTGCAGGCCGCGCGAATTGAACGGCGGATCCGGGAACGCGCCGGCACCCGGGACGTGCTGTGGATGGACAACGCTTTGCGGTACGCCGCGAACCTGTCCACCGGCCGTGACGCAGCGGATCTGCCAGATGTGACCTGCGTGTGGCTGTCCAACACTGAGCTGCAGTTGCAGCTGGCCGCTCCCGCTGCGGCACCAGCCCCGTTCACCGCCGAGGGCGACAGCTGGGTGCTACCGGTCGCCGCGGACATCCCAGTGCCAGGTGAGGACTGGGCGGACCCGGCGGCGCCGTTCCCGCTGTTGACCAGCGTCGGCGACGTGGACGGTGAGACGCTGCTGGTGGATTTTGAGCGTCTTGGCGCGGTCAGCGTGACCGGTGACGCGGACCGGACCAGGGACCTACTGACCCACCTTGCGGTGGAGCTCGCGAACAACGCCTGGTCTGATCATCTACAGGTCACACTTGTCGGGTGGGGATCGGAGCTGGTGCCGCTCAACCCCGATCGGGTCCGGTATCTGACGACGGTCGCCGACGTCGTCAGGTTGGTGCGGGGGCGGGTCGGGGAAACCCGAGCCGCGATGGCGGACCTGCGGACCACGGTGCTGGCCGACCGTGTGGTGGATCCGGGTGCCGGGGACTGGTCACCGGAGGTATGGCTGATTGACGCCGCGACCGCTGATGGTGACCTGCAGGCTTTGGAGCAAGTGCTGGCGGGGGTCGCGGCGGCCGGCCGGTCCACGGTGGCTGTCATTGCCCGGGCTGAGGGATTCTCGCCCGCCGGGGGAGCGGTCATCGACGTCGACGCAGACGGGATGTTGTCGCTGCCGGCGCTGATCGGTGAGCAGCGGGTGCACGCGGCGGGGATGGACCCGGAAGCACTGGGCCGGTTGCTGGAATTGTTCGATTGCGCCGGTCAGTTCGAGCAGCCGGGGCCGATGCCCGGCCCGGATCCGTGGGCCAAGGGGATGAGCACAGCGGGGTCGCTCATCCCTGAGGACCTGGTGCCCGCCACTGAACCCGTGCCTGCCGACGACGGAGAAATTCCCATCGGCGACGCCGAAGCTGACCAGCTCGAGGAGGTCGCCGGCGATCACGAGATTGGACAGAAGTCAGGTCAAGTCCTGTCTCTGCGGGTAGGTCCGTCTGCCGCCGCCACTGCTGCGCTCGAGTCGACGCTGGCCGCGGACGCCGAACTTGACGACGACCTGGGGGAGTGGTTCGACCCGGTCCCGGGGCGGCCGCGGGTGGCTGTCCTGGGCTCACCGCTGGTCGTCACGAATGGTCTGATGCCCACCGGTCGTCTCGTGCGGTTGACAGAGATGGCGATCTACCTGGGTACCCATCGGGAGGTTGGCGCGGACAAATTCGTCACCGACCTGTGGGCCGAGGACGCCAACATCAAGGCAGTGTCCCGTCGGTCGGACATCTCCCGGATCCGGGCCTGGATGGGAGTCAACGAGGATGGCCGCAAGTACCTGCCGGAAGCGCGGAGCAAGCCGTACCGGATGACCAGGCTGCTCGACCTCGACCTGTTCCGCCGGTTACGGAAACGTGCCGACGCCCGCGCCGGGGCCGGGGACCCGGCCGGTGCCCAGCGGGATCTGTTGTCGGCGTTGATGCTTGTCCGGGGGCCGGTCATGGCCGACGCATCCAAAGATGCGTACTCCTGGCTCGTGACCAGCGACCCGGCCGGTGTGCTGCAGGCGCCGCTGACGGTGATCGCGACAGCCCACCAGTTGGTGAACAGTGCCCTCGCTGACGGCGACCTGGACCTGGCCAGAATGGCCGCCGATATCGCGCACCAGGTCGACCCTACCGAGGACCAGCCGCTGTGCGACCTGCTCCGGATCTCCCACCGCGCGGGCGACGATCTGGACGCCCGGTCGTGGGCGCAACTGCTGCTACAGAACAACGGGGTGGAAACGCCGGAGGACTTGCCGAACCTGAATTCCTACCTAGCCGTCCATGAGGTGTTCCCGCGCGGGCTCCGGTCGGCGACCGCCGCCGCCGCATCCGGATGAGCAAACAGAACAGGTGACCGTGGTTGCAGGAGTGTTGATCGGCGCCGTCATTGCACCGCTGGTCTACCTACTAGCGACGCTGCTGCTGACCGGGCCAAATCGGATTCCTCGGACACCGGTGACCCTGGCCACGCTCTTCACGGCGTGCATCGCAGCCGGTATCGCCATCACCACGTCAGCCGTAAGTACCCTCCGGGACACGGGTTTCACCGATATTGCCACCGAGGTTGCTTACGGGCTGTTCGCTATCGGGGTGCTGGCCGCCGCGCTGGTCGACGTCGTTGAGCGGCGCATCCCGAACCGCATCACCTACCCGCTGATTGCAATCGGTGTCCTCGGCCTGCCCTGGCTAACCCAACCAGTCACCGGGTGGGCCCTGCTGGCCCCGCTTCTCGGGGCCGCCGCATCCGCGGTTATCGGGCTGCTCAACGCACTGCTCGCCGATCAGGGACTCGGCGATGTCAAACTGGCCGTCGCGGTGGGCGCCTGGATGGCTCACCTTGGGGTCCTCGCATGGATGACCGGTGTGCTGATCGGGCAATTACTGATGATCGGTGCCGTCGGAAGCACCCAGATCCGGCGTCGCAGAGCCGGCCTGCCACCGGTGTACACCCCACTCGGACCCAGTTTGGCCGGCGGTGCAGTACTGGCCGTCGCCGTGGCCGGCTTCCAGTTCTGACAACCAATTTGCCGGGGCGTTGACCCTGACCCAGCCGGTTACTTCCGAGCCGGTGAATCGCAGTGAATCAGATGGCAATGCCGCTGACGGGAGTTCCGCAAATGTCAGCTGGTGAAGTAGGCGCTGTCGTAGTCGAAGCCGGGGCGGACCTCCATGACGATGTCTTTGGCATCGCTTGCGCCGAAACCAATGGTGAAGGTTGACTGCCGGCCGTTCAAGATGGCGGTGGAAGGTGTTCCGGAGAGGC
>JBBQGJ010000595.1:0-3978 GCA_038322925.1 Mycobacteriales bacterium
GGCAAGGTTCCCGGCAAGGTTCCCGGCAAGGTTCCCGGCAAGGTTCCCGGCAAGGTTCCCGGCAAGGTTCCCGGCAAGGTTCCCGGCAAGGGCCGCGGAGCTGAGGACTTGGGGCCCGGCCGGCGCCGGCTCTCTGCGATCATGGGGTAGCACGGGGATTGTGGCGAGCGGGAAGCGGGACCGACATGCAGTTGACGATCGATTCGAACGAGCCGTTGGAGCGGGTACTCGACGTGGTCGGTTCGCTGTACGGCGTCCGGCTGACCGTCAGCTCCGAGGCCACCGTGGCACCGGTCGCGGCCGGCTCGCGCCCGCGGCGCCGGGCAGCCCCGAAGGCCCGCCCGGCCCGGTCCCACGGGAAGGCTGTTCCCGCGCGGTCGCACCGCAGCCGGCCCACCACGTCCACCAGCGCGCCCGACTCCGCGACGTTGCGCCGGTGGGCACAGGCCAACGGCCACTCGGTCAAAGACCGTGGCCGCATCCCAGCGTCCGTCGTCGCCGCCTACAACCAGCGTGACCTGGTGGCTGAGTAGTCCGCACCGGACCGTCGCATAGGGACGGTTCTGTTCGTTCGCGCGCCCGCCACCGAGTGAACTGGCCGACAGGCATCCGCGCGCCCTGCCGAGGTCGTTCAACTGCCCAAGAGAGCGCGCATGGTTGTCCGCGACGGGGGGCAACGCGGCGCGTCACTCCGCCCAGATTGACGCGGGCGACATGGAGTATCGGCGACCGGGGGTGCGAGCCTCGGCTCTGGGATTGGCGTTGCCGAGCCTTGCTGGCGCGACGCACGTCTGTGAGATGAAGGTTGCTGAGAACGACGCAAGACGCGCTGAACCCTTGGGTCCGGCTTCGCACCTGATTATTGAACCCTGACTGACGCGGCTACACCTCGAGTTGGGTGCCCACCGACAGGTCCTCGCTAGGCCGCAAGCGGTCTACAGGCACCCAGGCCCCCAGGGCTCCTGATATGGCGTCAGTTTGCGTGTGTGTGGTCAGGGGTGGTTCTTGAACTCGTATCGCAGGATGAGGTTGGTGCCGGGGTAGCGGGTGTGGGTGGCAGTCAAGTGCTCACAGAATTCAGCGATGGCGGTGGTGGCTCGCCGGGTTGGTAGGGGGTCGAGCCGGATGGTCAACGCCCCGTCGCGGGGGTCGATGTCGCCACTGCCGGTCAACGCCTGACGGATCAGGGTGGTGTGCTTCGTGGTTGGCGCGGGCGTACCCGCTGTGGACGCGGATGGCGCGGGCCAGGTCGGTGGCGGTGTTGAAGGCAGCGATGCGGATGGCGTGGGTGATCAGCTTGGTCTGTACGTCCAGGACCTGCTGGCCGGGGCGGCCTCTGGCCCGGCGGTGGCTCTCTCGGTGAAACCTGCTCAGCCCTGGGCGGCGATCGCCCCGGCGAGGGCTGTGAGCTTGGCCTGGTCGGACTCACCCTGAATGTAGATCATCCCGCCGTCTGTGCGGTACAGGAGTCCGAGTTGTGCGCCCGTGTTGTCAGAGCTCTTCCCGATGACTGCCTCCTTGCCCAGGCCGGGGAAGTTGGTGGGGTTCACGAACGCGATCGACTTCTGCAACTTGTAGTCGGAGGCTGGGCCGCCGAGGACGTTCAGCTCGTAGCTGAGCCCCAGGATGCTCACCGAGCAGTGCATCTTGTCACTTGACGGACTGGTCTTCACGGTAGAGCCGGCGCCGTAGACCTTGGCGGCCACGGCGTCGGTGACGACGGAGCAGGGGTCGATCATGGCAGCGCCTGACGCGCCGGTTGAGCTGCTGCCGGCCGCCGTCGACGCCAACGAGCTGCCACCCGCTGCAGTGGTGGTCGTGACAGCCGTGTTGTTGCCCGAGCTGCAGCCCGAGGCGACGACCGCGAGCAGCGCGAGCGCGCCGACCCCGACGGTGAGCATTCCGCGGCTCCGAGTGCGGCGCGTCGAGGGGTGCTGAGGGTGGTCGGGACGGGTCACGGTGGTCTCCTCACGGACATCGGGGTCTTCCGCGTTTGGATCGCCCATCATCGAACCATTCAGCGAACAGGTTGACGTGCGATTACCTGGGAAAGTTACAGCACCAAATCGTCCGGTAGCAATGGGTGGGTGCCCTGGGGACCTGCATTGTGAACGGGCCCTCAGCCGCCGTAACGGAAATGCTTGCGGTGAGCACTGGACCCCCCGAGGCTGACGTCGAAAGAGCGAATCGTCTCCGGAAGCGATCGTCTTGCGGACACCCGTTGACCGGGGTCGGTCGATTCCCAATCTGGCCGGCGGCCCGGGCCCTGGCCACGATTGCGAGACCCTCCAATGTTGCCGACGTGCATAACCATGCATAGACCCAGCCCAGCCAAAAGTCCTCAATTGGCCGCGATCTGCGGGTAGACGACATGCGTCACTTCGCCGCGATTGACGCCGGGTGCCGCGAACCGAATCGCGGCCATCTGGCCGGGCCGAAGCGTCCACGCTTGCCGCTGAGCGACCGGTAATGCCAGTTCGATCGTGGCTGACCCGCGGTCGCCGCATCCTCCGGTCTGAGCGGTGCCGGGAGACCGGCTCCCGCCCGTGCTGGGAGGAGCCGCGATGACGACGGTGACCATGGGGCTGGTGCGGGCATCGCTCACATGCTGAAGGTCGAGCGAGGCCGAGCCGCGACGCGTACGACCAGCTGGGGGGCAGTACGTGCACACCGCTCGGGAGCTCTACGGCACGGTGACGACCATGTTGCCGCGCTTGTGCCCGTTGTCGACGTACTGGTGCGCGTCGACGATGTCGTCCAGGGCGTAGGTGCGATCGATCACGGGTCTGATCTCACCCTTCGTCGCTAGCTCGCCGAGCGACACCAGGTCTTCGCGGCGGAGTCTCGGAGTCCCGTCGTCGACCGAGATGCAGGCACCGCCGGGGGCCAGGACTTGCCGGCACCGCCGAAGCGCAGCGGCGCTCTTGCGTCTGCCTACCGCGTCGAGGATCAGGTCGTAGCGCTCCTTGCGGTCTGTGAAGTCCTCGACGGTGTAGTCGATCACCGTCGAGGCGCCAAGAGACGCCACCAGGTCCAGGTTCGCGGTGCTGCAGACACCCGTCGCCTCAGCGCCGATGTGCCGAACGAGCTGCACGGCGGACGTGCCCACCGCTCCCGACGCCCCGTAGACGAGGACCCGTTGTCCCGCTCGTAGACCAGCCTTGCGCAGGAAGTGCGAAGCGAGGAGGCCCCCGTAGGGAATGGCCGCGGCCTCTTCGTCGGTGAGGTGGACCGGTCGCCTCGCCAAGAGTCCGTCCTGCGGCCAGCACACGTACTGCGCGTACGTCCCGAAGCGGTGTCGATCGAGACCGAATACCCGATCACCCAACTCGAACGACCGGACGTCCGTTCCGACCGAATCCACCTCTCCTGAGAGCACCATGCCCAGCACCGGCTGTCTCGGCGCGCTCCAACCCACTGCGAACCGCGCCATGATCCGGTACGCGGGAGACAGCCTCAGCCCCCGCAGGTAGCAGTCGCTCGAAGTCACAGCAGTAGCCCGAATGCGTATGCGCACCTCGTTCTTGCGGGGCGTCGGAGTGACACGCTCCTCGAGCCGGAGCACCTCCGGCGGACCGTACCGCGTGCAGACGACCGCTCGCATCTGAATCCCCTCAGCCCACGGAACCGCGCGTCGCCTCTCCACCGAGCAACGACAGTGCGGACCCGTCTAAGCCTCCCACGCGGACTCCAGGTGACTGCCCCGTAAGTGCCGCCCAACGACGCGTTGGCACCCAGACGGCCCGCTGGTTGCGAAACCGAGCGATAGTGCCAGCTACGGGCTGGACCACCCGCCCATGAACGGCACATCGCGTGCACGCTGAGCGGGCACGCTATCGGCACGTCGGTGCGCTAATCGGCCAGTGATGTCACGGCCGACAGGGCTGCTGAGGTGACCGCCTCGGCGTCTTCGCTGGCGGTGAGGATCCCGATCGAGGTTTCCTGGTCGGGTTGCCTTATGGTCTTGGCGCTCCAGGT
>JBBQGJ010000596.1:0-3976 GCA_038322925.1 Mycobacteriales bacterium
CGATGCCGAACCTCACCCGCTGGTTCACGCCGGCCTGCGCGGCAGCCTGGCGGGCGGCCTCGATCGAGGGCTGGTGGATGTCGAAGCCGGCGAACGTCGACCGCTCGAACGCCTGCGCCATGATCACCGTTGAGGCACCGAATCCGCACCCCACGTCGGCGACGCTCGCGCCCGCCCTGAGCTTCTCCACCACCCCATCCAGGGCCGGCAGCCATCCCTGGACAAGGTTGGCAGCGTAGCCGGGGCGGAAGAATCGGTCGACGCCGGAGAATAGCCGCTCGTCGTGCTCGTGCCAGCCGACTCCCGCGCCGGTGCGGAACGCATCGATGAACTTGTCGTGGTCGGCGTAGCAGGAGGCGATGGTCTCGAAGGCGCCGCCGAGGAATACCGGGCTGTCTTCGTTGGCGACCACCATGGCCTGCTCAGCCGGCAGCTCGAAGGTGCGCTCCGCCGGGTTGTAGACGACGTAGCCACCGGCCGCCTGATTGCTGAGCCATTCGCGGACGTACCGCTCGGTGGTTCCGGTGCGCTCCGCCAGGTCAACCGGGGTGATCGGGCCGGCGCCTGCCATCGACTTGTACAGACCCAGGCGATCACCGATGTGCAGCAACAGCCCGGAGATGACCGCGCCCATGTCGGTGACGGCTTGCCCGACGAATGCCTCAAGTTTCGCCTGATCGATTGGCGCGATTTCTGTGGTGGTCACTCGTGTCTCCGCTCTCCGGTGCAGTCCTCGATGGACCTGCGTTCCCGGAGCGTGCTCGCGGTCGCGAGTGGAGGGCATCCGTGGCCAGCACGGAATCGTCGGGTCAGTAGTGGGCACGGATGCCCGGTGACCAACTCTGGCTCAGAGTGGTTCCAGCGACAGACGTTCGTTGTCTGACCCTTCGCGGAGCGTGACGACGACCGGCGTCAGCACCACCTGGAGCAGACCGACCCCGGGGGGAGCGACGTGGTGACTGTGTTACGACTTCAATGATTGGGGGGACACAGCAGACGATCAATCGAAAACCATCGCGTCGCGAGGCAATCCTGCCGCCAACCTGATCCCACGTTGGGCATTGCCCAGATCATCAAGGGGCGCGAGACACCCTCCTCTTGAAGGTCTCTCGCAGCGTCGGGCTAAGCCTCGATCCGACGAAGCCGCCGGGGGTAACGGGCTCGGCGGGCCAACCGGTTCGAATCGGCCGGCGAGTCACCACCCAACGCCCATTGGGCAGCAACGATTCACAGACACCGGAAGCGCTGGGGGAGACCACCAACCAGCTCCGGTCAACAGAGGGGAAAGATTGATGAAGTTTTTTTCACGTGCGCTGGTCGGGTTGGGAGTCGCGGCGCTGACGGTCGCGCTCACCGCCGGGCCGGCCATGTCCAGCCAGAAACCGGACCCAGGACCCGACGACAAGGCCCTGACCGCGACGGCGCCGTCGTCGACGCAGCCCGTCCCCAGCGGCTTCGCCGACTGGGGCGCGGTGTACGAATTCCAGGGCAGGCTCAACGCCGCGGCCCAGCAAATTCTGGCGGCCGGCGGCGCCGGCAACGTCAGCATTGTTGCCGCTCCGCAGAACCGGGAGCTGCGCGTCTACTGGCCGGGCGATGTGCCGCCGGACGTCCGCAAGCAGGCGGCCGGACTCGACGTCCCGGTCGTGTTCCTACCGGCGCGATTCACCCACAGCGAGTTGGTGGCACAGGCGCAGCAGCTGACGTCCGACCCACAGGTGGCACAGGTGTCACCCAAGGCCGACGGCAGCGGGCTCGACGTCACCGTCACCGGTCAGCTCGCCAGTACGGACCGGGCCGGTCTGCAGGCGAGCACGACGGTGCCGCTCACGGTGACAGTGGGCCCCAAGCTGCGGGAGCTCTTCAACCGGCAGACTGACACGCCGAACTTCTACGGCGGATCCGCCTATAACTCCGGGTCCCCCTTCGCCATCGTCTGCACCAACGGTTTCCCCATCCGGTTCGGCAACGTGAACCGGATGGCGACCGCCGCGCACTGCGTCACCCCCGGCGCCAAGGTCCGCATCACCGGCCAACCGGATCCAGCGGGCACCGTGACGAACACCCTCGCATGCCGCGACACGGCGCTCATCGACTACCCGGCCGGAATGTATCCGCGGATCTACACGGGCCCGGCCGCATCGAACACGAACGTGGACGTCGTCGGCGCGACGCCCGATTTTGTCGGCAACCTGGTCGCCACCGGCGGCGCGACCAGCGGCGAGCACACCAACATCCCGGTGCGGGCGGTCGATGTGTTTGCCGGCCAGTCCGGCGGCTGCGCCGGCTCCAATGGGCCGTTCATCAAGGCGGGCTTCAGCTCCGCGACGTGCGCGGTTGCGTCCGGCGACAGCGGCGGGCCCGTCTATTCCTACGTCGGCGGAAGCACCGCTGTGCTGGCCCGCGGGACCATTTCCTCCGGATCCGGCACGGCGACCTGCCCGAACGGGGGGAACACGGGCGCCAACACGGTCTTCTATGCACCGCTCTTCCGTCCGGCGAATAATCCACAGATCGGTTCCCTGGACTTCTACCAGGCCGCCCCGCCCAACGCGATGCTGTTCGACCCCAGCGGTCGGTGGTCCGCCGATGGCCGTCAGCCCATCATCACCATGAAAGACGCCGCTCTCACGGTGGACATGTCGGCCTTTGGCCGGCCCACCGCTCATGGAACGGTGACCACCGGCAACACGATTCGGGTGACCTTCCCCGACGACCGCACCAATACCGGGGTGCTCGAAAACCCGGGCGTCATCCGGTGGTCCGACGGATCGTCCTGGACGAAGGTGGCCTCTCCGACGATCTTCGACCTCAACGGCCGATGGACCGGCGGCACCGGTCCCGGGCCTTTCTTCTCGGTCAACGGAAATGGGCTCTCGGTGGACATGTCCGCCTTCCACCGGCCCACGGCGACCGGGTTCGTCATCAACTCCACCACCATCAGCATGACCTTTCCCGACGACCGCACCAACACCGGGCGGCTGGAATCGCCCAACACGATCCGCTGGTCCGACAATTCGCTCTGGACCAAGCTCTGACCCACGATCGGTAGACCTCCCCCGGCTCGCTGGATCGTCACTCCAGCGGGCCGGGTCGGTTTTCCCAGCGCCAGGCAACGCGGGCCGACGGCGGCACCATGGTCGAGGGGACGGTGAGCGATTCATGGTCGCGGCCTGCTGCGCCTGGACAGCCCCCGCTGGTGGAGTTGTCCCTGCACACCGCGGACGGCCCGCACGTTCAGCCCGTTGGCCGCTGTCCTGCGGGAGCGGACCACCCCGGAGTTGTCCTACCTGCAGGCCCGTTTCGCCGGGCTGGTGTCCTACGGGCTGTCCGCCGACCTGCTCAACGAGGTCCTGCCGCTGGGCCGCCCGGTGCACGCCACCACGGTGCGGCGGCAGGTGCAGGCCACCGCGCAACGCATGGAGGACGAACTCGGCGACGCATGGAGGACGAACTCGGCGACGAACGACCGGCCTTCATCGGGGGCGACCGGAATACGTTCGAAAGGGGCCACCAGGACCTGTAGCCCGGTAGATTTGCTGCCGCGCTTGGTCTTTGGCCAACGGTCCGGTAGGCAGGGCTGTAGGACGTGCAAGACGCCGTCTGGCCACACTGATGCTCGAAGGACTCGGCGCTACGACCACGGCCGTCACAATCGCGACAGCCACCCGACGTACGTGCTTGCTTCGCACTTGCGCTGCCAAGAGCCCCAAAATCGAATAGCTCGGTGCGACCAACCCACCGACCGCTGACCCAAGACGTGACCGCGTCAGCGCATCTACGGGACCAGAGACGACGCCTGATGGCCCCTTTCGAACGTATTCCGGTCGCCCCCCTACGGGGGGCGACCCGGTCAGCCTGGATGAGTACCGGCTCAGCCGGCACCCGTCGGCCCGGCGTCCACCGGCGTGATCGTCACACCCGGTATCTAAGGAGCCGCCACGCAGCGCACCGATGGCTGCGACCTGATCTTGGC
>JBBQGJ010000597.1:0-3966 GCA_038322925.1 Mycobacteriales bacterium
GATGCACCCGCTGCCGTGCCGCTAATCGCGCCGCCGAGATCCATCGGATCGCGGCGATCAGCGCCGGCCGGTGGAACCCCTACACCGAGGCCGCGCCCGTACAAACGCATCTCGCTGCCCTTCGCCGACAAGGGGTAGGGATTGAGCGGATCGCCACATTGTCGGGTGTTCCGGTCGGCACCATCAGGCGCCTGGTTGGCTATCGGCGGAGCACACCGCCACGCTCGCGCCGGGTCCGCACCGCGACCGCGCAGCAGCTTCTCGCCGTGCCTGTGACCCCGGGCAGTGGTTCTCCACGGCGACTGGTGCCCGCCCGGCGCGCCCACCAGCAGATGGACGACTTGGCCGCCGCAGGACACCAACTGCGGGACGTTGCCCGGCAGCTCGGAACGACCATGATCAGTCTGCGCCGCAGCCGGTCTCGTCACTTCATCACCGCGCGCACCGCAGCGTCCATCGCGGCGCTGCACGCTTCCCTGCTGGACAGCGAAATGTGGCAGCCACTTAGAACCGTGACCGGCAAAAGTCTGTCGATCGCCCGCCGCCAGAACCTGTGGCTCGGTGAGATCCTCGGTCCCCCCGTCTGGCGGCGATTGCGGCAACGTCGTCCTCGCAGCAACAGCAGCACTTCCCCGGGCGGGCGCGACGCTGGGCAGCGCGGACAGTCCTTCCTCAGCAGCACACCGCGGCCCGGTAGGTGCCGTCGGGCCCATAGGCGTGCGAGCCGATCGCCGCCGAATCCGTTGCAGGAACAACCGGGGCGCGACAGAACAACTCCCCGCTCCTCCACCCCCACGTCACATCGCCGTCCGCGGCCGGACCCACCGCCCTTCGGCGGCACGCCTAGTCCTCATGTCGCTGCGCCGTTCTGTCCGGATCAGCAGCCATTGCTCGGAAACGAATGGATTCATTTGGGCGCGCCTTCACCACTGGGAATGCATTCACAGCGATCATCGGGGCATGTCCGCCATCAGGGGTCGTCGCAGGCGCTCGCACGTCGGCAAACCGGAACCGGTGATCATGCAGGCCCGCGTCGCCCCCGAGCGACGCGCCAAAGCCAACCGCGCAGCCGACGCCGCCGGGATCTCGCTCGCCGAGTACCTGGAGCGGTTGATCGACCGGGACGAGGTCGACGCGGCCGGATGCCCCGTCTGGCTGCCACCCCACAACGACAACCAGGAGGAATTGCCACTCAAGACCGCCTGAGGCGCAACACCAAACTCCATACGAAACGACAAAAGCCGCCCCGTTGGCGCGGGACGGCTTGTCGGTCGAAGGCCGGTCAGTTGGCGCTGACCCGGCCCGGTCACTGAAAGGTTCTGCAATGAGCGGCAGACCCGATGCTAACGCATATCCGGTCGCGGGCACGTGCACCAGCCATCCGCGTGTCGCGTGCATGGCAAGGCGCACAAGTGCAGCCCACCCACGCTGCACGGTCCTGGAGTCCCTGTCCCGCCCCGTTCGCCGGGAAGAACGAACTGGTCTTACGCCGACCGGGTACCCGGCGTGGCGACGTCCAAGGTCCCACTGTGCACGGCGTGCCGCTGATAGCCATAGCTTTATGACCGGTCCACGCGCTCCCCGCGGTAGTTCGCTGACCTGTGTTGCGATCAGCGCCGAAGTGCACCCCGATCTCGCGGCCGCCGTACGGCAGGCCGTCGGCGACCGCGAAATCACCCTCCGCGCCTACTTCGAAGCCGCGCTGCAGCGGGAAATCGCCGAGCCCACGGTGTTCCGCGACCCCACCAGCACCCGCCGGCGCGTGCCCAAAGGAACCCTTAAAGACCAAGTGATGATCGGCGCCGTCATCGACCGCGACGTGGTGCACCGCACCCGCCGCGTTTTCGCCGAACGGAACATCACCCAGCGGGCCCTGATCGAAGGGGCCCTTCACCGAGAACTCACCGACCCCACGGTCTTCGCGCAGCGGAAGGAGCCGCAGCTGATCAACCCGTAACGGGGCCCCACCGGGCCACCACACAAGTCCATAAACGACGAAACCCGCCCCTGCCAGGGCGGGTGACGTCGAAGTTGATGACCGGGCCAGTTAGCAGCTGAACCCGGCCTAACCCCGAAGGGTCTGTCGTGCCAGACAGCTCCGATGCTAACGCATACCCATTTCCCGATCCAGAGAATCCACCAAGTGTTGCAACAACCCTCACCGCCGCAATTCCAACCGGCGGCGGGCACCGACCCGAAACGCTGTGGGCTACCCTCGCGCCGCTGCTCGCCGGGCGACCACGTGTCCGGGAATCCCGGAGCAACGGACACTCCTACCTCCGCCGCTTGGAACGGCCACTCACCGCGCGGCTACCCGCTGTCCCTGCCGCCGTCCCGATCTACTCCACCGCCGGTGCCACCCGGGTCCTGGTCATCGATCTCGACTCCTCCCGAGGCGGCCCCGACGCCGTCCGCCGAGACGCCGACGCCGTCACCGCTTTGGTCCACCGGGCCGGCGGGCAGCTCATCCGGGATGAAAGCCCTAGCCGCGGCATGCACCTCTACGTGCCGTTCAACCAGCCCATCGGCTTCCACGACGCCCGGGACCTCGCCCTCGCCCTGGCCGCCCGCACCCCCACCATGGACCCCAGCCCCAACCAGAACCTCACCGAAGGGCTGATCCGCCCACCCGGCTCCGCACACCCCAGCGGGGGCTACCAAACCCTGCACGGCAACCTCACCGCCGCCCGGCACCTGGCCGCCAGCGGCAACCCCACCACCGTCCGCACCGCCCTACAGCAAGCACTGAGCACCGAACTCGCCGCAGTCCAGCACCGGGCCAGCGACACCGACGACCTGGACGGTGTGCACACCGAACACCTGCCCCGGCCCGCCGGGCCCCGGGAGCTCACCCCCGACTACCTGCGGATCGCCACCACCGGCAACTACAACACCGCGAAATACCGATCCCCCTCCGAGGCCCGGCAGGCCGTCCTGGACGCCGCCGTCTGGGCCGGCCTCACCCTGCCCGCCGTCCTGGCCCGCATCAACAACGGCACCTGGCCCGGGCTCGCCGCCTTCTACGCCCGCTACCGCAACCCCCGCACCAGGCGCACCGCCCTGCTCGCCGACTGGCGCAAAGCCACCACCTGGGTCAGCAAACAGGCCACCGCCACACGGAAAAGCCTTGTCCGTAAATCCCCCACAAGCCAGCCACCCTCACACGGGGGGGTACCACCACCGACGAATCAAGATCAACAAAGAAGAGGCACCTTCGCCGAGTACCAATGGCTCCGCACCTGGTGGACCGCCATGCTTCTGCTCGAGCGCACCCGGTACACCGGACGCAGCAGCATCAGCATTCGCTGGGTTCTGCGGGCACTTGGTGAAGCCGCCATGAAAAACGGATCCCGCTACATCGCCTTCGGCGTCCGATCCCTGTCCGTCGCCACCGGCCTTGACCACACCACCGTTGCCGCACACCTGCGCGCCCTGCGCGACGAACCAGACCCGCTGATCGACCTGCTTGAGAACGACCGCGGCCTCGCCGGCGACCTCTACCAGCTACGCATCCCCGACGACATCACCAACCGGGCAAGAACCGTCAGCTGGCGACCCGGCAGACTCCACGCCCTACGACCGGTGTTCCGCGAGCTTGGCCACCCCGCCGCACTCGCCTATGAGGCACTGGAAGCCCACCCCGGGCGGCCGTTGCGGAGCTTCGACCTGATCGGCACGACAGGGCTCGTTCGGTCCACCATTCACGATGCGCTCAACACCCTCGCCGCATGGAACCTGGTCCGGCAGCACCGGGGACACTGGACACTCGTCGCCGGCACGGACCTGCGGATCCTCGCCGAACAGTTCGGTTGCCTCGACGACGTCCGCGCCCAAATCAACCGTCACCGTGACGAACGAGCCGCCTACCACCGCGCATTGCGCTTGGTCGACCAACACCCACAAACTCGGTCCTACGCAGCGGATAATCGGTGGCCCGACCTTGAGCCACCGCCGGAAACCGAAACA
>JBBQGJ010000598.1:0-3963 GCA_038322925.1 Mycobacteriales bacterium
CAGCACCGGGATGCTCGGCATGATGGCCGCCTGGACCGGGATGCGCGCCGGTGGGTGGGCGCTGGGGAAGGTCGGGCACCTGGGCCGGCAGGTCCTGCGGTCCCCGTACAACGCCGGCCGGTACGTCCGGGACCGCGCCAAGGGCATCGACTGGACCAGCAGGTCGGGCCCGGGCAGCAAGGGCATCCCGACCCCGAAACACGTGGATTCCTACCTGATCCCGGACCTGGACAGCGGGCCACGGCAACTCGCTCCGCCGCCACCGCCCGCGATCGGCGGCGGCCGGCCCGGCATCGGCCCCTCCCGCCCCGGCGGCGGCGGTGGCGGTCCGCTGGTGCCGCGGCCGCCGTCCGGTGGCCCACCCGCCACCAGGCCCCGCGGACCCCGCCGCCCCTCACCCACGACCGGTGGGGACGGCCCCTACCAGGCGCCGTACCGGCGTGACCCGCGCACACCCGCCATCCCGCTCCCCCAAGGACCCAGCAGCGCAAACGGTGGTCGCCGGCAACTCGGCTCCGGCCGCAGGACACCCACCAACACCGCAGCCAGCGAGGGGTGCGGGCCAGGGACACCCGGACCGGACGGTGGGTGTCCGTCCCAGACGCCACCGTCGTCGAACCGGCCACCCCCAAACCCCCGCACCCGACGAAAAGTGGAAATTCCTCATCGCCGGCGGACCCGAAGCCGCCGGAGCAACCGCGCGCCACCGGCCGGCGCCGGGCCTCAACGAGGCGTTGGCCCCGACGCCCAGTCACGCCGCTGGACGACGGCCCGAAAACCGACAAGCCATGACCGGCGACCCGCGGTCCGCCGGCGGTTGCGAACGCGGTGTGCGCCTGACCGTTGATCGGCCGGACGCGCGGGATTCCGACCCCCTGGGTACCGCCGTAGATGACGAAATGGCCCTCGCTGAAGCCGATCCCGAGCATGCAGCCGAGGCGCCCGACCCGTTGGATGAGCGGATCGCCACCGCCGCGAAGGGCTTGTTCTTCGCCCGGGACCTCGTCCGGCCGGGGCCGGGTGTCCTTCCCTTCGGGGCGAGAGCACGCGATCGGAGAGAGCGTCGTCGGCAGGTCGACGCCACCGCCGCCGCCCGCCGGTCGGAACTGAACAAGCTGTTGTCCGAGCGACGGGACAGTCGCGGCGCTCCTTCCCGAGTCTCGAGGAAACAAGGGCGCCCCCAGCTGGTGGCCACACTCCTGGTGGCCGTTGTCCTCGCAATCGCCGTGGCCGGCTGGTGGATGACCGAGACACGGGTCCCCGCTGCGACACCTGTCGACGAGGCCGACACGAGCATGGCGGCAACGGATCTGCCGAGCTACATAACTGACGCGACAGGCTTGGAAGGCGCGTCGCCAGCCGCGCCGAAGAACGAACCCTTCGCCACGACGGACCTCATGTCTCCGCAGGCGGCCGCGGCCTCGTGGCTGGGCGCCTGGTGCCCGATCGACCCGAACCGAAACCCCGAAGCCGCGGCCGCGAAGATACGCGCAGCGATGACCGACGCCGGTTGGGCGCAATTCACCGCCACACCGGAACATGCACTGGCGGAAGGCATTCCAGGACTGACCGCGACGTGCGATGCGCCGCAAACTCGGGTCGTGTCCCGCCCACCCGGCGCCGACCGCCTGGTGGTCGTCGCAGTCTCCGCCACCCGCACCGTCACCGAGCACGAGGAAACGAGGCGTTTCCTCATTGAGCGGCGTCAGTACGTCGCGCGGGGCGGGAACGGGCTCTGGCGGGTCGACGTGGCAGCCGTGGGTGGCTGATGGTCCTGTCCCTGGCCGGCCGTGACCTCGCCGCCCGAAAGTCCGGCACCAAGCTCGTGCTGCTGTCCGGTGGCAGCGGCACGGGCCTGCTGGTGGCCGGGGTCGTGATCATCCTGGTGCTCGCCGTCGGTCTCGGCGACGGCGCCCAAATCACCACCACCCTGCCCGGTGCGGGGAGTTGCCCGGTCGGCGCCGCCACCTGCACCGGGGAGGCGTTCGATCCCGGAAACATCATCTCCGACAACGAGTTCACCAACGCGGCCGCGATGACCGAGACCCACGTCCGGGACTTCATCAACGAAGAAGGAAAGGCGTGCACCGGCGGCAGCTGCCTGCGCACCGTGCGCGTGACCATGACCGAGGAGCCGGCGGATGCGTACTGCGCGGCGGTGAACGGCGGGGCCGATGTGGACGCGGCGGCGGTCATCGCGCGGGTGTCGACCGCGTGCGGGGTGAACCCGCGGGTCATGCTGGTGACGCTGCAGAAGGAATCCCGGCTGCTGAACCGCACCGACCCCACCCCGGCCAGCTATGCGACGGCGTGGGGGTGGCACTGCCCGGACACCGGACCGGGCGGCACCGCGAACTGCGACCCCACCCACGCCGGTCTGGTCAACCAGGCCTACGGCATGGCCAAACAATGGTCCCGGTACCGCACCGACCCCGACAAGTACACCTACCGGGCCGGGCAAACCGCCGACATCCTGTACAACGTCGCCGAAAGCGGCTGCGGCGCAGCACCCGTCACCATCACCAACACCGCCACCGCGAGCCTGTACAACTACACCCCCTACCAACCGAACCCGGCGTCCCTGGCCGCCTACCCCGGCGAAGGAGACCGGTGCTCCAGCTACGGCAACCGGAACTTCTTCTTCCTCTACCAGACCTACTTCGGATCCACCGGCGGCGGCAAACCCATCAACCCCGGACCCGGCGGCGGGATCCCGGTCGGCGGCAGCGGCACCACCGTCGAACTCCCCGCGACGGCCGGGATCACCGGCACCATTACGGCACCCACCGAGCGGGCCGCGACAGCGATCCGCGCCGCACTGTCCTGGCTGGGCACCCCATACGCGTGGGGCGGCGGCAACAACCAGGGCCCCACCCTGGGCAGCAAGGACGGCTGCACCGGGCGGTGCCAGGTCTACCAGGACTGGACCATCACCGGGTTCGACTGCTCCGGGCTGACCCTGCACGCCTGGGCGCAAGCCGGGGTCGCGCTGTCCCACGGCTCCTACGACCAGGTCAACCAAGGCCCCCAATACCCCTACAGCCAGGCCGAACCCGGGGACCTATTGTTCTGGGGCGGCGCCGAGATCCACCACGTCGCCCTGTATCTCGGCCCGATCGGCGGCCAGGACTACATGGTCGAGGCACCCCAAAGCGGCGACACCGTCAAAGTCTCCCCCGTGCGGACCGGCGGCGACTTCAACAACATCGCAGTCCGCCCCTGACCAATCTCACGCCCCGGAGGTGCTGGTATGACGCAGATCTCGGAAGCCGGCCGGACCCGCCTGTACACCAGGCGGCAACGCCGCCGGATCCGGTTCGCCCTGCTCCTCGCCCTGCTCGGCGGTACCGCCGCCGTGGCGGTGGGTGCGGCCGCGGCGTCCTGGCTGCATGGTGCGGGGCAGTGGCCGACCTTGGAAACACGGTCGATCCGCGACGGAGGCGGCGACCTCCTGGCCCTCGGTGACCACGGTGGGGAACCCCCTAGTGCGCTGAGGTTCCCGGTCACCGTTCACTGGCCGACCATGGACGCCCGACTCGCAGCTGTGATCGCGATCGTGCTCTGGGTCGGGTGGCTTCTCCTGATAGTGCGCCCGATCGCCCGCGGCCTGTCCCGGCAGATCCGGCACCGGGGCCTGGCCCGCAAGAGGCGGATCCGGTCCGCCCTCGGCGCCCGCACCACGCGCCGAGCCGGTCGGTTCACCCGCCCCGGCCTGAGTCGGTGGCAGCGGTTCCTGTTGCCCACCAGAGCCTTCGGGTACCGGCTCCTGACGCCGACGACGCCGAGGTGTCGCCGCGTGGTGTGGGCGGATTGGGAGCAACGGATCCGGATCATCGCCCGCACCGGATGGGGCAAGGGCGCCCGGCTGCTGATCCCCATCATCAGGGCACTGCCCGGGCCAGCGTTGGTGTCCTCCACCGAACCCAGCATCTTCACCCACACCGTCCACGCCCGCACCCACCG
>JBBQGJ010000599.1:0-3931 GCA_038322925.1 Mycobacteriales bacterium
CACCCAGGACGCCGACGGGGCCGCGTTGGCCGCGGTCAACGCCGTCGTCGGCGGACTGTGGTTCAACCCCTCGTTCCCGGATCCGTGGCAGGCGTTGGGTTTCCTGGCGGCCGACCCCTCCCAGGTCCAGGGCAACACCGACCTGACGACGCTGCTGACCAGGGGCCAACCCTCGGTCCAGGAGCTGCTGGGTCCCCGGTATTTCCAGGTGCTGACGCGCCCGGAGTTCGACGCCAACGGCTCGGTGATCACCCGCACCACCACCACGACGAGCACCGCGGCGTTCGCGTCGGCTGCGGCCGGCGTGTTCGGCGCGAAGGTGCTGGGCGTCCGGGTGACGACCTCGACGGTCGGCGGCACACCGACCGCGCAGGCGACGGTGCTGTGGGAAACCATCGGGGACGCCGGGCGCGACGACCGGCCGGTGCGCACCGTCCCGATCCAGCTGAGCCTGCTCTGGCAGGGCGATTGGAAGGTCGCCGACTACGGGCAGGACGACGGGTCGCCGTTGGGTTTCGTGTTGCCCGGCGTGCCGGCGACGGCGGCGCTGCCGGCCGAGAGCTGGCGCCTGTGAGCGCCCGTGGCCGGGTCGGCACCACCGTGATCCTGATGGCCGCGGCCCTCACGATGACCGCGGCCGGACCGTGCGCCGGGGCGGCGAACGCCGCACCCGCCGTCGTCCCGGCGCCACCGGCGGGCGGCGCGTCGAGCACGGTCGATCTGGGCACGTCCAGCTGGCCCGCGGACCTGCGGTGGGCGGTTCCCGGCACGACGGAGTTCACCAGCAAATACCCCGGCACCTCCGCGGACACCGGGTGCGGCGCCGGCACCGACATCTACGGGTACGCCCACGATTTCGTGCTGAACGCGGGCACCATCCTGGGGGCGTTGTCGACCGCCACCGGCCGGGGCGCGATGGCCGGGTTCCTCGGCGGGTCGGATTCGCAGGAGCAGGGCATCCCGACCAGCCCGTTCCAGACCGTGGACCCGGACGTCACCGTCAGCCGCGGCGCCGACAGCTGGGACATCGGCCGGCTCCGGGGCTTCCGGGACAAGACCAACCCCGACGTGAAGGCCTCGGCGCCGGGCACCGTGCCGTGCGCGAAGGACTTCGCCGCGTTCGGGAAGCCTTCCACGGACTCGCCTTTCGGTTTCACCTTCTACGACGCCCCGGATCAGGGGTCGGTCGACTCGATGATCCTCAACGTCGGCGCGGACCAGCGCGGCGGGGCGACCAAGTCCGCGAAGGACTTCTGGACGACCGGCGCCTGGGAGGCCGGCGACGACTTCAAGGCCACCGACACCCCGCACTACTGCGGCGACGAGATCAACCCGCTGTGCCTGACCGCGATGTTCCTGCACTGCCCGGACCCGACCACCACCCGGGACGCCACCGATCTCGGGGCGATCGCCAACTGCCGGATCTTCAACAGCAACATGCTGATCCTCAACGCACACCTCAAGGCGGCCGTGTTCGCGCAGGGCGCCGCCGACGGGTCGGCGCTGCACCCGTGGGCGTTGATGCTGTCCGCGGGCCGGCAACTGGCCGACGCCGCGCACAAGGGGATCGTCATCGGCCTGGTCGTGCTGGGGGTGGCGATCGTGGCCGGCGCCCTGGTCACCGGCGGGGTTTTGGCGGCGTTGATCGCCGCCGGCGTGTACACCGTGCTGGCCACCGGCGGCTGGGACGCCGTCTGGGGCACCGTGACGTGCAGCGCCTCGTTCGACAAATGCCTGGCCGAGGGCGGCGCCAAGGCGATGGCGTCGGCGACCAACATGATCGGCGCGGCGGCGTCGAACGCTCCGCTGCCGGACCTGACCGGCGCGGACACGCTGTTGAACACCCTCGCCGGGGTCAGCGGGTGGATCATGCTGATCCTGCTGCTGCTCTCGCTCATCGGCGCGGTGTTCACCGGCCGGATGGGGCAGATCATCCCCGCGTCCGTCGGCGTCGTGCGGTGGGGCATCGCGATGGGCATCGGCGCCACCGTGCTCTCCCTGGCGTTCGCCGCGTCGAACGCCGCGGCGGACGCGATCGCCCGCACCGGCACGTCCGGCAAGTCCATCCAGGTGTTCGCCCGGTCCATCACCACGCTGGTGATGAAGATCGGCGGAGCGGACATCCTGGGTTGGCTGCTGGTCGCCGTCCTCTGCCTCGTCGGGGCGGTGGCCGCCGTGGTGGTCTGGGTGATCCTCACGATGAGCTACCAGTTCATTCCGCTGGCCATCGCGTTGATGATCGTGCAGATGGCCGGGTCCACCGGCAACGAAACGCTGCGCAAATGGATCAACCGGGGCTGGGGTCTGCTGTGGACGATCCTGCTGCTGCGCCCGGTGATCACCCTGGTCGCGGAACTGGCCGACGTGCAAGCCATGACCGGCACCATCGAGGGCCTGGTCGGCGCGGTCACCCTGGTCCTGCTCTGCGCGGTCGCGCCGTGGCTGATCGTGGCGATGTTCCCGCTCGCCGCATCCGGCGGGCTGGGCGTGATGCGTGCCATGGCCACCGCGGCCCAGGGGATCGACTCCGCGGCCCGGCTGGGTCAGCGGGCCGGAGCCGCCGCCATCGCCGGCGCCAGCCGGGCGCAGATGCTCGCCCACACCCTGACCGGTGCGGGCAGAACACCCGCCCTCGCCGGCGCCACCGCCGGGGGCGGGTCCGGGGGCGGCTCAAGCGCCGGGCCCGGCTCCGCGGGTGGCAGCCGAGGCAAGAACGGGGCCGTCACCGGGTCCGGCCAGCCACCACCCCCGCACAGCGGGGTCGGCGGGGTGGGCGGCGGCGGGCCTTTCGACCCGTTCGCCCCGCCCTCCAGCGGGCCTCGGCACCGGGCACCCGGCCGCGGCGCTCCGACGTCGGCGGGTGAAGGAGTCGACGCGGCAGCCGCCGACACCACCAACGACGACACCGCCGGTTCGGGATCAACCAGCGAACCCGCCGACGGCAGCGGATCAACCGACACGGCGTCCCCTCCGGATCCAGCCACCGGGACCTCCCGGCCCGGCGCGGGTGGGCGCGGCACCTCCGCGCCGGGCGCCGGGCGATCGGGCGCCGCAACAGCAACCGCGGCGAAAGGTGGCCGGGGACAGGGTTTCGGAGCGAACCTGCCGCCCCGGGTGACCCGACCCGCCCCGGTCCCGCCGACCGGCGAGCCGGGCGGCGGCCCCGTCAACGGTCCCGTGACGGGACTCGTTCGCGGCCCATCGGGCCGGTCCGGCGATGCGAGGACAGACACCCCAGGCGCGGCCGGTGCGGGCGGAGGGACCGATGCCGGTCGAGTGGTGGATGGCGGTGCCGGCCGGTCGGGGGCGGCACCGCCACCCGCAGCGAGTTCGGGCCCCGCCGCGTCGATCCCGTCGACGCAGCCGCGGCCACCCGGTCCGGCTCGCCAGGGATCGAGGCCCCCCACCGCCCCCGCACGACCCGACGCACCGACTCGGGCCGACGACAGCGACACAGGCACCGGCACAAGCAGCGGGACCGGCGATCACGAGGGGCGGACGCAGTGAACGAGATACGAGTGGTGTTCGGCAAGCGGCGGGACCCGGGCATCATCCTGGGCCGGACCATCCCGCAGGCGTTCTTCCTGGTCGTCGCGTTGGCGTTCGGGGTGTTCTTCTTCCGCTCGGTCAGCGCCGGCGGCGGTCCGCGGTGGGCGCTACTGGTCGCCGGTCTGCTGATCGCCCCGGTCGGGTTCATCCGGATCAACGGGCGGGGCATCGCCGATGTCGGCCCGGCCCTGGTCGCGGACTGGGCGCTGCGGGTGGCGGGTCACCGCGAGTACCGCGGCGGCCCGCACCGCCGCACGGCGCTGGACAGCGCGACGACGCCGCGGACCCAACCCAGGCTGCCGGGTTCGCTCAGCGCCCTGGAGATCCTGGGGTTCGAGGTCGGGGAGAACCGCGGCGAGATCGGGGTGATCTTCGACCGGGC
>JBBQGJ010000600.1:0-3899 GCA_038322925.1 Mycobacteriales bacterium
ACCGCTGCTGACATCATCGAGAAAGTCCGGCGAGGCCGAGCCGCCCTCAACCACCAGACCAATTCAACGACGGACCACTGATATGTAGTGGGGTCTTGTCAAGAGGGCAGGGCGAAGCGGCGCCCGGGATGGGTTCTCGGACGCCGCTTCTGTGACCGGATCAGGTCGACGAGGTGGCGTGCGTGTCAGTAACGCGACGGCGCGGTCAGACTGATATTCGCGGGTTAGTTACCGCAGGACGGGCTGTTCGGCAGGAGCGCTCATGCTGGTCTAGAAGAACGAGCGTGGGCTTCGGGGTGTGAATCCCGTTGCTGCTCATAGTGGTGACGCAGATCACTCCACGCGCGGCCGCCTCCTGGTCTTCTTGGTCCGGTTGCTTTGAGGGTGGGGTGGACGAAACCTCTGATGCCGCGGGCGGGGCTGGGCTCAACAAGGGCTGTTCCTCGATCCAGGCGATCCCTGCCGGGGCGTGGGAGGTGTCAACGTGGAGCACGCGCAGCGCAGCGAGCATGAACGACGTTGACGCCGACGAGCACTGGCAGACCATTGGCCGCCGAGGAACCGCACCCGGCGGGTCGTGGCGGTGCCTGGCTGGCGCCTTGCTGGTCATAGCTTCCGTCCACCTCTGCCCCGGTTCAGTCGTCCATGACGGCCAGGGACCAGCACCAGCCGGCCAGCTCGCGGGCGATCGCGACGTTAGCGATCACGGGGTTCTTCTTGCGTTCGGTGAATCGCACCCACCGCTCGTGCAGCCGCTGGTTGCCGGCGTGTCCGCGGGCCCGGGCGGCCGCCGGTGCCAGCTCCCACCTCGCCCTCATTGTGGCCCCGGGCGTCCGGTAAGGCTTCAGGTGCTGCCAGCCGGCCTCGACGAGCAGTCGGCGGGCATGGGTGTTGCCGGTCTTGGTGATCGACCCCTGGGAACGGGACTGCCCCGAGGATGACTCAGTGGGCACCAACCCCAGGTAGGCCCCGATGCTCGAGCCGGTCAGGCGTTCCCAGTCCCCGACTTCGACAGCCAGCCCGAACCCGGTCAATGTTGCGACCCCGCGCAGGCACCCGAGCCGGTGGACTACCGGGGTGTACTCGCTGTCGGCAGCCATCGCCTCGATCGCCGCATCGAGCCGGTCCCGGCGGGCCTCGGCCGCCAACACGGCCTCATGGTCGGCATCGAAGGCCAGCTGCAGGCCCGGGGTGTCGAAGTGCTGCTTGCGAAGCCACCTCAAGTGGGTACCGGTCCACGCCGTGCCGCCGTAGTACACGATTCCCTGCCGCAGCAACAGCTTCGAGACCCGGTGCCGGGCCCGCATCAGATCACCACGGACGTCCTCCCGGGCGCGGACCAGGTCACGGGCCGCCTCCCGCTCCACCGTCGGCACCGTCACCGGCACGATCTCGTCCAGGCGAAGAAGCCGGGCTAAGAGCATGGCGTCTCGGGCATCGGTTTTGACCCTGTCGCCAGCCGGGCGCTGGATCTTCGACGGGGCCGCAACCTCACACCGGATCCCCGCCGTCGTAAACGCCCGAGCCAGCCCGAACCCGGTCGGACCAGCTTCGTAGACCACCGCAACCGGAACGGGCAACGACCGCACCCATCCGATCACGTCGTCATTGGCGGGCGTCAACCGTTTCCGGAACACCTCACCGGTGTCGCCGTCGATCGCCGCCGCGACCACAGATCGGGCGTGCACATCCAGACCAACACTCGTACGCTCAGTAAACACCGGGGCCTCCCACACCTGTCGGATAGGCCGAGCAAGGGACTTCGCTCGGTAACCCACGAGAATGTGTGAGCGAGGCCCCGGCCCGCAACCGATCAGCGACCGGTCACTACATACCGTCTAGGACGCGGATGCCCAACCGGCGCTCGTCGATCTACGAGTCACCTCAGGGCTCCGGCAAGTGGCACGGATGGGTTTGGTTGGGCATCAAAGAAGACGGCAAACCCGACCGGCGCCATCGGCGCGGCGCGTCACGAGCCGAGGTCACGGCCGCGGTCCGCAAGCTGGAACGCGCCCGCGATGCTGGCAACGCCGGGCGGGCCGGCTTCTCCAAACTCACGGTCCTGGCATGGGGGCAGCAGTGGCTGCAAATCGTCGCGGACCGCGGCCGGGCCGACTCCACGGTCGCCAGGTACCGCACCGACCTGGAGATGTACATCTACCCGCGGGTCGGGGCGGTCCGACTCTCGGCCCTGACCGGGGACGACATCGAGCGAGTACTGGCCCAGATGCGCACCGACGGGCTGAGCGTGGCGTCCCGGGGGACCTGCTACCGCACGATCCGGGCGATGCTCCGGGAAGGCCAAAAACGTGGACGCCTGACCACGGACCCGCTCGCGACGGTGTTGCCCCCTTCTGCCGCGGACCGTTCCCGCACGCCAGCCGAGCGACCCACCAACGATGAATGGGCACAGCCCGGCGATGTGCGCATTCACCCCCGCGAGCGTGCCTCCCGCGCGCTGTCTACCGAGTCCGTGCGCGCCCTGCTAGAGGCCGCACAAGATGACCCCGATGCCCTGGCCAGGTGGGCCATCGCGGTCCTGTGCGGACTGCGCCAAGGCGAAGCCCTCGGTCTGCAATGGGGACGCGTGAACTGGGACCAGAGCACGTTGCGGATCGACCGTCAGTTGCGGCGAACCCGGGCCCGACATGGCTGCGGCAACCCAACGCCCCGAACTGGACCAGCCCAAAAGACCGTGACCCCAACACTTCCAGAAGATGGCGGGCCGCGACCGCGCCGACTGCAGCACCGAGACTGGCCCTGCGGTTTCCGTCGTCCCAGCGACTGCCCACAGCAGATCGGGACCTCGGGACTGGCCCTGCTGCCGCTCAAGACGGCCGAGTCCGAACGGACCATCCCGATCGCCCCGGCCGTCCTGCAAGCCCTACGCGGACGGCTTGAGTCGCAGCGCGCGGACGCAGCCAAGGCCGGATCATTGTGGTCTGGTCCCCCACCTGGAGATCCGGCACGCACCGTCTTTTCCACACCAGCAGGTGCTCGCATCGACCCCAAGCGCGACTACGACGACTGGAAAGCCATCCTGCGCCGCGCGGGCATCCCCAGTGCGCGCCTTCATGACGCCAGGCACACCGCGGCGACGCTCTACCTTGAGGCCGGGATCCAAGAACGCGTGGTTCAGCACCAGTTCGGCTGGAGCAGCGGCGCCATGCTGCCCACCTACCAACACCCCACCGAGGCCCTGGCCCGCGCAGCCTCCGACACCATCAGCGGAGGCCTGTTCGGAGAGCCGCAATGAATGTCCCGCTGGTTGCAGTTGTGGTTGCAGTTCCCCTCAATTCGGAGCGGTTCGGGTGGTCCCAATATCGCTGTGTTGAGCACGAAATGGACCATGCCGGACCCCCTCGAATAGTCCCAAGACGTTCTCATAATCCGTCGGTCGTCGGTACGGGCGTCGACGGTGCCCCGGCAGCAGTACAGCAGCAGTACAGCAGCAGTACAGCAGCCGTGTCGCTCTTCAACGATCCGTAGGCACGCTCAGCGCAGCTCTGGCGTGCTCAACGCCCGTTGGCGACGTCGCTGCTCGTGGTTCGGGACGAAGAGGCCGCAGGTTCAAATCCTGTCACCCCGACCGTATTCCTGCAGGTCCCAGGCTTGCGCCGGTTTGGTGGGAGCCTCTGCTGCTGCTGCAAAGTACAGCAGTAGCAGTGTGTGCAGTGGTGCGGGTACCGAACGTTGGCATCCCGGTTCGCGGTCCCGGTCACAGCACAACCACGGCATTTGGGGCCCCGGATCGGCCCGCCTCTTCGCCAAACACTATCGGCGGCCGACGAACGCACAGCCCCCTGAACTCTGGCAAAAGACGGTGATGCTGGATCTGTTTGAGCAGCCGTCCGCTCAT
This sequence comes from Mycobacteriales bacterium, assembly GCA_038322925.1. Lineage (GTDB taxonomy): Bacteria > Actinomycetota > Actinomycetes > Mycobacteriales > Nakamurellaceae > Nakamurella. The sequence goes on from JBBQGJ010000600.1 coordinate 3,860, forward strand.
CTTCGGCGGTGCTCCTAAGTGAGCCTCTTGTCACCGGCGC
>JBBQGJ010000601.1:0-3872 GCA_038322925.1 Mycobacteriales bacterium
GGGTGACTCGATTGAATCAAGCGCCGTGGAACCAACCAGCGCATTGGCCAGGTCATCGTTTGTCGGGGGAGTGATCAAGCCCACCGGGTAGCTGACCCCTAGCGAGCGCCCAGCCTGCGCCATTCCGTTACCCCGAGCTAGGAGAAACGGAGAACGTTTATGAGAATCGGAACTCGTCTATCCGGAGAATGTGAGCGGTACCGTTGTCGCGATCTGGCGGATGGTTCGTCGTGCTGGCCGACGCCGAGCCCTGGAGAACGACTACTGATCACGGCGACGCGCATCAGCGCGTCTCCATATTCGATCTCGGCGTCGGTGGCATCGAAAACTGCATAGGGGCCGAGCGGGCCGCCGACCACCCCGGGTCCTGCGGACACCCCCACTTCGGGTTCGCCGGTCAGGATGTCGTTGATAACGCCGTCCGGGAATATTTGGTGCGCCGACGTCGGGGCAAAGCTCAAATGCACAATCAAAGAATTCGATTTCCCCACGGACTGCCATAGCGGCGGCATGCCCCTCATCACCATGGACATCATCGATCCACCCACCGCCGATTCGTGTGCCGGTCTCGCGCTCGGCGCCGTCCATCCCCAGCCGGCCCAGTACGGTGACCAAATTCATGTTGGATCTTTCTTCTGCTCTGTTGAGCAGGCCGGACTGACGTGCACGAACTCCGAGGCCCATGGGTTCGATCTGTCGCGTGCGGCGCTCAAGTTGTATTGATGGTGGAGGCAGTTGAAGCTGGCCTCATGACCGTGCGGCGGACAAGCAGCAGAAGGCACCGTGGCTTCCGGGGCTGCTGATGCGGTGACGGTCTTGTTAGCCGGTCCGGGGGCCGGTTCTCGATTCAGGGGATGGGGGGTTCGACATCACCTTGCTGGACTCACCTCGCGGCTGTCACCGTGAGCCGAGGTTTTCTTCCTTGGTGGGTCGATCGGGGACACGGCTGTGCCGTCGATCGGGATGTTCAGTCGTACCAGATGGTTTGCAGGCCGCCGGGGCCCGTGGATGAGTTGAGGGCGTTGTCAATGTTGCAGCTGGCCGCGATGGTGGTGTGGTGGTCGGTGGAGGTGGTCATGAAGGAGGAGTAGCCCGCCCAGCCGCCGGTGTGGCCGAACGCTCCGTCCGGGGTGATGTCGATCCCGGCGCCGTATCGCATGGGGTTCGGTTGAGCCTTCGTGCCCTCCGGGACGGGGTCGGCGGTGACCGCGGCCAGCAGTTCGGGGCCGCCCAGTCGGCCGGTGCGGTAGTTGTCGGCCCATCGGACGAGTTCGCTCGGGGTGGTGTAAATGGACCCGTCGCCCACTTGCATCCACCGCACCACCTCCGGGGTCAAGGTGCCGTTGATCGTCCAATACCCGGTCGCGACGTCCGGTGCCTGCAGGGCGGGATGCAGCTGCATGTTCACCCGAGCGGATCGAACACCCGCCGCCGCAGCAGGTCCGGCAGCGAGGTGCCGGACGCGGCGGCGGCGACCTCTGCCAGCAGCACGTAGTTCGAGTTGGAATACTCGAAGGTCGCGCCCGGTGGCGCGTGAGTTCGGTCATGCCGGCGATCGCCCGGATCGCGTCCTGTTGGGTGGTCGGCGTCTGGTAGCTGATCCCGGAGGTCGTGAACTGCTGGTCGTAGTCGGGGATGCCGCTGGTGTGGTGGATCAACTGGTCCAGGGTGACCTGATCCGCCCACGCGGGCAGCCCTGGCACGTACTGGGACACCGGGTCCTGCAGGGGTGAGGGCGCCGTCGAAGGACAGCAACAGGATCGCGGTGGCGGTGAACTGCTTGGACACCGAGGCGATGTCGAACCGGGTGGCCGTGGTCAGCGGTGTCTTTCTGCTCCAGGTTGGCCAGGCCGCGGGCACCGGCCCGCACGACCTGACCGTCGATGGCCACCGCGGCCGAGCACCCGGGTTGATCCGCGGCCACCATCGAGGCCAGCAGCTGATCGCTCCGCGCCGCTCGATCCTCCACACTGCCTGAGCCGGTTCCACCCGCCGATGACACCGACCCCTTCGATGTGCCGGGCGTCGCCGGTGCCGGTGCGGACCATGCCGGCACCTGCTGCACGTCGCCGGTACAACCCGCAGCAGCGGCCGCCAGCACGACCGCGATCAACACGCCGGCTGCGCGCGCCCTTACGGTCATCATCGCCCCGGGCCCCGCACAACCGTGATAGCCAGGGCGCGGCGAGCAACGCCGGACCGCAGGCCAAAGGACGCCGCCCGAGTCGGGGCCGCCCCAGCCAACGGGGAAGAACGCTATGCGGCCCCGGCCGCGCCGGCCGCCGAACCGCAGGTGATCCGCCGGCTTCACCGCGACCAGCGGGCCCACGGACTCCAGCAGCCGGACCACCCCACCCCCCACACCTGTCCGGAATAACCGATTTGCGCCACAAACGGTGACACATCCGGAATCAGAACGGAAGTTCCATGGAGGGTCGACGCCGATCTTGCAGAGGATCTACTCTGGGCGGCCCGCTCACCGGGTCAACCCGCTCCCACCCTGCGGCGAGCGCGTGTGAATGCCCGGGAGAACCTACTTGCCGTGATGGAAAGCGCGACCAATACTTGCCATTATGGAAAGTCGGGATGGGTTGCCGCCGACACCCGAAGAGGCCGCGGTGCCTACGCGTGGAGCGGTCGCCGGTGGCTCCGGACCTACCGGGCCGAGCCGGCGGCCCACACGGCCGTGGTGAATCGGCGGCGGTGCTGACCGTGCTGGTGATCCTCGCGGTCGCCGGCCTGGTGCTGCTGATGGTCGGGCGTTGATGCTCGAGTTGGATGTGAGCATCCAGCCGCCCTCGCGGCTGAGATTGATGACGACGCTGACCGCGGTGTCCGAGGCGGAGTTCGCCACTATCCGCGACACCCTCGGGGTGAGTGACTCCGTGCTGTCCAAACATGTGTCGGCGCTGGTGGCCGTCGGCTATGTCAACAGCCGCAAGGGCATCCACGCCGGCCGCCGCACCACCTGGATCTCCCTGACCGCGGCCGGCCGCAGAGCGCTCAGCACGCACGTCGCCGCGCTGCGGGAGCTCATCGCCGGCGTGGAGTAGGTGTCGGTGGTCGGGTGACCCGGCCGTTTCGAGGTGCCTGCTCGACGGATTGATCCCCGGGCCGGAAGCCCACAACGACAAGTGGTTGGGACAGGTTGCTGCCAACCCAGCTCGCATAATGGCCGGTTATCGGTGGTTACCAGCGTGTTTGTGCAGGTCAGGCCTTCCGCGATCTCGACCCCTCGCCGCTCCTGCGTGGGATTCCGCGTTCGAGTGTGATCAAGCGCTGCTCCCTGTCAAGGGGCGGTTGTGAGCGGGGGTGAGAGCTGTGCGTCAGACCTGCTGCGTCAAGGCGAGGGCGTGTCGGTTGTCAGTGGCTGACCGCCGGGCAGCGTGACCCGAGGGTTGTCGCTGCGGCTGTTCCAGTCCACCGCGCGGCGCAGCTGTTCGGGGGACAGGCGGGCCCGCGGGCCCAGGTCCGACACCGGGACGCCCGCGCATCGCTGGTGGGCTGCTGGCTCGACACAGCAGTCCGAACCACAGTTGTTCGGCCACCCAGTCGCGGCGGGGCGCGGTCGATCAGCACCTGGAGATGCTCGGTCCCGCAGGCGGTGACATACCGCCGGCCGTCGTGACCGCGATCCTGGGGGTCGATCACCGTGGCGTCGGGGAGCAGCGCGCCCTGGGCGCTGCCGGGCGGGCTGCGGAGCCCGCAGTGGGCGCACACGCTGCCGCGGTCGACGCCGATGCCGGTCGACGTCGGGTGTCTGGTCCAGGTCCGATCGATGTTCGTGTCCATCGGTGTCTCCACGTCACTGGGGGAGTGGATACCGCGCACCTGGGTCCGGGGCGGCGCATCCTGCCCGCAGACGTCGACAC
>JBBQGJ010000602.1:0-3869 GCA_038322925.1 Mycobacteriales bacterium
CGGCGCGGCCATCGACCCGCCCCGCGAGGTCGTCGACGCGGTCGCGCCGATCAGCGGCACCGTGCTGCAGATGCTGCCCCACGCGTACATCATCGTCAGCGCCGACAACGTGGGCGTCCTGGTTCACCTGGGCCTGGACACCGTCGAACTGAACGGCGAGGGCTTCACCGCGCACGTGGAGAAGGGTGACCACGTCCAGGCCGGCCAGGCCGTCATCACCTACGACGGGCCGGCGATCGTCGCGGCGGGCCGCAATCCGATCGTCCCCGTCATCGTCATGGAGAAGAAACCGGAGGACATCACGCTGGACGACGTGATCACGGCCGGCGGTCAACTGGCGGCCGAGCAGGAACTGTTCACCGTCACCAACTGAGCGGTTCTGTCCTGGCGCCGCCGGATTCAGAATGATCCGGCGGCGCCACGCTACACGCTCCCTCACAGACTCTCTCGATCGACGATGAAGGAAGGACCCATGGAAATCGTTATTCTCCCCGACACCGCGGCGATCGGAAGCCTCGCCGCGGACGCGATCGGGTCGTTGCTGGCCCGCACACCCGACGCGGTGCTGGGCTTGGCCACCGGATCCTCGCCGCTGGCGATCTACGACGAACTCACCAATCGCTGCACCGACCGCACGGTGTCGTTCGCCCGGGCATCCGGTTTCACCCTCGACGAGTACGTCGGGCTGCCCGCCGACCACCCCGAGTCGTACCGGAAGGTGATCACCAAGGAGTTCGTCTCCCGGGTCGACTTCGCGCCCGGCGCCGTCCAAGGGCCGGACGGGTTGGCGAAGGACATCCCGGCGGCCTGCGCGGCCTATGAGGCCGCGATCGCCCGGGCGGGTGGGGTGGACCTGCAGATCCTCGGGATCGGCACCGACGGGCACATCGGGTTCAACGAGCCCGGCTCGTCGCTGGCGTCGCGGACCAGGATCAAAACGCTGACCCGGCAGACCCGGATCGACAACGCCCGGTTCTTCGGCGGCGACCTGGACGCGGTGCCCACGCACTGCCTGACCCAAGGGCTGGCCACCATCATGGCCGCCCGGCACGTGGTGCTGGTGGCGACCGGGTCCGGGAAGGCGGAGGCCGTGCACCACCTGGCCGAAGGCGCGGTCAGCGCGCTGTGGCCGGCCAGCATCCTGCAACATCACCCGCACACCACGGTGCTGCTGGACGACGCGGCCGCGAGCCGGCTGCAGCTGGCCGACTACCACCGGGAGACCTACCTGGCCAAACCGGCCTGGCAAAGCATCTGACCCCCGCGTTTCTGTGCATTTGCCGTTGCCGACCACGAGACCGCCGACACCACAAGGGACGCCAGCATGTTGATCACCGCCGCCACCATCGCCACCGGCCGCGAGCTGCTGCGGCCGGGATGGATCGACGTCCAGGGTGCTGTGGTGCGAGCGGTGGGTGCGGGTGTCCCGCCGCGGCCGGCCGACCTCGCGCTGGGTGCGGTGACGGTGGTGCCGGGGTTCGTGGACATCCACGTGCACGGCGGTGGCGGCGGGCCATTCCCGGCGGACCCACCGGACATCGAGGCCGCCACGGCGACGGCCGTCGACCTTCACCGCCGGCACGGCACCACCACGATGATCGCCTCGCTGGTCACCGCCCAGCCCGCCGACCTGATGGCCCAGGTGACCGCGATGGCCGAACTGGTGCGGTCCGGGCTCGTCGCCGGTGTTCATCTGGAAGGTCCGTGGCTGGCGGCGGAACGCTGCGGGGCGCATGAGTTGTCGGCGCTGCGCGATCCGGACCCGGCCGAGCTCGACCGGGTCCTCGCGGCGGGCGGCGGGACCATCCGGATGGTCACCCTGGCCCCGGAACGCACCGGTGGCCTCGCGGCGATCCGGCGGATCGTGGACGCCGGCGCGGTGGCCGCGGTCGGACACACCGAGGCCACCTACGCCCAGGCCCGGGCGGCCGTCGACGCCGGCGCAACGGTGGCCACCCACCTGTTCAACGCGATGCGACCGGTGCACCACCGCGAACCCGGTCCCGTGCTCGCGTTGATGCAGGACCCGCGGGTGACCGTGGAACTGATCACCGACGGCGTGCACCTGCACCCCGCCCTGTACCGGGAGGTCAGCCGCAGCGTCGGACCGCACCGGGTCGCGTTGGTCACCGACGCGATGGCCGCCGCCGGGATGCCCGACGGGGCCTACCGGCTCGGATCACTGGCCGTGGACGTCGTCGACGGGGTCGCCAAGGTCGCCGGCACCGACACCATCGCCGGCAGCACCGCCACATGGACCACGTCTTCCGGTACGCCGTCACCAACAGCGGACTCCCGCGCGACGACGCCTTGCTGGCCGCGGTCCGCCAGTCGTCCGTCAACCCCGCCAGGGCATTGGGGCTGGCGGAGGCAGGGCTCGCCGGCGGTGCGGCCGCCGACCTGGTCGTCCTGGACGCCGAGCTGGCTGTGACTGACGTGTTGCGTCATGGCTCTTGGGTTACCCTGCCCGGCACCGACGATGAGTTGGCCACGACCGGCCACCGGCCGAGTTCGTCAACAAATTGCCCCCTCGATTAATGCGGGTATCCGCCCGCACTTCGGCTGCGACCCATCCGGCGAAGCCAATGCAGGTATTCACATCGGAGAATCAAATGCAGGTACGAAATCCAATGACAGATCCATGAAGTGATTGCATGGCAATCGATCCGACCTGCCTTTCGCACGTTGAGTCCAAAGTCAGAAGGGTGGTTCATCCGGGTAACCGGACGTGGTTGGAGGAGCTTCCTTCCAAGGATCATCATTTGATGGATCCGTATAGCGCTGCTCACGGAGAAAATCTACCCACTCTTCATGGGCCGCGATGTTCCCGTTCCTAAGAGCATCGAAACGTCCGATTCGTCTGGGGCGCCGATGTTGCGTTCAAGGACCTTGCGTAAGATCGTCATTTCTTCGACGTCCGAAACAAGACGTCTTGGCCTAGCTAGAAGCACCTCGCCGCAATTCCTCCACTGCTTCTCGAATCTGCTGCAATTCGGCAGCCATTGGATTGTCGGGTGCCAACGAATCGATTGAACGATTTGCGGCAAGGTCCTTCATCGGAGACGGTGGATCATACCCCGGCTCCATAACGACGCGAAGGCTTGACAGCAGATCTTCCTTCGCCTTCTCGCCTTGAGCGTACGTCAGGCCGGTCGCGGGGTATCCACCTAGCAGCTGGGGGCGAGGGCTGGTGGTAGCCAGGGACCGGTGGTGAAGAGTTCGGTGAGGACCTGGTATTTGTCTTTGCCCCATTTGTGGGCGGTGGCGAGGTACGAGTGGACGACCGCGAATTCGGTGAGGCCTTGCAGCGTGCGCCAGGCGCCGCCGGAGGTCCGTTGTTGGATCTTGACGGGGCGGACGTCACGTTCTGCCTGGTTGTTCGTCCAGTTGACGGACAGATCGGTGGCGAACCGCAGGATCATGTCTTGGTAGCGGCGGAACCGGCGGATCAGGGTGCGGGGCCTGCCGGCGAGTTCGCCGGTCTGGCCGAGGTTGTCGGTGGTTCCTTTGGCCAGGGCGCCGAGGTAGTGGTTGATCACGGTGGCCAGGGTGTCGGGGTCCAGTCGGTCCCGTCCTTCGCTGCGGGCCTGGCACGCGGCCCGGTTCGCGGCGGTCAGGGTGTCGGCCATGGCGGTGGCCCAGAGTTGCCCGGCCGGGTCGGCATCGGAGACCGACCGTAGATCCCTGATGAGATGGGCTCCGCACCAGGCATGTATGGCGGGCAGGTGGTCGTACCCGGCGTAGCCGTCCCGGACCAGCACGCCGGTGAAATCCTTAAGGACGCCGCCGTTGTCGATGTCTTGGCTGCTGCGGCCGCCGACGTGCAGCAATGTCAGGTACTCGGTGCAGGCAACGTGCACATAGGCCAG
>JBBQGJ010000603.1:0-3856 GCA_038322925.1 Mycobacteriales bacterium
CACCCAGGACGCCGACGGGGCCGCGTTGGCCGCGGTCAACGCCGTCGTCGGCGGACTGTGGTTCAACCCCTCGTTCCCGGATCCGTGGCAGGCGTTGGGTTTCCTGGCGGCCGACCCCTCCCAGGTCCAGGGCAACACCGAACTGACGACGCTGCTGACCAGGGGCCGACCCTCGGTCCAGGAGCTGCTGGGTCCCCGGTATTTCCAGGTGCTGCCACGCCCCGAGTTCGACGCCAACGGCTCGGTGATCACCCCCACCACCACCACCACCACCACGAGCACCGCGGCGTCCGCGGTGGCAGCGGCCGGTGTGTTCGGCGCGAAGGTGCTGGGCGTCCGCGTGACGACCTCGACGGTCGCCGGGACAGCGACCGCTCAGGCGACGGTGCTGTGGGAAACCATCGGGGACGCCGGCCGCGACGACCGACCGGTGCGCACCGTCCCGATCCAGCTGAGCCTTCTCTGGCAGGGCGACTGGAAGGTCGCCGACTACGGGCAGGACGACGAGTCGCCGTTGGGTTTCGTGCTGCCCGGCGTACCAGCTGCGGCGGCGCTGCCGGCCGAGAGCTGGCGCCTGTGAACGCCCGGCGCCGGGTCGGCACCACCCTGATCCTGACGGCCACGGCCCTCACCATGGCCGCGGCCGGGCCCTACGCCGGGGCGGCGAACGCCGCCCCAGCCACCGTCCCGGCGCCACCGACGGGCGGCCCATCGAGCACGGTCGATCTGGGCACGTCCAACTGGCCCGCGGACCTGCGGTGGGCGGTTCCCGGCACGACGGAGTTCACCACCAAATACCCCGGCACCTCCCCGGACGCGGGATGCGGCGCCGGCACCGACATCTACGGGTACGCCCACGATTTCGTGCTGAACACGGGCACCATCCTGGGGGCGTTGTCGACCGCCACCGGCCGGGGCGCGATGGCCGGGTTCCTCGGCGGGTCGGACTCGCAGGAGCAGGGCATCCCGACCAGCCCGTTCCAGACCGTGGACCCGGACGTCACCGTCAGCCGCGGCGCCGACAGCTGGGACATCGGCCGGCTCCGGGACTTCCGGGACAAAACCAACCCCGACGTGAAGGCCTCCGGGCCGGGCACTATGCCCTGCGCGAAGGACTTCGCCGCGTTCGGGAAACCTTCCACGGACTCGCCTTTCGGTTTCACCTTCTACGACACCCCGGATCAGGGATCGGTCGACTCGATGATCCTGAACGTCGGCTCGGACCAGCGCGGAGGGGCGACCAAGACCGCGAAGGACTTCTGGACGACCGGCACCTGGGAGACCGGCGACGACTTCAAGGTCACCGACACCCAGCACTACTGCAGCGACGAGATCAACCCGCTATGCCTGACCGCGATGTTCCTGCACTGCCCGGACCCGACCACCACCCGGGACGCCGCCGAGCTCGGGGCGATCTCCAACTGCCGGATCTTCAACAGCAACATGCTGATCCTCAACGCGCACCTCAAGGCGGCCGTGGACAGCCAGGGCGCCGCCGACGGGTCGGCGCTGCACCCGTGGGCGTTGATGCTGTCCGCGGGCCGGCAGCTGGCCGACGCCGCGCACAAGGGGATCGTCATCGGCCTGGTCGTGCTGGGGGTGGCGATCGTGGCCGGCGCCCTGGTCACCGGCGGGGTATTGGCGGCGTTGATCGCCGCCGGTGTCTACACCGTGCTGGCCACCGGCGGCTGGGACGCTGTGTGGGGCACCGTGACGTGCAGCGCGTCGTTCGACAAATGCCTGGCCGAAGGCGGCGCCAAGGCGATGGCCTCGGCGACCAACATGATCGGCGCGGCGGCGTCGAACGCTGCGCTGCCGAGCCTGACCGGCGCGGACACCCTGTTCAACACCCTCGCCGGGGTCAGCGGGTGGATCATGCTGATCCTGCTGCTGCTCTCGCTCATCGGTGCGGTGTTCACCGGCCGGATGGGGCAGATCATCCCGGCGTCCGTCGGTGTCCTGCGGTGGGGCATCGCGATGGGCATCGGCGCCACCGTGCTCTCCCTGGCGTTCGCCGCGTCGAACGCCGCGTCGGACGCGATCGCCCGCACCGGCACGTCCGGCAAGTCCATCCAGGCGTTCGCCCGGTCCATCACCACGCTGGTGATGAAGATCGGCGGAGCGGACATCCTGGGCTGGCTGCTGGTCGCCGTCCTCTGCCTCGTCGGGGCGGTAGCCGCCGTGGTGGTCTGGGTGATCCTCACGATGAGCTACCAGTTCATTCCGCTGGCCATCGCATTGATGATCGTGCAGATGGCCGGGTCCACCGGCAACGAGACGCTGCGCAAATGGATCAACCGCGGCTGGGGTCTGCTGTGGACGATCCTGCTGCTGCGCCCGGTCATCACCCTGGTCGCGGAACTGGCCGACGTACAGGCCATGACCGGCACCATCGAGGGCCTGGTCGGCGCGGTCACCCTGGTCCTTCTCTGCGCGGTCGCGCCGTGGCTGATCGTGGCGATGTTCCCGCTCGCCGCGTCCGGCGGACTGGGCGTGATGCGTGCCATGGCCACCGCTGCCCAGGGGATCGACTCCGCGGCCCGGCTGGGTCAGCGGGCCGGAGCCGCGGCCATCGCCGGTGCCAGCCGCGCGCAGATGCTCGCCCACACCCTGACCGGTGCGGGTAGAACACCCGCCCTCGCCGGCGCCACCGCCTCCGGGGGCGGGTCTGGGGGCGGCTCGAGCACCGGGCCCGGCTCCTCTGGCGGCAGCCGCGGCAACAACCGGGCCGTCGCAGGCGCGGGCCAGCAACCACCCCTGCACAGCGGGGTCGGCGGGGTGGGTGTCGGCGGTCCGTTCGACCCGTTCGCCCCGCCCGCCAGCCCGCCTCAGCACCGGGCAACCGGCCGTGGCGCCCCGACGTCGGCGGGTGAAGTAGCCGACTCGTCGGCCGCCGACACCACCAACGACGACACCGCCGGTTCGGGATCCACCGGCGAACCCGCCGACGGCAGCGGATCAACCGACACGGCGCCCCATCCGGATCCCGGCTCCGGCACCTCCCGGCCCGGCGCGGGTGGGCGCGGCACCTCCGCGTGGGGCGCCGGGCGAGCGGGCGCCGCAACAGCAGCCGCGGCTACCGCGGGGACCGTTGCGAATGCGGGGACCGTTGCGAATGCGGGGACCGCTGCAAATGCGGAGCGGGCAAAGGGTTTCGGAGCGAACCTGCCGCCTCGGGTGACCCGACCCGCCCCGGTCCCGCCTACCGGCGAGCCGGGTGGCGGCCCGGCCACCGGTCCGGTGACGGGACTCGTTCATGGCCCATCAGACGGGTCCGGCGCTGCGGGGGCAGGCACCCCCGCGGCAGCCGGTGCGGGCGGAGGGACCGATGCCGGTCGAGTGGTCGGTGGCGGTGCCGGCCGGTCGGGGGTGGCACCGCCACCCGCGTCGAGCTCGGGCCCCGCCGCGGCGATCCCGTCGACGCAGCCGCGACCGGCCGGCCCTGCCCGCCACGGATCGAGGCCCCCCACGTCACCCGCACGACCTGACGCGCCGACTCGGGCCGACAACAGCGACACAGACACGGGTACCGGCACCGGCGATCACGAGGGGCGGACGCAGTGAGCGAGATACGAGTGGTGTTCGGCAAACGCCGGGACCCGGGCATCATCCTCGGGCGGACCATCCCGCAGGCGTTCTTCCTGGTCGTCGCGTTGGCGTTCGGGGTGTTCTTCTTCCGCTCGGTCAGCGCCGGCGGCGGTCCGCGGTGGGCGCTGCTGGTCGCCGGTCTGCTCATCGCCCCGGTCGGGTTCATCCGCATCAACGGGCGGGGCATCGCCGATGTCGGCCCGGCCCTGGTCGCGGACTGGGCGCTGCGGGTGGCGGGTCACCGCGAGTACCGCGGCGGCCCGCACCG
>JBBQGJ010000604.1:0-3839 GCA_038322925.1 Mycobacteriales bacterium
GCGCAGCGATGCGCAGCGATGCGCAGCACCCTTGACGCGGGAGGGACCCGGCCCGTACAACGCGCAGCCCGAGCCCGCGGGGACCCCCCTTGACAACCCAACCCCCATAGGGAATCAGATCAGCCCGTCTGGAGAAACGAAAACAGGGCAATCAACGGCAGCGACCCACACGGGTAGCTAGCTACCACGGCCGAAAGCGCCGGCGTCATGAGTTCGGCGACGGTTCAGACATAGGCAGTGGGGTCGCCGAGGCACAGGCCGGCCTCGTGGTCGTCGTCCACCGTCAGCCCGATGACCTTCCTGACTTCCACGGCGAACCCGTCGAACAGATCCCGGGTCATGCCGACCAGCGATTGGACGAACACGGTCCATGTCTCGATGGTCAGGGTGACGAGGTAGCCGGCAACCGGGCTCGTCCGGGACAGGCCAGCCCGGTCGGCGACGGTGCCGCTGATCTGGGCGACCGCGGTATCGGAAGCAGCGTCGCCGTTTTGCGCGGTCTGGACAGCAATGGTCTCGACAGCAATGGTCATGAGAGCTCCTTTGATGAACAGGCAAGGACAGCGTTGCCCCGACCTATTAACGGGATTCAGCTGATCTGCTAATACGTTTCTTGGTGCGGCAAAGCGGCAGCCGCCCCCGCGGGCCGGCGAGCCGAAAGCAGCGGATATGTGTGGAACGGATCCCGGACGGCCGCCGAGCCGGCGGTCTACGGCTGTCCCACGACTGATGCTCGTAGCAGTGCTCACAGGAAAACCTGTGAACTCCCTCATAGATCCCCCTCCTTCGTCGGACCGAAGGTCGTCCTCCAGATCCCCGCGCACTTTCCTGAAAAGGGTGAGTTCGGACTCGGCTGCCCCCGTTGACGCCAAGGCCCCCTATTCATCCAGGTTCCAGGTTCGTGTTGGAATCATAACCATCGGACATCGTGGTCATGGCGCCATCGTTGCAAATGGGCGAACGTGCCGGCATTTCTTAACGAATCCTTCATATTTCATATGCCGGCGAGCCGGAGTCGTCGGGTGGCACCTCGAACGCCACCGAGCCCACCCGCTGCGGGCGCGAAAGTCGGCTGACCAGCTGACGGACCCAACACCACCGGAACATCAGCTACGCAGACGCGCAAACGGCGAGCGCCGTCCCGATCGGCAGGCCGGGGCCACCGCATCGAGTGCAGGTCGAGGACGTCGCGCCTGTGACACCCCCAAGCCGCCGCGGTGACCCCGGCTTCGGCGGTCTGCCGCTGCCCCACCGGAAGAGCCAGCAGCGCCGGCCGCACCCAGCACCCCCATCGAACGGCTCCGCCGCACACCACGCCAACCCCGCCGCTGCGCGGCGGAGCGGTCTTCGACCGCGGGCCTTGCCCCTCCCAGGATCCGGGACCTCCGCCGTTCTCGTGCCCCGATCCGTCCGGGTCATGCCACCCCAAGGGGGACCCCGACCTGACACCGGACGGACGAGGCGACTCCCGCTCCACCGGCCCCGGATGCCTTCCGTGTCAAGGCCCTACGGGCCGAAGAACGAGGTGACGGGAGAGAACCGATCATGGACCAGCAGCGCGGCCGGGCGGCAGCCACGCCCATCACCGAACACGCACCACCAACACCCGAGCAGGCAGCGGAACCCGAGCCGGTCGTCGCCGGGTGCCTGTACGAGGCCGGGTTCAGCACCACCCGGTCCACATCCGCAGGGCGGCGTCGCCATTGCCCGCAGCATCGACGACGCCCGGCAACGGCTCGCCGACATGCTGATCTTCTACGACCCGGCCGCGGCCGCCGTCGCCGACATCACCGCCTTCACCCCAACGCGAACCGTCGCCCGGTACAGCGGGACCGTTCGCCGAGCTGTTCGCCGACTTCAACACCGGCACCACCGACCGCACCGTCCACGCCCACCCCCTCACCGGCCTCGCCACCCCGACGGATGGGCGGCGGTGAGACGTGATGTGCCTGACCCTGGCCAACGCCGCCACCATCCACCACCACACCGACCCCACCGGCACGACTGGCAGCTCGCCCCGCGGGTACACCTCTACGACCCCACCACGCCGGGCACCTCACCCCCGGCGACCAGCGGCGCCCGCTACCGGACCAACCGCCCCGGACCGTCACCGACATTCACCGCCGGCACGGCGTCACCGTGCTGGCCGACCAGTACGGCAGCACCTGGACCTACCCCGCCACCATCGTCATCCCCACCGCCGTCCCCGACCCCCTGCACGTCCACACCTCGACCACCGCGAACGGCGGCACCCGATGACCACCAATGCTGGGCATTCTGCTCGACGAGCCCCTGTCACCGGTCACCAGGCCCGAGCACCCCCAGCACCCCCCGGCCGCCGACGAGAATTCCGAGAACACCCCGATGACCCGGCCCGGTCCGGGGTGGGGGAGTCCACTCCCACTGATCACGCACGTCAACCTCAACCCGGCGGCGTTGCCCGCCGGACCGGCCGGCACCCGTCTGCGCCGGCGCGACGACCGCCCAGATCCCTCCGCTCCGCTCCGTTCCCGTCCGCTCCGTTCCCGTCCGCCCCGCTCACCGATGAACCGGCGCGGGTCCGGCGTGACCTGGACACCACGAGGGGTCAGCAGATCACCGCCCACCAATGTCATCACCGAGGGACACACTGTCCCCAAACCCGAAGGAGCACATATGTCCGGAGATACCGCTATCACCCTGGTCGGGAACCTGACCGCCGACCCGGAACTACGTTTCACCCAGTCCGGGGTGCCCGTCGCCGACTTCACCGTCGCCTCCACGCCCCGGATCTTCGACCGGGCCAGCGGGGAATGGAAGGACGGGGACGCCATGTTCCTGCGCTGCACGCTGTGGCGGCAACCCGCCGAGAACGTCGCCGAAACCCTCACCAAGGGCGCCCGGGTGATCGTCACCGGCCGGCTCAAGCAACGGTCCTACGAGACCCGCGAGGGGGAGAAGCGCACCGTCGTCGAAGTCGACGTCGACGAGATCGGGCCGTCCCTCCGGTACGCCACCGCCAGGGTCACCCGCGCCGGCAAAACCACCACCCCGGCCGCGCCCACCCGCGGCGGTGGTGAACACGGCGGCGGCGACCCGTGGACCGGCGGCGCCGGCGGCGGGGACGACCAACCCCCGTTCTGACCCGGCCCGCGCCCGGTCCGGTGGTGGGACCGTTGCCCCAGCCGGGTGCCATCACCGGTCGGTACCCGGGACGTCCCCGCGACCGGGGTGCCGGGGTGGAGCCCCGCTGCTCGGTCCCCGTTACCGGGCGGTGTCCGGCGGGTGCGGCCCGTCGGGCGGCTGGTTCGCGGTGGTGAGCCAGCCGCGGCCGACCTCGCCCGGGTGCAGGGACCGCGGTGTGTGGGTGTAGGTGACCCAGCGGGCGTGTTTCAGCTCGCCCATCAGCCGCTGCCGGAGCTCCCGCCGCCACACCGCCGGGCGCAGCGGCCAACCCTCCGGGACGGTGGTGATGGGTTCACACAGCGCCGGGTCGACCCCGGCCACGGCCTCCGCCCAGGTCGGTGACCGCCGGTTCGCCCGCCGGTACCGGGTGATCGACAGCACCATCTGCCGGCCCAGCACCGCGACCCGGTCGCCGGTCAACCACAGCCCGGCGGCGCGCCGGACCTGTTCCCTGGCCTCCGCCCGGACCGCCGCCTGATCGTTCACAGTCGGCTCGGTCCCGGTTCCGGTCGGAGTTGTTGTCGGCGTCATGGCCCGATCATGCCCAACAACCCGCCGCCGCCTCGGTAGGTCGCGGTGCGGCCCGGTCGGCAGTCCTGCCCGGACCGCGTCGGCCGGGGCTTGGTCACGACCGATCAGACCCGGATCCGGCCGACCCGGGGTACCCCCACCGC
>JBBQGJ010000605.1:0-3831 GCA_038322925.1 Mycobacteriales bacterium
GCGCACCATGTCGCCATCGGACACCCAGTGCGCCTCGGCCACTCGTTTCGGGTCGTCGGCCACCGGACCACCCATGGAGTTCGGCGCATAGACCGGGTCGGTGGAGTTGCGAATCCGCATCGCCCCGTCCTTGGAGTACGCGTTGACCTCCACCTTCGGCTCATTCACCGGGATCTGCTTGTAGTTCACGCCGAGCCGGGCGCGGTGCGCGTCCGAATAAGCGAACCCGCGGGCAAGCAGCATCTTGTCCGGCGAGAGACCGGTGCCGGGAACGCTGTTGTTCGGCTCGAAGGCGGCCTGCTCGATCTGCGCGTGGTAGTCGACGACGTTGCGGTTCAGCGTCATCGTGCCGACGTCGATCAGCGGGTAGTCGGCGTGCGACCACACCTTGGTCAGGTCGAACGGGTTGTACCGGTAGGTCTTGGCGTCCTCGAACGGCATGATCTGCATCTTCAACGTCCAGGTCGGGAAGTTGCCCGCCTCGATCGAGTCGTAAAGATCACGCTGGTGGTAATCGCCATCCTCGCCGGCGAGTCGATCCGCGTCCTCCTGGGTCAGGAAGTCGACACCCTGGTCGGAGATGAAGTGGTACTTGACCCAGAACATCTCGTCGTCGGCGTTGACCCAGCTGTACGTGTGGCTCGAGTAGCCGTTCATCTGCCGCCACGTCTTCGGGACTCCGCGGTCGCCCATCAGATAGGTCACCTGATGCGCGGACTCGGGCACCAGGGTCCAGAAGTCCCACTGCATGTTGTGGTCGCGAAGGTTGTTGGCGGCCATCCGCTTCTGGCTGCGGATGAAGTTCTGAAACTTCATCGGGTCGCGCATGAAGAACACCGGGGTGTTGTTGCCCACCATGTCGAAGTTGCCCTCGGACGTATAGAACTTCAGCGAGAACCCGCGCGGGTCGCGCCACGTGTCTGGGCTGCCACGCTCGCCCGCCACGGTCGAGAACCGGGCCACCATTTCGGTCTTGGTGCCCGGCTGGAACACTTTCGCCTTGGTGTACTGGCTGACGTCACTGGTCACCTCGAAGGTGCCGAATGCGCCGCCACCCTTGGCATGGGGTTGACGCTCCGGGATGCGCTCCCGGTTGAAGTTGGCCATCTGCTCGATCAGGTAGTGGTCCTGCAGCAGAATCGGGCCGTCGGGGCCGACGGTCAGCGAATGCTCGACGCTCGGTACGGGCGCGCCGCCATCGGTCGTTGCGATCTTCTCGGTCATGTACCTACCCATCTCCTCGTGGTCGCGGCCACTGAGCTGGGCCGCGGCTGCCTTCCCGGCTCCACTTCCACGCAATACCCATGATCCCAGCCATGCACGCGTCGGAGACGGTGTTTCGTCCCCCCTATTTCTGCGACACGGCTGCGAACCCACCAGGGTCGCAACCCTGGAGCAGAACTCGGCAACTGAAGGCGGCGACGACGATGCCCCGCTCACCGCGAGGGTGAACGGGGCATCGCGTCGTTTCCGAGTATGCTCAGCGACCCGGCTGGTTCGGCTGAGGAGACGTGGGCCCCTGACCCGAGCCACCGGGACCACTCTGGAACGGTCCGCCCTGGGACCCGGGGCCACCCTGGAACCCCGGACCGGGGAACACGAAGGCTGGTCCTGGCCGCATCATCGGGCCCGGACCCCACATCGGCGGGCCGTCGCGGTGCTCCATGGCGCCGCCACGGTCGTGGCCGAACCCCCCACCGGCGCCGCCGCGATAATGGCCGGAATGTGCGCCGAGCATGAAGCCGGTGCCGAAAATCACCGCCACGATGACCACCGCGCCGGCGAAGATGCCGACCCACGCGGCAATCTTGTTCAGGCGGCTCGCCTTGTGCTCGTGTGGCGGCACCTCGGCCGGAGCCAGGTACCCCTCCGGCGGCGCATACGTCGGGCCGGTGGCGGCGTTCTCCGACGGCGTGGGTTCGGGAACTGGGATGGAATCCGTTGAATCGTCTGGCTTATCACTCATGACACCGATGATCCGCTCGCTAGCCACGGTGCGCGCTAAGTAATGGCTATGAATCAGCCATGTAAGCGGGTTGCGCGCCAAGGTTTCGTGGCACCCCATTCGGGAGACTCTGACGCGCATGGAACAGCTCAACCCTCCCCCGACCACACCGAAGGACGACACGAAGGCGACTGAGGAACAGCGTCGACTGCAGAGGGAACTGGACATGCGAACAGGCGATCCGCAGGCCCCGGTCGGCGTCAAGATCGGCACCAGATCGCCGATGAGACCTAGGCCCGCCCGCGACGTCGAATTCACAGCGGAGCCGGAGGCGACGGCCAAGGCCAGGGACCGAATCGCGGCCGCCCATCGGGGGGGGTCGGCGACCGCGATCCGTCCTGACGGCCAAGCTACTGGTGCCATCTGTGATTGACGTGTGCGACGGCTGTGTGGGGCTGTAGCGTCTGAGGACGCGCAAACGGTCAGGGCTACCCCCACGCCTTCTGCGAAGAGTCTCCGGACATCCCGGGGCGGTCACCCTGTGCGTTGGCCGTCAACTCGGTGCGGTGGCGTGCTCGTCGCGGCGCCCTATGCGAGGGTTCGGCCATGCCCCTGACTCCCGGCCAGTACGTGTTGCGCAAGCTGCCTCACATCACCGCACTGTTCTGGGCGATCAAAATCCTGGCCACCACACTGGGTGAGACGGCCGGTGACTACTTCTCCCACACACTGGGGCTGGGCACCCTTCGCGCCGCGGTGCTGCTACTCGCCGTCTTCGTCGTCGGCATGACAATCCAGTTGCGCGCCAGCCGTTTTCACCCGGCTCCGTTCTGGGCCGTGGTGGTCCTCACCAGCACCGCGGGCACCACGATCTCGGACTTCATCAACTACACGTCCCGCCTGGGGCAGGCCACCGGCGCGTTGATCCTCGGCAGTGGGCTGGCACTGGTGCTGCTGGTCTGGTGGCGCAGCGGCCAGACCCTCAACGTCGAGAACGTCGCCACCCTCAACGGCGAAGTGCTGTCCTGGATCGCCGTCGTCTTCTCCAATAGTCTCGGCACGTCCACCGGCGACTACCTGGCGGGCGGGCTGGGCCTGGGACTGCGACCCGCCGCGCTGGTGCTCACGGCGGCCATGCTGGTGCTGTTGGCCGCGCACTACTTCTCCAATATCAACGGCATGCTGCTGTTCTGGATCGCCTTCATCCTGACCCGCCCCTGGGGCGCTGAGGTGGGTAACATCCTGAGCAAGAGCCGCGATCACGGCGGACTGGAGTGGGGTAACGCTGGTGCCTCCGCGGTGCTCATCGCCGGGTTGGTGGTACTGGTGGGCTACCAGACTCTCGACATCCGCCGTCATCCCCTGGAGCCGTTGCCGTTGCCGATGAACCGCCACAGCGGGCAGCCGCAGCGGCCCAACGGGGAAGTCGTCACCGTCGCCGCAGGGTGAACGGTGCGCTCATCTACATGAGGTTGAGGGCCAAGCGAGTCTGTCGCAACGAGCCGCCTGACTCCGTGTCCACCAAACGGGGTCAAGCCCATCCCGCACCCACCTCACCCACCGTCATGATCAGCCAGCAGCCGATAGATGGTGGCCCGAATCACCCCGAGCGCGGCAGCAATGATGATGCTCGCCGGTGCCCCGCTCTCACGCATGCGTAACGCCAGAGCCGTTTCCGTCTTGTCGAGTGCCTTGGGCCGACCGATGGACTGCCGATGGAAGCCACAAAGAAATGTCCGCTGACTAGGGCTTGAACGGGTTCACCGCGAACTGAATCACCCGGTAGGGCGCGTTGTCGGCCTGCGGCAACGTGTTCCACTGACTGACGAACACCCGCAGCTCGTCGAGCGTCGACCCGGGTGAGATGTAGCCGCCGTAGGGCTGGG
>JBBQGJ010000606.1:0-3801 GCA_038322925.1 Mycobacteriales bacterium
TGGCAGAACGGCGTCTTCATGGGCGCCACCCTGTCGTCGGAGACCACCGCGGCAGCTACCGGCGCGGTGGGCGTCGTCCGGCGCGACCCGATGGCCATGCTGCCGTTCCTCGGCTACGACGCGGGCCACTACTTCCAGCACTGGATCGATGTCGGCAAGGAAGCCGACGCGAGCAAGCTGCCGAAGATCTTCTACGTCAACTGGTTCCGCCGGGACTCGGACGGCGGGTTCCTGTGGCCCGGGTTCGGCGAGAACTCGCGCGTGCTCAAGTGGGTCATCGAGCGAATGGACGGCAAGGCTGACGCTGTCGAGACGCCGATCGGCTACGTGCCCGCTCCGGGTGGGCTGGACATCGAGGGCCTTGACCTGACGCAGGACCAGGTGTCGGCGGCCCTGGCCGTGCACCCCGAGGAGTGGAAGAAGGAACTACCGCTCATCGAGGAGTGGTTCGCCTCGCTCGGCGACACGGTGCCCACCCCACTGCGTGACGAGCTCGCCGCGCTGAAACACCGGATCGACGAGAGCTGAACGCTTCACGGCTGTGACCGGAAGGCGGGTGTCCACGACACCCGCCTTCGTGGTTTCCTAGAGCGGATAGGAACGCTTCCACAGTCCCAAGAGCACCGGACGGACGCTCTACGGGGACACGCCGGGGGCGGCGGTCACGGCGGTACGGGGGTCAGCGCGGTGGCGATCAGCACCAAGGCGTCGGGTCGAGGTGATGACGGAGGCCGGCGCGCCGAGCGCGAGCGCCGGTCCAGACTGCGTGCGGACCGCACGTTGGTCATCTCCGACACCATGAGCCCGTTCTGCGGTGTCGGCAGCATCATGTTCGCGCTGGTCGCGATAGCCCAGTTCAGCTTCGATCAGACACCAGGCTCGTGGGCGTCCTCGACGGCCGCGGCGCTGTCCTCGCTGGTCCTCGCGATCGGCTGGGTGCTGCTGCGCGGCCCGGTCGGCCCGATGCTGCGACAGCATTCACTCGGCGTAGGGGTCGGGGTCGCGGTGATGGTCGGCCTGAACCCGCTGGTGTACGTCATCGGCACGAAGATCACCTACCCGGCCATCGGCGTGCTGCTGGTGATCGTCGGGGTGGGGGCGTTGCTGCACGACCGGTTCTGGGCGACCGCCGTCATCATCGCGATCAATGTGGCGTGGATCGCCTGCGCGTTCGCCTTCGGCATCCCGGTGTCGCCCGCGATCTTCGCCTCTCAGCTGGTCAAGGCCGACGCGCTTGCCATCGTTCTCAACGTGGCCAGACATCGCACGATGCAGCGGATGGAACAGGCCCGTGAGGAGGTGCACCGGTTGGCCACCACCGACGAACTCACCGGGGTGGCCAATCAGCGCGGGTTCCTGGAGGTCGGCCGCTCGCTCACCGAGGCAGCGGATGAGGATCCGGACCTGACCGTCGTCTACGTGGACGTGGACGGCCTGAAGCTCGTCAACGACCTGCACGGGCACTCCGCCGGTGATGCGTTGATCCAGTCGGTGGCCGAGGTGCTGCGCCGCACCTTCCGACCGGAGGACACCGTCGCCCGGGTCGGCGGAGACGAGTTCGCGGTGCTCCTCGTCGGCGGCACCCCCGAGCTGGCGCACGACCTGACTTCCCGGGTCAACGAGCGGCTCCGTGAGGCGGGCATCTCGGCAAGCATCGGTATCGCCAGCAGCCAGGCGGGGGTCCGGGTCGATCTTGGGGAGCTACTCGGGCGGGCCGACGCGGCAATGTATACCGCCAAGTCCGCGCGCAAGAACGGCGGCAGTTGATCCCCGGATGATCCCCGGACCGACCACGCAACTGCCCTCACGCCGGCACGGGTTCGGTCAGCTCTCGTCATCGGAATCGGCCGATCGGTGCAGCAACTTTCGCAGCAGCACCAGCGCGATCACCCCGAGGATGATCGGCAGCACTCGCTTCAGCACCGGCGCACCGGCCGTCTGCAGCACGTTCAGCGGCTCGTTCGAGGCGGCCGGCTGGTGTTGCCGACCGGGAGGGGACGACGCGTAGGGCGTACCCACCAACGATGCGGCCGTCGCCTGCTCGCCGGCGGCCACGTCCGCGGCCACCTCGTCCGGATTCGTCACGTCGATCAGCTCAGCGCCACCCGCGGTGCGCCCGGACAGCTTGGTGGACACGCAGTCGGCGAATTGTCCGATCAGCTTGTTGCCGACATCGACCATCACGCCGCGACCGAACTGCGCCGGACGTCCGGTGAGCGAGAGGGTGGTGACCAGATCGACGGCCGTCCGGTTCGGTGCGAGCGGGGTCGCGGTGGCGGTGACCAGCATGGCCGCGGTGGAGGTGGAGCCACCCGCGTTGCCGGTCGCCTCGATCCTGGCCCGATGCAGCACCTCGTCCTTCTCGACGATCTTCGCGGTGCCCTTGTAGACCATCCGGATCGGGCCCAGCTTGAGCTTCACCGAGCCGCTGAACTCGTCGCCGTCGACGTGTTCCAGGATCGCTCCCGGGAAGCATGGGCCGACCTGCTCCATGTCCAGCAGGGTGGTCCAGGCCTTTTCCACGCCGACCGGGACCTCGAACCGGTGCTCCAGCTCCACAACAGACCTCCGGAATGTCCGGCCGGCGCGTCGATCCGCCCGGCAGCGTGACGATCGTATGCCGCGCTCCGGCCGAGCGCGCCGCCGCCACATCGCCTGCCCGACGGTCACCTCTGGTGATCAACAGGTCGATCCCCGCAGGTCCCGATGATGGGGTGTCCGACGGTCGGACGTGGCCCACGACACACCGCGCCGGTATCCGTGTCAATATCGGAGTACCCGCCCGTATCTCCTCGATGCGATCCATCGTCTGGTCCAGGTGAGCAGTCACCGTCATCGCCGACGGGCTCGACCGGTCGCACCCGCGTGCCGCGGGCCCTGCCGGTGCCGACATCCGGTCAGCCCGGAGATCCCGGGAGTCGGGTGCGTTCGAGTGAGGAGATTCGCATGGCAGCGGTTCCCGGATCACCCGAGAGCCCCGGTTCGCCGTACCATCCGACGACAGCCCGTGACGCCGCCGCCCGCGGAGCTGCGGGCCTGCGCGGCCAGCCGACGCCGTCCGAGGTGATCGCCGGCCTGCGAGCGACCAGCCACGGCGACGACCTGGTCCAGTTGCTCTCCCCGGAGGGCACGCTCACCGCCCACGAGGACTTCCCGTTCGAGGTCGACGCCGATCTGCTGCGCGGGCTGTACCGCGACATGGTGCTGGTCCGCCGTTTCGATCGGGAGGGCAACGCGCTGCAGCGGCAGGGTCAGCTGAGCATCTGGGTGCCGCTCTTGGGCCAGGAAGCCGCTCAGATCGGGGCCGGGCGCGCGTTGCGTCCCGGTGACATGGCCTTTCCTTCGTACCGCGAGCACGGCGTGGCCTGGTGTCGTGGCGTCGACCCGACCCAGTTGCTGGGCATCTTCCGGGGCACCGACCACTGCGGGTGGGACCCGAAGGCGACCCGGTTCAACTGCTACACGATCGTCATCGGGAACCAGGTGCTCAACGCCACCGGGTACGCGATGGGCCAGCGATTCGACGGCGCGATCGGTTCGCCGGAGGCCGACGGGGAGAGCCGCAACGAGGCCACCATCGCCTTCTTCGGTGACGGCGCCACCAGCCAGGGTGACGTGCACGAGGGCATGGTGTTCGCCGCGGCCTTCGACGCGCCGGTGGTCTTCTACTGCCAGAACAACCAGTGGGCCATCTCCGAACCGGTGGGGAAGCAGTCAAGGGTTCCGCTCTGGCAACGCTCGACCGGTTACGGATTCCCCGGGGTCAGGGTCGACGGCAACGACGTGGTGGCCTGCCTGGCC
>JBBQGJ010000607.1:0-3785 GCA_038322925.1 Mycobacteriales bacterium
AGGCGATCGGTCGAACGACGACTGGATCGAGAGTGAACAAGGGCGCGTCGAGGAGTCGTGCCGCCACCCAGGCACCAGCCGCCACGACCATCACGGATGCCAGGAGGACCGCGATGTCGTCGGCACCGAGGACGAAGACGGCGAGCACCCAGCAGACGACGAGCACCACAGCGGTGGCCGCCGCCGCCATCGCCGATCGTGTTGTCCACGGCGTCTCAGCACCCGGGCGCAACCAGGCGTTGACCCCCGAGTACCGCGGTCGGTGTCGTTGCTCTGGCAGGATGAATTCATGTCCGCATGGGTCTGGTTTGCCGGCGCGGTGCTGCTGTCGATCGCCGAGGTACTCGGTGCGGAATTCGTGCTGCTCATGCTCGGCGGCGGCGCCCTGGTCACGGCCGGCGTCGCGTTGTTGTTCCCGGAACTGTTGTGGCTCCAGCTGATCGTGTTCGCGCTGGCCTCGGTCGCGCTGGTGCTCGGACTGCGGCCGATGTTGCTGCGCAAGTACTACCAGCCGTCCGCGATCCGTTCCGGGATCGAAGCGCTGATCGGGTCGAAGGCCACCGTGGTATCCACCGTCGATTCCGACGGCGGGCAGGTCAAGATCGGCGGTGAGGTCTGGTCGGCGGTGGGCATGGAAGGCCACCGGCCGCTGCCGCCGGGTACGTCCGTCACTGTCGTCGAGGTCCGCGGTGCCACCGCGGTCGTGATTTGGGGGCCATAACCACCATGGATCCAGTTCTGATCGTCGCCATCATCATCGTGGTCCTCGTGGTGGTGGTGCTCATGCGGTCCGTCAAGGTGATCCCGCAGGCCCAGGCCGCGGTCATCGAACGCCTCGGCCGGTTCAACAAGGCCAGCGGCGCGGGCCTTGTCTGGCTGATGCCGTTCGTCGACCGGATCCGGGCGCGCATCGACCTGCGCGAGCAGGTGGTGTCCTTCCCGCCGCAGCCGGTGATCACCGAGGACAACCTGACCGTCTCGATCGACACCGTCGTCTACTTCCAGGTCACCGACCCGCGTGCAGCGGTGTACGAGATCGCGAACTACATCGTTGCCGTCGAGCAGCTGACCACCACCACGTTGCGCAACGTCGTCGGCGGGATGAACCTGGAACAGACGCTGACGAGCCGCGATTCGATCAACGGGCAGCTGCGCGGGGTGCTGGACGAGGCCACCGGCAAGTGGGGGATCAGGGTCGCCCGGGTCGAGTTGAAGGCGATCGACCCGCCGCCGTCCATCCAGGAGGCGATGGAGAAGCAGATGCGCGCCGACCGGGACAAGCGCGCGATGATCCTGAACTCCGAGGGCCTTCGCGAGTCGTCGATCAAGACCGCAGAGGGTCAGAAGCAGGCCGCCGTGCTGACCGCGGAAGGCGCCAAGCAGTCCTCCATCCTGGCCGCCGAAGGTGAGCGTCAGTCCCGCATCCTGCGCGCCCAGGGCGAGCGCGCCGCTCGGTACCTGCAGGCACAGGGCCAGGCCAAGGCCATCGAGAAGGTGTTCGCGGCGGTCAAGGCCGGCAAGCCGACCCCGGAACTGCTGGCGTACCAGTACCTGCAGACGCTGCCGCAGATGGCGCAGGGCGACGCCAACAAGGTGTGGATGATCCCGAGCGATTTCTCCAAGTCGCTGGAGGGTTTCGCCCGGATGCTGGGTACCAAGGGCGACGACGGTGTGTTCCGCTACGAACCCCCTGCCGATGAGCCTGTCGACCCCGACAAGCCCAAGCCGCGGCCCGGCGACATCGATGACGACGTGGCCGACTGGTTCGAGGGCACCTCCGCCGCGGAGGTCGCCGAGGCAGTCAAGGCAGTGGAACGAGAAGCCGCGGTGACGATCGCCGACCAGGACGCCGCGCGAGCCGCCGCCTACCGGGACCGGGTGGAGATCGCTCCTGCCGGTGGGTCCCCGCAACCGCCTGCGCCGCAACAGCTTCCACAGGGACACGACCAGGCCTACCCGGGTCGCGACGAACCGCCGGCACCGGGATACCCGTACCAGCCCCCGGGCCGACCGGAGCCGTACGGTCCGGGACAACACTGACCGGGCAGGAGCCGCTCACCTCCGGACCAGACAGCCTGCCGGTGCCGGTGGCGATCGTCGGCGCCGGACGGCTGGGCACGGCGCTGCTCGGCGCCCTGCGCGAGGCCGGGGTGCCGGTCAGTGGACCGCACGGTCGCGGGTTTGACGGCACCGGCGCCGGCGTGGTGCTGCTGTGCGTTCCGGACGACGCGATCGCCGCGGCTGCCGACGCCGTCACCGCCCCCGGTGTGTTGCTGGGGCATTGCTCCGGGGCGTCGCGGTTGGACGTACTGGGTGATCACGAGGGTTTCAGCCTGCACCCGTTGATGACGGTGACCCGCGACGGAGCCGATTTCCGTGGGGTCACCGCGGCGCTGGCCGGCCGCACGCCGCGAGCGCTGGCCGCCGCGACCGCGTTGGCCGGCTTACTCGGCCTGCGTGCCGTCCAGGTCGCGGAATCGGATCGGGCGGCGTATCACGCTGCAGCTGCCATCGCCTCGAACTTCCTGATCACCCTGCAGGACGCCGCCGCCGAGCTGATCGCGACGGCCGGGCTGGATCGCGGCGTGCTGATGCCGCTGGCCAGGGCCGCGTTGGACAATTGGGGCAAGGTCGGCCCTGCCGCTCTCACCGGACCCGTGGCGCGCGGCGACACACGCACGGTCGACCTGCACAGGGACACGGTGACAGAGCGGACGCCTGACCTGCTTGGCCTGTTCGATGCGCTGGTGGCGGCGACCGAACGGCTCGCCCGCCGCACCGCGACCGCGGTCGAGGTGCGCCCCGCAGTGCGCGACAGCACGCTCGGTGAGACAGTGTCGGAGATCCGCGGCAGCGGCGACGACGTCGTCCAAGAGCCGGGCCGGGGTCCCGGTTCGATGCCATTGCCGCCGAGGACGGCACCGTCCGATCCCCACGACCCTCGCGCATCGGAGTCCGCCAGCCCATGAAAACCGTCCGCACGGTGCGCGATCTGCGCGCGGCTCTGTCGACGCAGCGCGCGGCCGGGGCGTCGGTCGCGCTGGTGCCCACCATGGGTGCGCTGCACGACGGGCACCTGGAACTGGCCAGGCGAGCCAGGGCCGAGAACGACGTCGTGGTGATGTCGATCTTCGTCAACCCGGCGCAATTCAACGACCCGGCCGATCTGGCCGCCTACCCGCGGGACGAGGTGGCGGACGCGGAGTTGGCCGCCGGGGTCGGCGTCGATCTGCTGTTCATGCCGTCGGCGGCGGAGATCTATCCGCCGGGGTTCACGGTCACCGTTGCGCTGCACGGGCCGATCGTGGAGACGCTCGAGGGAACCCATCGCGGTGTCGGGCATTTCCGCGGCGTCACCACCGTGGTCAGCAAACTGCTGAACATCGCCGGGCCGCAGCGGGCGTACTTCGGCGCCAAGGACGCCCAGCAGGCCCGGGTGGTGCGGGCCATGGTGGCGGACCTGGACATCGACACCGAGATCGTGACCGTGCCGACCGTCCGGGAACCCGACGGGCTGGCGATGTCGAGCCGCAATCGCCGGCTCAGTCCGGCCGAGCGCAGCCAGGCGACGGGTCTGTTCGCTGCGCTGCGCGCCGCGCAACAGATGAACTCCGGCGGGGAAGGGCGCGGTCAGGTCATCCTGGCCGAGGCCAACCGGATCTTGACCGAGCAAGGCATCACGCCGGAGTACCTCGCGCTGGTCGACGCCGACACGTTCCTGCCCGCCACCACCGTCGGAGTGCAGCCGACGGTGCTGCTGGTGGCCGCGCAGATCGGCAACACCA
>JBBQGJ010000608.1:0-3778 GCA_038322925.1 Mycobacteriales bacterium
CCTTCCTCGAAGCCCAGCGCGGCGCCGGCCATGTACAGCCGCCAGACCCTGGCCCGGTTGGCGCCGACCTCCCGGACCGCGTCGTCCCAGCGATCCTCCAGGTTCCGCACCCACGCCCGCAGGGTCAGCGGGTAGTGCTCCCGCAGCCCCTCCACGTGGCGAACCTCGAAACCGGCGCGGTGCAGCACCGAGACCACCCTGCCGACCTCGGTGAGTTCCCCGTCGGGGAACACGTAGCGGGCGACGAACGGGTTCGGCCGGAACACCGCCTCGCCCGGGCTGGCGATGCCGTGGTTGAGCAGCCGCCCGCCCGGGCGGAGCAGCCCGAACAGCCTCCCCGCGTACCCGGGCAGCCGGGCGGCCCCGACGTGCTCGACCATGCCGATCGAGCTGATCGCGTCGAACGGGCCGTCCCGGACGTCCCGGTAGTCCTGGACCCGGAAGGTGACCCGGCCGGCCAAACCGGCCCGGCGGGCGGCGGCGGTGGCGTAGGACGCCTGCGGTTCGGACAGGGTGATCCCAACGACGTGGACGCCGTACCGGGACGCGGCGTGCAGCGCCATCCCGCCCCACCCGCAACCCACGTCCAGCAGCCGCATCCCCGGGCGCAGCCCGAGCTTGCGGGCGACGAGTTCGTATTTCGCGGTCTGCGCCTGTTCCAGGGTGACACCGGGGCGTTCCCACAGCGCGCAGGAATAGGTCATCGACGGGCCCAGCACGATGCCGTAGAACGCGTTGGACACGTCGTAGTGGTGGGTGACCGCGGCCGCGTCCCGCCGCTTGCCGTGCCGCCGGCCGCGTGGCCGCGCCTCCTCCGGCGGCGCCGGCAGGTGGAGCCGGCGCCACCCGGCGGGACGGTGCAGATCGAGCAGCCGCGCCGCGGCGAGCAGATCAGCCGGCCGCAGCCGCAGGTCCGGTCGGGTGTGGCGCAGTTCCAGCACGTCGAAGACGGTGCCGCGGTCGATGTCCAGGTCACCGGCGACATACGCGCGGGCGATGCCCAGCTCCCCCGGCGACAACAACACCCGGCGGATCGCGTCCGGCGACCGGACCCGGAGCACCGTGCGCGCCCCGACCGGCCCCAGCACAGAGCCGTCGTAAGCCTCGATGCGGACCGGCACATCTCCGCCGAGGAACCCGCGGAGCAGGATGGCCACCGACACCGCAGCGATCGTACCCGACGTGCGCACCGGCGCGAGCGACCTCCGTCATGCCGTGGCCCCGGCGCCGCACCACCCGCTACCTGGCGCTCGCATCGCACCGCGCAACGGTGAACCGCTGCAGATGCCGGTGCGAAAACGTCGTGGACGTGACCCCATCCGACGCGGACCGGAGCCGGTCCGGGACACATCGGTCCTTCGTCGGTGACCGCCACCGCGGGGACGTCCGAGTGTCGGCAGCGGCGGGCGCCCGGGATCGGAGCGTTTCGGTGCTGACCCCGCTGGCCGGCCGAGTACCGCCCGCCGCGTCCGATAACCGCCAATCTAACGATGACACCGACGTCGATACCCCTGCCGGCCGCGGCGATGTGGGCGTCCGGAGCGGGAAAGACCGGCCCCACGGGTGCCGGCATGGCGACCGCCGTTTACAGCTGTAAACCGTCAGCGGTGGATGTCGATTGGACCTTCGGTGAGGCCCACATGCGGGTCGGCCATCGGGTGACGGTGGTGGAGGCGACGGAGGCTCTGACCGATCCCGACGCACTGCTGTTTGATCCGGATCCGAAAAGCCGGTCCGGGCGCGGCGCCCGGTTGTTGGGGGTACTCGGCCACCGCCAGGACGGTGCTGGTGGTGATCTTGGTTCCGCGGGACGGAGGTGGCTGGTGGGGCGCGAACGGCTGGCGGGCGAACGCCACCGACCAGAGGGGCCACCGGGAAGGGAACATGCCATGAGCGACACGACCGCGGAGGTGATCGCCGCGGCCGCCGCGGAGGCTGACGCCACCTTGGACGAACCGATGCCGGCCGGTGCGACCGCGACCAGGCCGAACCGATCGGTGCCCGTCGCGGTGCGACTGACCCCGGAGGACGCGGCCGCGATCGAGGCGTTGGCCGAGCGCGCGGGAGTGCCGGTGTCCGCTCTGCTGCGCACCTGGATCACGGCCGGTCTGGCGGCCACCCGACCCGGGTCGGTGAGCGCCGCCCTTGATCGGCTCGCTGCCGACCTTGCGCTTCTGCGACAACTCATGGTGTAGCTGCCATCTGCGAAGGCCCTCCACCTGTGCTTTCCGTGTTGGCCAAGGGTCAACCGGGTTTCCATCATGGCAAGTAGAGAAGGCCCGTTCCCGGGGTTCCCGCTGAGCAGCGGCGACACGCTCACCGAGGTCGCCGGCGGGGACCGGCGGCGCGGACGCCCCTTTCGCACGGTGCGGCACGGGCACACGTCGACGGTGCTGCCGCCGACCCGCGGGGGTCGTAGGGAACGTTGCCGCGGTCGGCCGGGGACGATGACCCAGGTTCATCACGTTCGTCCGCCGACCGGGGTCCGCAGCCCCGGCGTCCGGGATGGCGGTCCCGGGGGCGGCAGCGCTCGGCGCCGCCCCTCGCGGACTCGGTGGTTCGAAGTGTGGCGGGCAGGTCAACCCAACACCGCCAGGATGATCGAACAGGTCAGTGACTTGGCCTGACTCCGCGCCCCCGCCTCGGCGTCGGACCGTCTGACCCGTGACGGGGAGGGCACCGACCAGTCATTCTGCAGCGAAGAGCGGACAGCAGTCGTGACCTGCCGTCGGACAGGCGGCCGCCGTGCTGGTTGTGGTAAATGGTTGTTCGCTGCATCTTGACTGGACGGGGGCGGGGATGAGGTTGGCCAACCGATGAGGCGCGGCCACCGGCGGGGGCTGGTGATGCTGGCGTCATTGCTGACCATCGGGGCCGTGGCCGTGGTCATCGATGCCACCGTGTCGACCACGGACAAGCCGGCGTCGGGTGCTGTCTGGGCTGCCGCCACGGTGACCGTTCCCGCCGGTGACACCGCGCAGCTGAATATCAGCGGCGGGGTGCGGGCGCCCGGTGACGACACCGGTGACGACACCGGTGACGACACCGGTAATCCGGTCGTCGAGGACACCACGCCCTGGCCGCCGCCACCCGTCGACCCGACGGAAGCGGTGACAACCGCGGTGGCCGATGCGGAAGCGTCCGGTGTGCATCAGGCCGTGGTGATCTTGGATCGGACCACCGGGACGATCCTGACGCAGTTCAATGCCGATCAGCCGTTTCCGATGTTGAGCCTGGTCAAGCTGATGATCGCGGCCGACGTGCTGAGCGGGGCGGACCCCGACGCGGCAACGAACCTGGACGACGCCCCGGCCGGCTCGGTCGCTGCGGACGGACCCACCGACTCGGACGATCCTGGAGGGCCGGTCGCTTCGGGCTCCGTCGACCCGGCCGGCGCCGACCCGGCCATCCGGGCCCTGGTCCGGGAGATGATTGTCCGGTCCGACGATGTGACGGCGGACAGCTTCTACGAGCAGGCCGGTGGCGATGCAATGGTTGACCGGATCACGCGGCGCTATGCCTTGACGGGGACGACACCAACACCCGACGGCATGTATTGGGGCAACGTGCAGACCACCGCCGCGGACATGGCATCGTTGCTGAACCAGACACTGGCCGATCCGGGCACGGCATCGGTCATCGCACCCGCCATGCTGGCCACCAGCGCCTACGCGCAGGACGGCGTCGACCAGCGGATCGGCATGCGGACGGTGCCCGCCGCGGGATCGAAGCAGGGCTGGGGGTGCTGCCTGAGCGGTGTCGTCGGCATCCATTCCGT
>JBBQGJ010000609.1:0-3770 GCA_038322925.1 Mycobacteriales bacterium
GCCAACGAGCGCCGACTGGTCCTCAGCGCCTCCGACTGGGTCAAGAACGGCGACCGATGGACGGTGACCAAGGTTCACCCAGGCGGCGCGCTGGACGTCCAACACCACGGAACCGCCCGGCACGTCACCCTGCCCGCCGCCTACGTGACCACCTCCACCGAGCTCGGGTACGCCTCCACCGTCCACGGCGCCCAGGGCGTCACCACCGACACCTGCCACACCGTCGCCACCGGGGATGAGTCCCGGCAGCTGTTCTACGTCACAATGACCCGCGGCCGAACCGGCAACGACGTCTACCTGGTCACCGCCGGCGATGGCGACCCACACAGTCTCATCAAGCCCCAAAACGTGCGCCCGCCCACCGCAACGGACATCCTGGCGGGCATCCTGGCCCGCGACGAGCGGCAACGCTCGGCGAGCACCCTGACCCGCGAACTGGCCTGCCCGGCAACACAATTGCGCGATGCGGTCGCCCGCTACCACGACAGCCTCGGAGTCATCGCCGCGACCATCGTCGGCGCCGACGTCATGACCGGCGTCGACACCGCAGCCGAGGAGCTCCACCCCGGCCTGACCGACTCCCCCGCCTACCCCACGCTGCGCGCCCACCTGGCCATCCTGTCCGTCGACGGCCACGACCCCGTCGCCGCACTGGCCACCGCGGCGGGCCGCCGCGAGCTGGGCACCGCCACCGACCCCGCCGCCGTTCTGGACTGGCGCCTGGACCCCACCAGCGGACCCGGCTCAAACCGCCGGCCGCTGCCCTGGCTGCCGAGGATCCCCACCACCCTGGCCGCCCACGAGCGGTACGGCCCCTACCTGGCCGCCCGCTCGGACCTGATCGCCGCCCTGGTCGTCGACGTCCGCACAGAAGCCACGCTGTACACACCAACCACGGCGCCCCCGTGGGCGGCGCACCTGATGGACCCTGCCCACGCCCAGCTGCTCGGTGACCTGGCCGTGTGGCGGGCAGCGGTCGGTGTCCCAACAACCGACCGGAGCCCCACCGGCCCGCCTCAGTTCGCCGCCGCTGCCGCGCGGGTCCAGCACGGGCTGGACGCCCGAACCGCTGCGGCCCAAGGTGATCCGCGCGCGCCGGTGCGCCAATGGACACCGCTGGCCAACCGGTTGGGCCTGCACGTCAGCCACGACCCCTACTGGCCCGAACTAGCCGGACGCCTGGCCTCGCTGCAGCGTGCGGGCCTGGACGTGGCGGGCATGGTCACCGCCGCCGCCGCGGAAAAGCCACTGCCGGACGAGCAGGTCGCCGCCGCCGTGTGGTGGCGCCTGTCACGACACCTGACCCCCGCTGCCGTTACCGCCACCGGCGGCTCCGGTGCGGCAACACTGCGACCCTCATGGACCCAGGAACTGGTAGCCAGTCTCGGGGAGCTGCGGGCCGGACGGGTCATGGCCGATCCGGCCTGGCCGGCCCTGGTCGCGGCCGTCAACGGCGCCGTCGGCTCCGGCTGGGCCCCCCAGCAACTGCTGGGCGACATCCACGCCGACATCGATGCCGGCCCCGAGCAACTCCTGCCGGCTACTGACCTTGCCGAAGCCCTGGTCTGGCGAGTAGCAGCGCTGACCGACCCCGAACCCCTACACGGTATTGAGCCACCACCAGACCCAGCCGAACAGGGCCCACCCGAGGACCTTCACCTGCTGCAGGTCGACGACCACGGCCCGTACCTCTACGCGACCCTCGACGCGGGCGGCACGCTACCCGCAAGCAACAACATGCCCTCACGAGAACAAACTGCGCCCGAAGTCGAGGGTTACCACGAGGCGCTCTTCCACGCCGCACGCCAACGCGAGTACGCGCCCGCCCCGGACCTGGACGCGTTCGACACCGAACGACAGCTGGTCGAAGCGAACAGGTGGGACCACGCACCGGTCCCCCGGGCGCGGCTGCTCGAGCTGAACCAGATGGCCGCCGACTTCTTCACCGCCGCCTACCCCGACTCCTGGGGACCGGCATACGTCACCGGCCGGCTCGGCACCGACCTGACCGACCACCCCGCATTCCAGCCCGGGTACGCCCCCGCCGGGTGGACCAACCTGACCGACCACCTGCGCCGGCGGGGTGTGAGCGACCAAGAGATCCTCGCCGCCGGCCTCGGACGGGTAGCCAGCACCGGCCACATCATCGACCAGTTCCGTGACCGCCTCGTCCTACCCATCCGCAACAGGGGCCAGATCCACGGGTTCATCGGCCGCCGCCACCCCGCCCTGGCCGACGACGGGAAAGCCGGACCCAAGTACCTCAACACGCCACAGACCGACCTGTTCGACAAGAGCGCCCAGCTCTTCGGGCTGGCCGAAGGCCGGGCCGCACTGGACGCTGGCGCCACCCCCGTCCTGGTCGAGGGATTCTTCGACGCCATCGCCGTCACCCTGACCGGTGACAACCAATACATTGGCGTCGCCCCACTGGGCACGTCATTCACACAGGCCCAAGCCAACCAGCTCCGCCCCTACATCGGACCCGAACGCCCCGGGGTCACCGTCGCCACCGACGCCGACCTCGCCGGCCAGATCGCCGCCCAGCGCGCGTTCTGGATGCTGACCGCCCGCGGCGACACCCCGCGCCAGGCGGCCATGCCGACCGGCCAGGACCCCGCCGAGGTCCTCCAGCACGGCGGGCCCACGGTGCTGCGGGCCTGCCTGGGCGACGCGCGGCCTCTGGCCAGGCGCCTGCTCGACGAGCGACTGGGCAACCTCAGCCTCTCGCCGCAGGTGATTGACGCTTGCGCCGCCATCATTGCCGCGCAACCCCCACACACCTGGATCGAACAGATCGACTACGCCACCGCCCGCACCAACCCCAGACAAGGCGCTATTGAGCAAGCGGTCGCCGACGCCGCCCAGCGATGGACCCTCGACCCGCTCGGCAGCGCCCAGCATCAGATCGGTGACCTTTCGGCCGTCCGGACCCGACTGCAACACGCCGCCCAAGCGCCCCCGTCAGCCGATGGACAGGCCGGCCCCATCTCCGCTGCCGGCATCGCGGCCAAGCGACGCCTTCACACCGGGCAGCAGCCGGGGGAACCGAACTCCAATGGCGCAACAGCACTTGGTGACAAGACCACCCACGAACTGCCGCCGCTGGAGGCGTGGCGCCAACTGGCGCACTCCATCGATTCCCGGCTCACAGCCGGCCAGGACTGGCCCATGCTCTCCCGCGCAATCCAGGAAGCCGAGGCTGCCGGCTGCGACGTTGCTTACGAGCTGTCCCAACTGACAACCGGATCAAAGCTCTCGGGTGAGCACCCAGCAACCGAGCTCGCATACCGGCTGCGGGCTGCGACCCAGACCTTCAGCGACATCGAGCCAACCCCGGGTCCAGACCACAAGCAGGCAGCGGCCGGTTCAGCCGCGCGCGCACAGTTGGACACTCGACCATCCCGGCGGCACCCCAGCCGACCCGTGCGGTAACCGTGGTGGGCAGCCCACGACTGTGCCGACGCGCCGTCTCCCGCCCATGCCTCCGCTGCCTCCCAGTCGTGGTGCGTCAGCGCGCTGAGCTGGTGGTGAGCTCATCGTGATGGCGAACCAGTTCAGCGTTAGGCGGGGCGGCTGCTGGGGTTTGAACCGCTGTCACGGATGTCTTGTTCGATCGTGGCGACCATATCCGCGGCAACAACGACCTTGACCTGGATCTGCGCCCAGCTGATGTGCCCCTCGTCGGCGGCGTTCGACAGGTCGAGCAGGAGCCTGCGGACGGCGTCGCGGGTTCCCGGTTCGCTCATGCTCGTCATTAGGGTGAACGC
>JBBQGJ010000610.1:0-3749 GCA_038322925.1 Mycobacteriales bacterium
GTCGTTGCCGCGCAGCTTGTTCCATGTCTGTCGGCGCACCTCGTCCAACGCCTTCACCGCCCATGCGACCACATGGAAAGGATCAAGGCAGAGCACCGCCTGCGGCGCCCGCTGCGCCACCGCCGCGTGGATCCACTCGGCGCCATCAGCGGAAACATGCGTCAGCTCGGCCGACCGCGCCGGACCCAACGTATCGAAGAACGTCCGCAGCGTCTCGGTGTTTCGGCCCGGCGCCGCCCACACCAGCCGGCCGGTGTCATGATCGACCACGCACGTCAAATATCGGTGGCCCTTACGGTGCGCGATCTCATCGATCCCGATCCGCCGCAACCCGGCCAGCAGGTCCTTCTTAGCGCCCTGATCTGCGACAACCCGCTTCACGATGCCCGCAACGGTCCGCCACGTCACCCGCATCAACTCACACACCACGCTCTGCGCCGCCCGCGCCGCGAGCCACGCGCAGCTGTCCTCGAACGCATGCGTGAACCGGGCTCCGGCCCTGGCCCACGGCACCGCCGCAACGAGGACCCCACACCGCCGACATTCCACCCGCGGCGCCGGCGCCTCCAGGAACACCATCATCGTGCCGGAATCCAAAGACCGCCACCGACGCACCCCACCCCCAGCGTCATACCCCCGGCACCGCCGACCGCACCGCGAGCACCGCGACCTCGCCGCACCGGTCGGGCGAACCGAGATCACCAGCACCTCCTCGTCGGTGCCCTCCTCACCCTCGAACCAAAACCCATCAACCGTCGTCCGTTCGACACGAAGGACCTTCCGCCATACCCCGGATGCGCGCACACCGTTCCCTGTCCCTGTGGTCCTGACCTTGACAGCCAGAAACCCCACAGGGCACGGTGTGTCGCCCAAACTCAGCCCGAACCTCACCCACGAAAACAACACAAGGGCCAGTTTTCGCGGGTTCTACGATGCGAATCGGCTCACGAGCACATTGCCACTGTTGGCGAAAAGTCCGTTCGGCCAAGGCGAACCGCGGCGCGACCGTTCCGCCACCCACCTTGTACGACACCGACGATGTGCCTCAAGTACCCGAGACATCTCATCGTTCGGACAGATAGGTGAGACAAGTCGCCGTTTGTCTCACGTACCTCAAATCTGCCTCCACTTCCCTGAGATCGGACAACAGGGCGCTATCTCTCATGTAGACTTTTTGTCTTATTGTCTTTTCCACTGGACATAACGGCGCTTATCGGCGGCTGATTCCGTGCACGAAACTGCCTATACCCAGTGCATCTGGCGTCGGTCTCCGCCGATTTGCGTCACGCTGACGAAATCGGCCAACCGGAGAGCCGTTAGCTTAGCTATAGCTAGCTCCGTGGTGAGTCGGCCCACTTGTGTCATGCCGGTTGGTGGGCGAAGACGACGGTGTTGTTGCGGTAGCTGCCTTGGGAGGCGTCGAATTCTCCGCCGCAGGTGATCAGCCTGAGTTCGGGTCCTGTGGTATTTCCGTAGACCTGCAGGGTGGGGAAGTCGGTTTTGGGGTAGGAGCGGACCGCGTCCACGGTGAAGTGGGCGGTCGAGCCGTCCTCGCGGTCGACCTCGATCTGGTTCCCGGGGGCGAGGGCTCCGAGGTTGAAGAACACTGAGGGGCCGTTGGCTGCGCTGTCGATGTGTCCCTCGATGACGGCCGGGCCGACCGCGCCGGGGGCGGGGGAACCGTCGAACCAGGCGGCTTTGTCGTAGTCCGGTCCCGGTCGCGGCACGGCCAGCGTGCCGTCGGCGTTCAGACCCAACACGATCAGCTCGGACTGCACATCGATGTCAGGAATCCGCAACCGTACGGGACGCGGGGCTGGGGCCGCCGGGTTCTGCGTCACGGCTGGCGGTGGACCGGCAACTGAGGTGCTGGATGCCGGGACCGGCGCCGGACCGCCGGAATCTCCCGCTGACGCGGCAGCCGAGGTGGTGCTGCTGGTGGCCGGGGCGGCACTGGTTGTCACGGCCGCGGCGGCCGGAGGGGTCATGGCACTGGCCGCCGGTTGAGGTGCCTGGTCCTGACCGAACAGGCCCACCGCAACGGCGGCGCCCCCAACGATGATCAACACCGCCGCTGCGAACGACACCAGCCGGCCGCGGCGCCGGGCACCTGAGTTCCTTTCCCGGTGCCCGGCGCCGCTGGTCATCAGCGTTCGGTGGGGCTGGTCCGACGGCGGGCGATCAGGACGACCCCGCCGAGCAGGGCCAGGCCACCGGCGGTGATCAGGCCGACGTTCTCGGCACCGGCGGTGGATCCACCACCGGTGTCAACACCACCGGTAGGCATGCCCGACATCTGCGACACGGCGAGAACCCCACATAGCGCCGGGTCGGTGGCCTCGGTGGGCAGCGACGGGTCCAGCTCGGACTTCTTGTCACCGCTGTACTTGCCGTCGTTGTTGTAGTCCACGCCGTGGATCACCACGACCGCCTTGCCGCTCTGTACGTTCGCCGCGACCGCGTCGGTGACCTGGATGGAACCCCGCTGGTAGGACAGGGAGCCGCCCGGGGCGGTGTCGAACCGGTCGACCGCCAAGGCGGACTTGGGTGAGGTGTCACCGGTCTTGGTCAGGGAGACCACGATCTCGCCGTAGGCCGGGCCGCCTTCGGTGGTGGTGAGGTGGCCGTCGCCGTCGGTGTCGTCGGACAGGCTGGGGCATTCGTGCCGGGCGGTGGCACCGAAGTGGATATGCGCGGCGTGCGGCGCGTCGGCCAGCAGCCCGGTGGCGGCCATGTCCACGGTCAGCGTGGTGCCGTCGATGGTGACCATCGCGGTGCCGCTGCCGGCGACGCCGTTCCCGGCGACCGGCAAGAGATCGGCCTGCACCGAGCTTCCCGCGGCGGCGGCCGCCGGCAGCGTCAGTGCCATCATGGCCATCAGGCCCAGAGCGGCGCCGGTCGTTGCTCTGCGTTGCATTGTCCGCATGAAGTTTTCCCTTTCAGCTACCCGCGGCACCGCCGGTGCGGCCCCGTCAAGGCTTAACTGCGCACCC
This sequence comes from Mycobacteriales bacterium, assembly GCA_038322925.1. Classification (GTDB taxonomy): domain Bacteria; phylum Actinomycetota; class Actinomycetes; order Mycobacteriales; family Nakamurellaceae; genus Nakamurella. Next base: position 2,994 of record JBBQGJ010000610.1, read on the forward strand.
TCATGCGCCGTGCCGTAAATATGATTCGGCCCAGACCACCCCGGGGATTGCCCGCGAAATGGGCAAATAGTCTTCAGGGTCGCTGGGCTCCCCTGCGGGGTGGAAAAATATGGCTCTATTGCCATGAATGTGGATCCGCGCACCCCCGCCGGGTGCGCCGGGCCCCCTTGTTATTGGACGACATCCGCGCCCTGCTGGCATCTCTGGCCGCAGCCACCCGGTGACTGGCCGTCCTGGGTGGGGGCGTGCGCGAGGTGATGCGGTTGGGCGGGGCAAACTGGGCGCTTGAGTCCTGTGAGCCGCGGCCGGAAGGGTGTCGTAGATCGCGAGAACCATACAATTCGGACATTCACAACCTCGCCACCCGCCCGTAAACAGCCCTCCTACTTGCTCAAGATCCGCTCATGGCGGGTATTGGGTTTACCTTGGCTGCACCCCAAGCCGCATAACCCCCCACGGTTTGTCCCGCTCTCGACGCAGCCCGCGCAGTCGGACACCATGTCGTCACCGGCGGCGCCGTTGCCGAGTCCGTTACCAGGGAGCGGTGAATCATCGACAGCCTCGAAGCCCAATGGCGACGCAAGGGCGCCACCCTGAGCGACAAGACTGCTCGCACCGAGTTCGGACTCACTCAAGACGAGATCATCGAGGCGATCCGCGACGGCAAGCTGCAGTACCGACAGGGTTCCGTCCACGGCAATCCCTGGCTGCGCCTTCTCCGAACGGAGGTTGAGGCACTCGTCAAGACAACACGTG
>JBBQGJ010000611.1:0-3746 GCA_038322925.1 Mycobacteriales bacterium
GGAGCACTCCGAGGTCCTCGAGGGTGAACCACGCCACGCGTAGTCCTTGCTCGACGGCGTGTTGTCCCAGGGCCTCGAGCAGGAACGTCTTGCCGGTGCCGGACGGCCCGCACACCACCAGGTTCTCCCTGCGGTGGACCCACTCCAGGGTGCGCAGCGCCTGCTGGGTTGGGGCCGGGATCGAGGACGCCTTCGGCGACCATGCTTCGAAGGTCTTGCCGGTGGGAAACCCTGCGGTGGCGCGGCGGGTCGCCAGGGCGGAGCGTTCCCGCCCTGCGGCCTCCTGGGCGAACAGGGCACGCAGGACCTCGACTGGTTCCCAGCGTTGAGCCTTGGCGGTGGCCACGACCTCGGGGGCGTGGCGGCGGATGTGCGGTAGCCGCAGCCGCCGCAGTAGTGCTTCGAGGTCCTCAGGTAGTGGTGGTGCGGTCGGGACTCCCAGGGTCGGGACAGCGGTGGCCTTTGTCCTGGGTGTCGCGCTCACAGCGCCGCCTCCAGATCGCCGTCGTCGCAGGGTTCCTTGGCGGCGGCGCCGAGCCCCGCCCAGCTGCTCGTGCCCTGGGTCAGCGAGCGGCCCTCACCGGCGCGGTGGGTTGGACCTGTGGTGGCGGCCGCGTTGTGGTCCAGGATCGAGGCGAGGTCGCCGTGCCCGAACCGGGCATGGACCGCGGCGTGGCCCAACGCCCAGTCGACCTCGGCAGGGTTGAACAGCTTGGACAACGTCACCGCCTCAGCCATCTTGACGCGCATCTTGGTGGTGCCCGCAGCGGCGGCCTCGGTCAGCCACAGTCTTGCGCCGTCGCCCAATATCAGGAACGCAGCCTCAGATCCGTTGCGGGCCTTAGGGATTCGACCCAAAGCCCCGGCCGGCGCCGGGGGGAAGTGCGCGTCTGTCATCTTCGGGCTGCCCGGTGTTGCTCGCCCATGACGGGCGACCTCGACCGGCCCGGTGGGTCCGACGTGCACGATGATCACCTGTTCCTCGACGCCAGCGCCGTGGACCCGGACCCACACCGTTTGGCCGAGCAGGTGGGAGGGGACCGAGTACTGACAGCCGTCGTAGGAGACCATCGGCATCTTGGCGGGCACAGTCCTGGTGACCCCGAACGCCACCGTGTGCGGGTGGGTCGGGACCGGGTGCAGCCGGGACTGTTCGGCGGCGAGCATCTCGGCCGGGACGCGGCGGGTGACCCGGTGGACCCGGGCGTTGACGTGCAAGCAGAACGCTTCACAGGCCGCCTCGAGGTCGGCGAAGGAGTCGTAGGCCTCCAGCAGGTTGGTGTCCTTGGGGACCAGGTCGGCCTTGGCGATCTTGACGCTCGACTCGCTACCACCCTTGCTCGCCGGGTCGCACGGCTCACACGTGTGGATCGTCAGGCCATAGTGCCGGGCGAAGGCAACCATGTCCTGGTTACGGACCGGGATCCCCGCTACGTGCGCGGTGGTGACGGTCTTCTCGTTGTCGGTCAACACATACGTGGGCGACCCGCCCAGCCGGCGCAGGGTCACGTCCAGGGCCGCCATCACACTCGGGCTGGTCTTGTCCCGGATCGCGAGCACGACCCGGAACCGCGACCATGCCAGCCACGCAACGAACAACGTCGTGCGGGCTCCGTCGATGACCGGGCCGTCACCGAAGTCGTACTGCAACCACATCCCGGTTCGGTGACCCACGGACGGTGCACCCGGACCCGACCGAGGCGGTAGTCCTTCTTCACCTTCGCGACCGCCCGGCGGGTGGTCCGCTCCGACCCGCCATAGCCGAGCAGGAGCAGCTTCTCGTGTGCCTTGTCCGCGCGTAGCTTGCCATTGGAGCGTTCGATCCACTCCTCAACCTTGGGCAGAAACTCATCAATCAGCTCCGCCCTCGCGGCCGGCCGACCAGACAGGTCACCATCCCTGCGGGCCTGGACGTACCGGGCGACAGTGTGATGCGAGACCCCCGCCAGCTCGCCGGCATCACGGCACGACCCGGTCAAATCAAATGCTTCTAACATGTTCATGATCTCCTCGACAGACTTCACGGTGTCCCTCCTGGGGGCGGTAGGCGCTTCAGCACCGCTAACCGCACCCCAGGAGGGGCCTCAACCGCGGGACGCGGTCAGGCAGACGGATTCGTGTCGGGCAGATCTCATGGCCGCCAGCGGGCAGGTTTCATGTCCGCTACCGGGCAGCTTCGTGGCCGTCTCCGGGCAGTTTCTCGCGTCCGCTGTCAAAGAGCGCTCCCTCCCGCCTTCCGGCCGTCCATAGCGTGTCCGCGTCGATCAAACGCTCCTCGATACTCACGGATTGATTCTTGCTGGCGATGCTGGCCCTCGTTGCCGATCGAACGCTGTCGCGCCTCCAACTGAGCGGGCCCGCGGCCCCACCGGGGCATGCAACTACGGCCGTTCTCGAGACGCTGGTGACCGGGTAGTCGCATCCACGCTCAAGCTCCACGCTCAAGTTCACTGTTCAAAACCTCTGTACGAAACCCGTCATGAACAGGCTGATGACTGCATCACCCGCCGACGCTCTTGACGCGAGCACCCGAGCTGGCCTAGCCAAGACAGCCCGCGACTCAGCGCAGGTACTAGACGGTATGTAGGTGCCCGCGGCTTGCGGGCCGGGGCCTCGCTCACACAGTCTCGTGGGTTACCGAGCAGGGTCCTGCTTGGCAGTGCCTACATGTGTGGGAGGCCCCGGTGTTTATCGAGCGTACGAGTGTTGGTCTGGATGTGCACGCACGATCTGTGGTCGCGGCGGCGATCGATGGTGTTACTGGTGAGGTGTTCCGGGCGCGGTTGACGCCCGGCAACGATGAGGTGATCGGGTGGGTGCGGGCGCTGCCCGGGCCGTCAGCTGCGGTCTATGAAGCGGGGCCGACAGGGTTCGGGTTGTCCCGGGCTTTCACCACGGCGGGGATCAGGTGTGAGGTTGCGGCCCCCTCGAAGATCCAGCGGCCGGCTGGCGACAGGGTCAAGACGGACCTGCGATGCGATGCACTTGGCCAGGTTGTTGCGCTTGGACGAGATTGTCTCGGTGGCCGTGCCATCGGTCCAGCGGGAGGCCGCTCGTGATCTGGTGCGGGCCCGGGAGGATGTCCGAGGTGATCTGATGCGGGCAAGGCACCGGGTGTCAAAGCTGTTGCTGCGTCAGGGAATCGTGTACTACGGCGGCCGGGCGTGGACCGGCACCCACCTGGTGTGGCTGCGAGCCCAGCACTTCGACGCGCCGGGTCTACAGATGGCCTTCGATGCCGAGCACGAGGCCGTTCTGCAGGCCGAAGCCCGCCGGGACCGCCTCGATAAGGCGATCGTGGTGATGGCCGCGGACAGTGAGTTCACCCCGGTGGTACACCGGCTGGGGTGTCTGCGCGGGGTCGCGACGCTGACCGCGTTCGGGTTGGCTGTCGAGGTCGGGGACTGGGAGCGCCTGACCGGTGCCAGCATCGGGGCGTATCTGGGCCTGGTGCCCACCGAGTCCTCCTCAGGGAACTCCCGTTCCCTGGGGTCGATCACCAAGACCGGGAACACCCACGCCCGCCGGCTGCTGGTCGAGGCCGCCTGGCACCACCTCAAGCCCTACCGCACCCCCGGGGCCACCATGGCGGCCAGGTGGGAGCTGGCACCGGCGGCTGCACGGGCCCGTGGACACGCCGGCAACCAGCGCCTGCACCAGCGGTGGCTGCATTTCAGCGGCCGCAAGAAGAAACCCGTGGTCGCCAACGTCGCGATCGCCCGCGAGCTGGCTGGCTGGTGCTGGTC
>JBBQGJ010000612.1:0-3733 GCA_038322925.1 Mycobacteriales bacterium
GACCTGGAACACCGTGTCGGCGTCGACCGCCTCCGGCTTGCCGACCTCCCGCACCCCGTAACCCTTGGTGAACATGGCCTTGTCCCGGTAGACCACCCCAACGGCGACGCCCGGCACACCGGTGCGTCGCATGGCGTCGGCCCCGATGGTGTCCAGCTGCTCGACCGCCGCGGTCACCTTCGCCTCGTCAAGCAGTGGCGGTACCGGCGACACCGGGTCAGCGAGCAGCGCGGAGGCGGACGTCGTCCCGGAGGCGGCCGCAGACCCGGGGGCCGATGCCGCATCGTTGCCATCAGGGGTGCAGCCGGTCACCGTGACGGCTCCGGCCAAAAGCAGGGTGACGACGAGATGGCGACGTGTCGCGGGCATGCGCTGCTCCGATCAGATGAACCGGTCCCGATGATCCGATGCCTCGGGGTTGCCGACAACCGACCCAGGTCGGTGCCCGCGCACCGACTCAGGTCGGCGTGGCCGGATTGTTCCGGTGGTCGGTCTGATGGTGGGTCTGGTCATCGGTCAAATAGCGGACCACTGCCATCACCCGGCGGTGGTGCTCCTGGTCGGCAGCGATTCCCAGCTGGTCGTAAACGAGCGAGACATGCTGTACGACGGTCTTCTCGCTGATCGCCAGCCGTCGCGCGATGGCCACGTTGCTGCGGCCCTCGGCCATCAGCGTCAGCACCTCGCGCTGGCGGGGGGAGAGCGATCCGACCCGCCGGTGCGCCCGGTCCACGAGGGCGATCGCCACTTCCGGGTCCAGGACGGTGCCACCGCGGGCGACGGTGGCCAGGTCGGCAAGGAACGCCCTGGTGTCCACCACGCGCTGCTTGAGCAGGTAGCCGACCCCGGCCGCCCGGGCGTTCACAAGTTCGACGGCGTAGTGCGGGTGCACGAACTGCGACAGCACCAGTACGCCGATGTTCGGGGCGGCCTGCTGCACCCGCAGAGCCACCTTCAGGCCGTCGAGGCTGCGCGTCGGTGGCATCCGGATGTCGGTGATGAGCACATCCGGTCGGTGTCGCAGGGTCAGCTCGACCAGCCGGCTGGCGTTCTCGGCCACCGCGACGACGTCGATTCCGCCGTCCTGGAGTACGAGGATCAAACCGGCACGCATCAGCGCCTCGTCCTCGCCGATCACGACTCGCACGGCAACTCCGCGATGAGGTCGGTGCCCTGCCCCGCTCGGCTGTCCACCCACAGGCGACCGCCCAGGGCGTCGTCGGCGACCGCGATGAGTCTGGCCCGGCTGTTCTGGAGAGCGTCGTTCGCGGTGATCAGGTCCAGGTACAGCCGGCGGCGATCCAGGGCGAGGGCGAGAATCTGGCCCGCGCTGACCACGAGGTCGCGATCCTGGACCACCCCGGGGGTGTAGCGGATCATGCCGACACGGCGGTCCTGGACGGCGATGTCGACCTGTTGACGTCCCGGTTCCGGCCTGTTCCGCAAGCGGGACCCCCGCTTCGTCGACGTACCGTTTCCCGGTGGTCACCCACAACCCGACCTGCACCGACACATCGCCCAGTGCGCCCGCCAGCAGCTCCCGCAGCGACACCGGCCCGCTGGACCCGAGCCACATCGCCAGCTCGTCGAGCTCGGCGACCCGGGCGAAGCCACCCCGCAGGACCACGACAGCGGACACGATCGGCACCACGGCCAGCACCAGGAGCTGGGCGATCACCCGAGTGATCGGTCGATGCCGGCCAGCGGCTCGACGATACTGGCCGACACCGGGACTGCCACCACGGCGAAGATCCCGTATCCGAGCAGCGGGGCCGCAGCGCGGCGGGCGGCGGGGCCGGCGGGGCGAAGATTCCGCGCAACGAGCGCCGCCGAGAGCACAACCACCGTCAGCGCTCCGACCCCTTGCAGTACCTGGGCGGCGGCGTCCAAGGCAGGATCGGGCCGGATCAAGAACGGCTCGGCGGGCGAGGATGGCACGAACATGAGGGGCGCCTCCAGCACCGTGGTGACCAGGTAGCCGCCAACCACGGTGAGGCGGGAGATGCGGTCCGGCAGCCGGCCGGAGGGGAAAGCCAAAATGAGGTGCACGATCACCGCGAACGGCAGGGTTGCCGCAGCCTGTCCGAGCGCGACCAGGAACTCATTGTCGACCTTGGCCAGCCCCGCCGCCAGCCAGGTCCACGCGCCGAAGACGATCAGCGCTCCCGTTCGGTTTCGCGGCCGTCGGCTCCAGGCAAGCATGCCGGCCGCGCCGTACAGCAGCGCCATCGCCGGGAACGCCAGGATCAGCCACGTCGGTTCGACCGTCCCGGCGACCTGCAGCGTGGACTCCACCACAGCGAACGCCACCAGACCGAGCCCGGCCTGCGAGAGGGCGACACCCAACGGCCGCGGACCGACCCTGAAGCGGGATCCGCTCATTGCCGTCCTCGCCTGTGTTCGACGCCGCGTCAAATCCGGACCTTACCCACCGCAGGACATGACGGACCGCATCGCCGGCGGGCGCGACTGAGCGTTCCGACACCGGCCGTCCGGTTCCTGCGCCGCCAGCAGTTCGATGACGGGACCTCGCGTCCCGACCTTCGCGGCCCGCAGCGGGCCGATGAGCCCGGCTGTTCCGACCCCGATACAGTGGGCCCCGGTCGCTGCCCCCAACCGTGGGGTACGCCATTGATCAACCCGTCCGAGGCCATCAGGGCCGCCGGCGGGATCCCCTAGAGGAGGGCTGACACACGTGACTGTGCGCGTCGGAGTGAACGGATTCGGCCGAATCGGCCGCAACTTCTGGCGAGCGGTCGACTCTCTCGACCAGGACATCGAGATCGTCGCCGTCAACGACCTGACCGATACCAAGACGCTCGCCCACCTGCTCAAGTACGACTCGGTGATGGGCAAGCTGCCGTACGAGGTGCACGCCGGTGACGGCGTCATCAGCGTCGACGGCAAGGAATTCAAGGTGCTGTCCGATCGCGACCCCGGCAACCTGCCGTGGGGTGATCTGGGTGTCGACGTCGTCATCGAATCGACCGGCTTCTTCACCAAGGCCGATGCGGCTCGCGCGCACGTCACCGCCGGTGCGAAGAAGGTGCTGATCTCGGCGCCGGCTTCGGGCGAGGACCTGACGATCGTGCTGGGCGTGAACGACGACGCCTACGACGGATCGCAGACGATCATCTCCAACGCCTCGTGCACCACGAACTGTGTGGCGCCGATGGCGAAGGTGCTGCACGAGAACTTCGGGCTGGTGCAGGGTCTGATGACCACGATCCATGCCTACACCAACGACCAGGTCATCCTGGACTTCCCGCACAAGGATCTGCGTCGGGCCCGCGCCGCCGCGATCAACATCATTCCGACCACCACCGGTGCCGCGAAGGCGACCGCGCTGGTGCTTCCGGAGCTGAAGGGCAAGCTGCACGGCTACGCCCTCCGGGTGCCGGTGCCGACCGGCTCGGTGACCGACCTGACGGTGGAGCTCGAGAAGGGCACCACGGTCGACGACGTCAACGCGGCGTTCAAGGCGGCCGCTGATTCGGGCCCGCTGAAGAACCGGCTGTTCTACTCGACCGATGCGATCGTCTCGACGGACATCGTCGGGTCGCCCGCGTCGTGCACCTTCGATTCGCCGCTGACCATCGGTCTGGGTGGCAACTTCTTCAAGATCGTCGGCTGGTACGACAACGAGTGGGGCTACTCGAACCGGCTCGTCGACCTGACCACGTTGGTGGGCAAGAGCCTCTGACCGATTTGCCGCGGGTGGCGGTCACCGAAT
>JBBQGJ010000613.1:0-3721 GCA_038322925.1 Mycobacteriales bacterium
CGCACCGACGCCCGGCGCGGGTACCGTGCACGCAGATGAGGGGGACGACATGACTGTCGAGGCGGCGAATGTCAGGCTGTCGGTGATCGAACAAACATGGCAGGCCGCATCCGCGGAGGAACGCCTCGGCTACCTTGACGAACTCGCCGCGATGGCCGGCACCCTCGGGCAGGTCACGGGACCGCAAGCAGAGAACGCGGCATGGTTGACCCGGCGCCTGCACCGCGTCGTACGCCACATCACCCACGACCCCGGCCCGCACTGAACGGCCCGGCGCCTAGGTTCGGCTGGGTTGCCCGTCCTGCCTGCATCCGTGGAAGAACCGCTTCCCCCGCCGCGTCTTTGCTGCTGGGGTGCGGGAGGAGAGTGGGACAAATCGTGGGAGTTTGCGCGGCCTCGTCCAGCGGGTCGTCGAGGGTGTGGGTTGTACAGCGCGGAGCTTATTTGGCGGGCTTTCGCGGGGCTTTCCGGCGTAATCGAGGTCGCTCGCACTGCCTTCGCCACCAGGCACAACTCCGTGACCTGCACATATACCTTCTGACGTTGCACGGACCCCGCCATTATTCCCGCGAAACCCGCCACCTTGTCTCCGCGCTTGACACTCCTGCGCGGTCTCGATCAGCACCTCCCGCTCACCGGCGACCCGCGCCGCGGCCAGCACCGTCGATCCGGGCATGCCGAACAAGGCAGTAGCCTCGGCCATCACCTGGGGTTCCTCGTGATCGTGAGAACGTGGGCGTGATCACGGATCGTGAGGGGCCCCAGGCCTTCAAACTGGTCAACTCAAACCCGGGACGGTTCATGGCCGTTCCCGGTGCCGATGAGACCATTGACCGCCGCGCAGGTAGCGGCGAGCAGGGCTCGGGAGGCGTTGCCGTCGGCGATCCGGCGTCGTTTAACCCGACCGGTGTCGGTGCTGCCCTCCGAGCAAGACCGGTTGATCAGCGCGCAGCGACAGGGCCGATCAGTCGTGCGTCGAGGCCCTGACACCACCACGGAGCGCACACCCAGGTAACAACCCCAGTTGAGCGCGGTCACCGCCACCACGGGCGCGGGTGGTCAGGTGACCGAGATCGCCTTCCATTGATCCCAGCTCAGGGCCCAGTCGTAGATGTCGCCGTCGGCGGCGGACAGCGGCACGCTGGTCCCGGTGACCTGCACGGGGTCGCCGTAGATCGCGGATTCGAAGTAGGCCTGTGCGCTCTCCGCGGACAGGTTGATGCAGCCGTGGCTGACGTTGACCACGCCCTGGTCGGCGACGGTGTACTGGTTCTGGTGGATGAACTCGCCGTTGTCGCTGATCCGGACCGCCCACTTCTCCGGAACGTTGCTGTACCCGTACGCCGGGTTGCTCATCAGCGTGTTCTCTTCCTTGCCCATCACGATGTGGGTGCCGGAGCGGGTGACCCGGTTCGGGTCGCCGATGTCATCGCCGCTGCCGTAGGAGGCGTCATAGGTCGCGACGGTGACACCGTCCTGCTGGACCACCAGGTTGTGGGAGTTGGCGTCGGCGAGCACCACCTGGTTCCGGCCGATGGTGAAGTCGCTGGTGATGTCGGCGGCGCCGTACGCGCCGGGCGCTAGTTGGACCCCGTACAGCTGGGCGGAGAGGTGGATCTGGGTGCCGGCCGGCCAGTAGTCCTTGGTGCGGTAGTCCAGGGCCCAGCGGCCGTCGTCGTGTTTGATCCAGGCCCACGCCCCTTCCACGGCCGGGGTGCTGGTCAGCGTGACGTGTGTCGCGACGGCGGCCTTGTCGGCCGGTTCGACCCCGAAGTAGACGATCACCGGGGCGGCGACCCCGACGACGGCGCCGTCACCGGGGTACACGGTGTCCCGCACCGCGGTGTCCGTGCCGGCGGTGCTGAACGTCCCGGTGATCGGGACCTGCCGGCCGTCGGTGCCGGTCGTGGTTCCGGTCACCGTGTAGGCCGCGCCGAACGCCAGGTTCTGCCCCAGCGTCCACGTCCGGTGATCCGGTGAGACCGTCCCGGTCACCGCGGCGCCGTCCGGGCCGGTCATGGTCAGAGAGTCGATGACGCCCCGGGCCACGGTGACGGTGACCGGCTGCGACGGTGCCATCCCGGTGGTGCCGAACCCGGGTGTCGCGGTCACCGCCGCGATCGGCGGCGCTGGCGAGGCGGTGGACGGTGCACCGTCGACCTCGCCGGAGACCGGCGGCCCGGCGTTCCCACTCGGACCGGCGGTGGTCGGGGTCGGCGTCAGGGAGCTGTCCGATGACAGCGACCCGGTCCCGCACCCGGCGACAACGGTGAGCACGGCCGCGACCGCCAAAGCGCGCCAGCGGATCCCGTGATGACGCCCGCTCACCGGTCCCCCCCGATCTGGGGGGTCGATCCATCCGCAACAGGCATCAGCAGCCCCTTCCCGCGCCGGGCATCCCCAGCGCTCAGCAGACGATCCATGACAACCTGACTTGGCAGGGCATCAGTCGGTGAACAGCCGTCACCCGCGGCGCGTCGGCCGGGCCTTCCCATCCCTGTGAGATGGCGCAGAACCGGCAGGCGTACGCGGGGAACTCCCATCACCTCATTCCTCATCCCGGACCCGTGAAGGTGTCCCCTGTGGGAACCCGGCGGCGGCGGGGACCCGAGTCAGTCACCCAGCGTCGCCCGGGCGCCGTCGATGTCACGCCACGCTCAACGAGCCGCGGCGATGACCGCGCCCCTGTCCCCGGCGGAACGGACAGACCCAAGCGCGCACCACGTCAAAGGCTGTGGGGACAACCGCCGCGAGGGACAAAGAGCCCGGTCCATCGCACCGGCCACGATATCGGATTGACCGGGTCACGTCCGCCAGGCGCAGCCTCGCGCGCGCTGCACGGCAGTCCCCGCCGGCCGGCCGACAGGCGCGCCGAGCAGGGGTCGGCGACCGGCCATGGGCGTGGACTGGTGCCGACCCGCCGTCACACCGCAACGGGCGTGGTCGGCGCGAAGTCCACCGTCCGGGACGGGAAGCCCCACGCTACCCAGTAGCGGAATCTCGACCGCGTCGGCGTCCGGGTCGAAGACGGCGGCGCGGATCTCATCGATGACCTCGTTGGGTTGATCGATGTGCTCGGCGATCCGCGCCGCCGCGGTCGGCGACGTGGCCAGCCGCTGGGTGCGTGCAACGCCAGACCGATCGAGAACAGCCATTGGATGACATGGTCGGGCAGTTTCACTGTGAAACTCGCCGGCCGATGCCTTCAACAAGGAGCAGGTCCCGATCATGTTCAACACCTGCTCGATCAGCCGTGGCTGGGAGGACGTTGTCCTGCAACCCGGCGGCTTTCGAATCCTCGGCGTCTCACCTGACAGCGCTGAACACGTCGTCCCGGGCCGTCACAGCCCCCGTGGCTGGCAGCGAGTTCCTCGACTGGCCGACCGAGCTCGCACCACCGCCGCCAGCGGCCTTAACGCGGCTACCTGCGCTTGGGACACGATTGAGGCGACCGGGCTCCTTCGGGCTGCGGATCCACCCCGACCGCGGGTCGTGCGGAGCGCGGTCAGACCGTTGTCGCGGTTCGTGGCGCGGCGGACCGGTTGGTCTCGGGCTCGTAAGCGAGCCACAGCACCCCGAGGGGCGGCAGCGTGAGAGTGGCGGAGTACTCGAGGTCGTCCCAGCGGATGTCGTCGGTGGTGACGTCACCGATCAGGGCATTGCTGCCGCCGAACTCCGCGCTGTCGGAGTTGAGGATCTCCACCCAGCGCCCCTGATGCGG
>JBBQGJ010000614.1:0-3721 GCA_038322925.1 Mycobacteriales bacterium
CGGCAGCATGGACGCGACGATCGCCGTTCCGCCGCTCCCCATCACGGCGCCGAACCATGCAGGATCATCCAGAACGGCCACCGGCCGGTCCGGGGAACCGGTCTGGGCCATGGCGCAAGTATTGCATCGTCAAACAGTTCCGGGGGAGCGTCATCGGTCCACCCAGAGGCCCGGTGACAGCATGTCGGACATCCGGATCACGCCTGGGCGGAACGGTCCAATCAGACCCGTGTCCCGCACCAGCGGGATCCGCGGCAGGTGATCCGTCACCGACAGGTCAGATCCAGGCGGCGTCCATGTGGTCACCGGCGGGCGGTTCGCCGCCCGCGTCGGCGAATGCCATCAGCGCATCGATCAACCCCTGGCGGGTACCGGCGTCCATTCGCGCGACGATCCGGGCGATGTCCCGTCGGCGGTGGGCGGTGACCTGGCGAACCACCCGGTCGCCGTCGGTGGTGAGATCGATGAGGATCTCCCGCCGTGAGGTCGGGCTCGCCCGGCGGGTCAGCATCCCGATACTGACGAGTCGATCAACCATGCGGGTGGCGGTGGATGGGGTGACACCCATGTACTCCGCGAGCGTGGCGTGTTTGAGTGGTCCGCGGCTGTGCAGGATGACCAGCAGCCGGAACTGAGGAAGGGTGATGGTCTCGTCGACGGCGGCGATCGAGCGGGCCGAGACCGCGACGAGGAGCCGCGAAGCGGTGAGGACGGCCTCGGTGACGGAGTCGACGTCGGTGTTGCGGGCCATGAGGCCAAGTTTGCCGCATCCGCGCGGATCACTGGTGAGGCGAGTCCTCACCGTCTCGTACGGGTCGATCGTTGCTCAGCTGGTACACGGCGATAAGACAACCCGACCGGTGAAGATCCGTGTCGGCCAGGGACCCGTCGGGACAGGTGGACGCCGGACCGTCGCCACTCGTCCGTTGGCGGCGGACCCACCGTGATCCGCCTGGCGTGCCGATGAACGGTGCGCTTCTCGACTCCGGAAAGCAGGCCCAGATGCAGCGGCAACACACAGAACAACACCAAAGCGACGCGCATGGCGTTCACCGGGCCGCCCCTCAGCGACCGTGGCACGAACCGGATGATCATTACCGCGACAGCCTGTTTCGAGTTGGCATGAGGACCAACGCCGCGCGGACGCTCAACCTTCTGCCTCGGATCGTCCGGGACTGAGCCACGCCGGCCGAGCCCAGGTCTTGGTGCTTCCAATCGCGGCGCCGCTCTCGAAGGCAACGGCGCGGGGGCACGGCACTCCCATGGCTCATTTGAGTTGTCGTCACGTGGAACAATCGTTGTAGCTAGCAACAGTGGTACAGACAAATGCTCCCGTTTCGTTGAGCCGCCCGTGTGGTAGGGAGCGTCGAGTTGGACCCGCGGAAGCTGGACGCAGGCGCGGTGCTTACCGTCCCTGGATCTCTGAGGCACCGGGGCGCTCACGGCTCTGGCGAGGGTCCGGGGATCGTCACTACTGAGAGGGAACCCAATGGCGCTGATCGAACATCGACCCACCGGTTTGCTCAAACACCTGCTCCGGACACCGATCTGGTTCTACCGGGCCGGTCTCGGTCGGCTGCTGGGCCACAGGTTCGTCTACATCGCCCACCGCGGCCGACGCACCGGCGCCCGCCGGGAAGTGGTCCTCGAGGTCGTGGGCTACACCGCGAGGATCCCCGAGGTCGTGGTCATCGCCGCGTGGGGCAAGAACCCCGACTGGTATCGCAACCTCCAGGCCGCGCCGGCCCTGGAGCTGCGGATCGCAGCCCAACGATGGGTGCGTCCCGAGCACCGGTTCCTCGATGACGCAGACACCCTACGGGTGCTACACAGCTACCAACAAGCGCACCCCGGCGCTTGGAAGCGAATCGCGCCACTCATCGGGTTGCCCGCTGAGCCCGACGAGGCGTCGCTTCGCGCAGTGCACGGGGTGGCGTTCACTCCGCACCCGAGGACCGACGAAAGGTGAGATCCCCCGGGCATATGCCAGGAAACACCTATCGCCTGAGCGGGCACTGACCAGGGCGACGCAGCCGCCCGCGCTCCTAGCGGCCGCGCGGGGGACCTCGGGCTGGTACAGGCTGGGCCAGCTGGCACCCGCTCGCCCGATTGCAGCAGTCTGCCCGGAGGGGGATGGTGCGAACTGGCTGATCGTGCTTCGAGCCCAGATTTCTCTGGGGTCTCGATTGGCGTTGGGTCAGGCCAGGACGAAGTAGCGGAGCCAGAGGTAGGGCCAGGAGATCACAACGGTGACGGCGGTGACGACGAGGCCGTAGCGGGTGAACGTCGCGAAGGAGATGGGGTGTCCCTCGCGGGCGGCGATGCCGGTGACCACCACGTTGGCGCTGGCCCCGATGGAGGTGGCGTTGCCACCCAGGCCGGCGCCCAGGGCCAGTGCCCACCACAACGCGGCGGCTTCCGGGCCGCTGCCGCTGGCCACCAGCGTGGCGACGAGCGGGGTCAGGGTGGCGACGTAGGGGATGTTGTCGATGACGCCGGAGATCACCGCGGAGCCGAACAGCAGGACGGTGGCGGCCAGCAGGAACCGACCACCGACCGCGTCGACCGCCTGCTCGGCGAGCCAGTCGATGACACCGATGTTGACCTGCGCGACCATCGCACTCGACGATTCCCGCCACACAGAAGCACAACGACAGTCGCTGGATTCAGCCCGAGCGAACAATGTGGATGCCTGGCGGCGGCGTCGGTCGCCCGGCAGCGAGCGCAGATGACGTTCCTGCAAAGTCTCTCGACGATCAGCCGTGTACGACCGCGAAGAGCCCACGGCAACGCTCGAACAGGCCGAAACCACTCAACTCAACTACTGCCGACGTCGGGTAGATGCTCCGCCATCCCGCCGCCGCTATCCGCGACGGTGTTCGGCGTTGCTGGGTCCGCTTACGTGACCAGGAACGTGACGCATACGAGCAGCACCATCGAGATCATGATTGCGGAACCGACGTTGAATCCGGTTGTGGTGCTGGCGGCCACAACGTGGATGGCCAGGTTTGCGATGCGGCGTGCCTGCACCAGGGTGCGAGGGTCGCCGCAAATAGGTAAAGGGACCGCCTTGGGGCTGGGCGTCAGGCTCGGCTAGTGTTCTGGCTAGGTGCGCCGGGAAGTCTGGTCGGCAGTGGTACCGCTGACGACGCTCAACCCCCAGTGAGAAGGACTTTTGCCTTGTGGCCGCCGCCCCGCTTCCTTCGTTGTTCTCACCCGGCACGTGGGCCGAGGACGGCCGCGTCGCCCAGGTTCTGCGGAAGGAAACGGTCGGCGGGGCGCTGCTGCTGCTGGCCACCGTCATCGCGCTGATCTGGGCCAACACCGCCCTGTCCGACAGCTACTTTCAGTTGTTGAACACCGAGATCGGTCCGGCCGCACTGCATCTGAATCTCACTGTCGAGCAGTGGGCCGGAGATGGGCTGCTGGCCATCTTCTTTTTCGTCGCCGGGCTGGAGCTGAAACGGGAGCTCGTGGCCGGGGACCTGCGGGACCCGCACCGTGCCGTGGTGCCGGTCGCGGCCGCGGTCGGCGGGATGATCGTGCCCGCGGTGCTGTACCTGGCGATCGCCGGTGGCACCGGTCCGAAAGGGTGGGCCGTCCCGATCGCCACCGACATCGCTTTCGCCCTGGCGGTTCTCGCGGTGATCTCCACTCATCTACCGGCGGCTTTGCGGACGTTTCTGTTGACCCTGGCGGTGGTGGACGACCTGCTCGCGAT
>JBBQGJ010000615.1:0-3719 GCA_038322925.1 Mycobacteriales bacterium
GGCCACCGGGTCACTGCGCGCCGACGTCGACATCGAGCAGTTGGCCGGCTACCTGGAACTGGTCTGGGAAGGACTGATCGCGCACCTGGCGGCCGGTCTGCCGACGGATCGACTGGACGGTGTGCTGGACGTGGTCGAGGGCGCGGTGCGGCTCAGGTGACTGGCTCGGGCCACTAGGCGAGCGAAACCACCTGCGCGCGAATGGGTTTGGGTAAATCTCAGGCCTTGGCCGCTGTCTTGGCCATCGCTCTGATCAGGCCGATCTGCGCGGAACGCTCAGCCGCGAGCTGGTCGGTCGGTGAGTTGGTCTGAGCCTGGTTCATCAGAGCGGTGATCGCCCGCACCGCTTCCGGGGGGCTCTCGATCAGCGCCGCGGTCAGGTCGGCGATGGCGGCGTCCAGCTCGTCGACGGGTACGCAGGCCAGCGCGAGCCCGATCCGCACCGCCTCATCGGCGCCGACATGGCGGCCCGTCGCGCAGATTTCCAGGGCGCGTTGATACCCCACGGACCTGACCAATCGGGCGGTTCCACCGAGGTCGGGGACCAGACCCAGGCTGACCTCGGCCATCCGGAACTGCGCGTCCCGAGCGACCACGATCAGATCGCAGGCCAGGGCGAGCTGGAATCCGGCACCGATGGCGTGCCCGGACACCGCGGCAATGGAAACGAAACGCGGATCTGCGAGCCAGCTGAACGCCCGCTGGAAGCCGGCGATGACCTCGTCCGCCGCCGCGGTCGGGGCGAGCGCCAGCCTGCCCAGCAACGCGGTCGGCGAGCGATCGAAGGCGGAGCGATCCAGCCCGGCCGAGAACGAGGCTCCCTCACCGCTGACGATCATTACTCGGACCGTGCTGGGAAGGCGAGAGCCCAGGTGCGCCAACGCTTCCCACGTTTCCGGGAGCTGAGCATTGTGCACCTGCGGGCGGTTCAGCGTGACTGTTGCCACCGGCCCTTCCACCCGCAGGGCAACATGACCACGATCGAGCAGGGCGTGATCGATGTTCGAGTCGATGCCGGGTTCGGCGGACTGAGGGGTCGTGGGCGCAATCACTTCTTCTTGGTACGGGTGGCCCCGCCCCGCCCGCGGAGCGGCACCTCGGCGTCGAGCAGCAAACGATGCACGAACCCATAGGAGCGGCCGGTTCCCTCGGCCAACGCGCGAATGCTCTGCCCTTTCTCGTATTTCTTCCTGAGATCGGCGGCGAGCTTGTCGCGGGCAGCGCCGGTGATCCGGGCACCCTTCTTGATGGTGATCGTCTTGGCGCTCTTCGATGTCGTTTTGGTCTCTGTGGCCACGGCGCCACCCCTTTGTAGGATGCCTCGTCGCATCAACGGTTGTTGGTTCGGAGTCCATGATCGAACAGATCGGGCAGGTCCGCCACCGGTAACGGGGCATTTGTCGGGCTGCTGGTCAGCGTCGGCCGACGGACGGATGTCCGAGAACAACCGTGCGGCTTTGACAGTGGCCCGCTCAGGCGAGCTCCACCAGGTCCAGGTAGTCCGCCGACCAATGATCTTCGGTGCCGTCCGGAAGCAGGATGACCCGCTCGGGATGCAGCGCCGTCACCGCTCCCGGATCGTGGGTGACGAGCACGACGGCGCCGGCGTAGCGCCGCAGCGCGTCGAGCACCTGCTCGCGGCTGGCCGGATCCAGGTTGTTGGTGGGTTCGTCCAGCAGCAGCACGTTCGCCGCGGAGGACACCAGCCCGGCCAGCGCCAAACGGGTCTTCTCGCCGCCCGACAGCGTGCCGGCACGCTGATCGAGTTGCTCCCCGGAGAACAGGAACGCGCCGAGCAGGTTCCGCAGCTCCTGCGCGCCGGCATCGGGCGCCGCCCGGCGGGTGTTCTCCCAGACCGTGGATTCCGGGTCGATCGTCTCGTGTTCCTGGGCGTAGTACCCGAGCCGGAGCCCGTGCCCGGCCAGCACTTCTCCGGTGTCCGCGGCTTCGAAGCCGCCGAGCAGTTTCAGCAGCGTCGTCTTGCCCGCGCCGTTCAGCCCGAGCACGACCACCCTACTGCCCCGGTCGATGGCCAGATCCACCCCGGTGAAGATCTCCAGCGACCCGTACGACTTGGACAGGTTGGTCGCGGTGAGCGGGGTCCGCCCGCAGGGCGCCGGCTGCGGGAAGCGGATCTTGGCCACCCGGTCCGTCACCCGGACCTCGTCGAGGTCGGCGACGAGTTTCTCCGCTCGGCGCACCATCTGATGGGCCGCCGCCGCCTTGGTGGCCTTGGCGCCCAGCTTGGCCGCCTGGGCCAGCAGGGCGGATGCCTTCTTCTCCGCGTTGGCCCGTTCCCGCCGCCGCCGCTGCTCGTCGGTCGCCCTGGCCTCCAGGTAGCGCTGCCAGGTCATGTTGTAGACGTCCAGCTCGCCGCGCACCGCGTCCAGGAACCACACCTTGTTGACGACCGCCGCCAGCAGGTCGACGTCGTGGGAAATGATCACCACACCGCCCGCGAAATGCCGGAGGTAATCCCGCAGCCACACCACGGAATCGGCATCCAGGTGGTTGGTCGGCTCGTCCAGCAGCAGCATGGTCTGACCTGACGGGTCGGACGCACCACCAGTCCCTTCTGTGGTGGAGGCGGCGAACAGGATCCTGGCGAGCTCGACGCGCCGGCGCTGCCCGCCGGACAGTGTGCGCATCGGCTGCGCCAGCACCCGGTCCGGCAGGCCCAGGTTGGAGCAGATCCGGGCAGCCTCGGATTCCGCGGCATAGCCGCCGAGGGCGGCGAAGCGTTCCTCGATCCGGCCGTACCGGGCCGTGGCGGACTCCAACGCGGCCTTGTCGGTGAGCTCGGCCATCTGGATCTGGACCTTTTCCAGGTCGGCGACCAGCACGTCCAGCCCGCGGGCCGAGAGCACCCGATCCTTGGCGGAGACGTCCAGATCACCCTCGCGTGGATCCTGCGGCAGGTAGCCGATCGGTCCGGACCGGCTGACGGTCCCGCCGAAGGCGGTGCCCGCTCCGGCCAGCACGCGCAGGGTCGTGGTCTTGCCCGCGCCGTTGCGTCCGACGAGGCCCACCCGGTCACCGTGGTGCAGCCTTAGCGTGGTGTCGGCCAACAGGATCCGGGTACCGGCCCGCAGTTCCAGGCCGGTTGCGGTGATCACGTGGCCGAAGTCTACCGGGCTGCACGTGCCGGACCGGCGCGCTGGTGTCCGAGGGTAGGTATCGCCCGCGCGAGCGGCGTCACACTGGATCCGCTCGTTCGGGAGCCCGATCAAGTCGATGAACCACCTCGTCACCGAATCCGGCGATCAGTCGCCATACCTCCCGCGGAGCATGCTCCTGGGCAAAATGCCCCGCCCCGGGCACCAGCCCGGGCTGAACGGTGCGCAGGCCGGCGGCGGCGAACCCGCGAACGTAGTCCTCGATGCTGCCGGTGTCCTCCTCCCCGCGCAGGTACAGCACCGGCGTGTCCACCGTCCCGTGCCGACTCGCCTCCCGATTGTCCTGGGCGTCCCGGGTCAGCGTCCGATACCAGTTGAATCCGGCGGTGAGCGCGGCGTCCCGCGCGTAGGCCTGGACGTATCCGGCGCGGGCGGCCGGGGTGATTTTGCTCGGGTCCGGGGAGTGGACTTTCGCAGTTTTCGTGGCTGAGGTAGCCCTGTCCTGACCGAGATTCCTTCTGAATCCTCGTGACTCGCCGCATCAAATGATCAACCGCGCCAGGGTCTCATGAGACTCTATATCTGCACGATAGGCACGTGCAG
>JBBQGJ010000616.1:0-3715 GCA_038322925.1 Mycobacteriales bacterium
GCCAGTGCCGTCACCGTCGAGCGGACGAAGGATTCGATCGCCGCCCAGTGCAACTCCGGCATCACCGCCACATAGTTGTCGATCGTGTGTTGGGCTGCGGTTGCGGCGGCCATCAGCCAGCCCGCCCGACGCAGCGGACAGTCGCGCCGGGCTGGCGGGCGGGCTGGGGGAGAAGGAGACTCAGGGGTGTGTTCATACTCATTGGACATGGGGCGCTTGCTGACCGGAACCAGTTCTGGTGACCTTTTAGGGCACATTGTTGGGTAGGGTGGGCTGCTGTGACAGATCCGCGTTTCCGGCCACGGCAGTATTGCGAGCCGTCGAACGGGTTCGGGACCGCAGGTCCGCTGAGGTGGAAGAACCCCGCCCAGCTCTCGCTGGCGGCCCGCGACCAGTTGGGGGCTGCGCAGATGCAGCACCGGGTTGCCTGCCGGATCCGCGACCGGGTGAAGGTGCAGAATTCCACGGTCGCCGTTTACGCTGACCTGGCCGGGATCGACGCCACACGCCTCGGCCGGCTGCTCCGCGGAGACATCATCATGCGGCTCGAAGACATCATCAACGCCGAGCGCACCATCCCCCTGCTGCCCGCACGGGTCACGGGTGACAGGGGAGAGCATGGGAAGACGACCGGCGGGTGAACCGTTAGCGCGCCGCGGCGGCGGCATCCCGGAGCGAGGAACGGAACAGGGTTTCGGGGGACGGGCGGACGAACGGCAGAAACCGATCCAACGCCTCCGGTGAGCTCAGCCCCGCGGCACGCAACAGAAGCACGACTGGTGTGCCGGCCTCGAGGTGCTGCACGATCCAGGTGGCGTGCATCCGTCGAGCCTGGAGCGGAACCGTTCCGGTCGAGCGGGAAACGAAGTCGCTGATCAGGTTCCGATTGGTCGCCTCGCGCTCCTGCCGGAACGCCCACGCCGAGTCACCGCTCGACTGCCGAAGGTCGATAAGGGGGCGTTCCCATTCGCGGAGAACCGGAACGCTCCGTGCACGCTCCCCGTCAACCGTGACGATCACCCCGTCGTCGTCGGCTCGGATGCCGCCCACGGTGAGGTTGATGATCTCCCGCCCGGCAAGCCCTCCGCCGAGGCCGAGCGCGAGAAGAGTCTCGGCGTTCGAGCGTCTGGCCGGGGTGGATTGGAACGCGGCCCAGCCCATCAGTCTCACAATGTCGGCCTCCGGGTAGGGGGCGGAGGGGGAGGACCGGCCAAGCGGTCGCAGTGCGACCGGCACGGTAGAGGCCTCGCCGACTTGTTCGGAGATCCGCAGCAGCCGTGACCTGATCGTGTTCCTGCCCGACTTGCTTCGATACTGCGGCAGTCCCACGGCGACGAATCGTTCGATCGAGGGGATCGAGAATATGACGTCCCGCTCCAGCGGGAAGCCAGCGCTCTGCCAGGCCCACATGGTCAACGGGGTGGCTGCGGCAAACAGTTCCCGCGGTGTGTAGGCGGTACCGGCCACGGTCTCCGCGACGACCGCTCGAACAAAATCTCCTATCTCCACCCAATAGGCGGCCGCGAGCCGCGGCCGATAGCCAGCATCGTCACTGATCAGATCGTCACCGATCAGTTCAGCCGCGGTCAGTTCAGCCGCGGTCAGATCAGTTTGAGTCGGATCGGCTTCTGTCAGATCGGTTGACACGATCCTCCTTGTCGTATCCGCGCACCGGAATGCCCGGGCCCTTCGACGTTAGAGAATCCGGCGCCGTAGTTCCTCCGGTGCAGGGAGACAAAATCTGACACACCGATGTCTGACTCACCGATACCGCGCATGACCTTTCTGGCACCGCACACCCGTGCGGGCCGGGAAGGTCTCCCATGCCCGAGTCCGCCGGATTCGAACAGCTCCGCGCCGAGTACACGACACTTGCCGCCACGGCCAAGGTCAAGACCGACGATGATGTCCGGTCGTTGCGGTACCTCGAGGTCGACCGTGCCCTCGAGGAGGGGCGCATCCCCGCCGAGCCGAGCCCCCGCGTCCACGACTGGGTGGACAAGGTGCGCCGGCTCGAAGTATTCATCGCGACGGAGGGCCGGATGCCTGTCGAGAACCGGCGGAAGGACCGCTCGGAGGTCTCTGACGAGGAACGCACCCTCAGCCGGTGGAAGGCCGATCAGCTGCGGGCCGGCCGACGCACCCGGCCCAGCATCTACCAGATTCGGCGCCTGGAGGGTCTCGAAGGCTTCAGTTGGGCGCCGCTGGATGACCGGTGGGACACGCAGTTCGCCCTCTTTGGGGCATTCGTCGACGCCCGGACGGTACCGCAGTACCGGGCGGGCGGGACGCAGCGGCAGGTCGCCCGCTGGGCGCAGCGGCAGCGGGACCTGTATCGGCGGGGAGCGCTCACCCAGACACGTATTGACCGGCTGGAGGCCACTGGATTCTGGACCTGGTGAACGGACCAAGAGGAGTCGGGTGACCTTCGGCACGCGACCGGCCGATCCTGTTGCGGGCAGAACCGCGATGGGATGTGACTGGCGGGCGGCCAGCCCGCGGCCGGCAGGTGTATCCCCGCACCGGAACTACAGATGCGCTCCGCCTCATACGCTGAAAGACCAGCCACCTGTCCGGCTGGAATCCGGCACGGAACCAGCCGAGCTATCGAAGACTCTGGGGAATCGAGGGGCCGTATGGAATCGCTGATGGACTCCGTCGCCGGCGCCTACCGAGTGACCACTCAGGCGTCTACCTACGTGGTCGATTTGGATCGCATGGTGATCCGGCGCACGCCGCGCACTCATCACGAGGGCGGTTCGCTGCTCCGTCGCGATGAGGAGTTGGTCATGTTGGTCGAGCTGCTCGAGTGCACGGTCGGCAAGCGGATGGAGTTGTTGCTCAACCTGCACGTCCACGGGGTACCGGGCACCGCGCGTTTCTCGACCACGGTGGTGGCGATCGACCCGATTGCCTCCCCCGGCCGGCCCCTCGAATGACCGCACACGACGCTTCACCGATCCGCTCGACGAAAGGCTCACCCATGACCGAATTCGACAAGCTCCCGGCCGAACGCGGTCTCTACCGGGTCGAAACGGTGTCGGGAACGGTCCACATTCTCTCCATCGAGGGACGAACCATGTGGGAAAGACGACCCGCACCCGGGGCAGGCAGGGCCGCCTATGACGGCCATTCAGTGATCCTGAGCGAGCTGGGGCCGGGCTGGGAAGTGGGCCACCAGGGCTTTCTGGTGGTGTCCGACGAGTCCTACCTCGGCGGAAAGACCACACATCTGACTGCCACGATCATCAGCATCACCCGGGAAGACGAGTCGTGACGGAATTGGTCGACTTCGCGAATCCACTCCCGGAGGCACTCACACCAAGCATCGAGACGCTGCGCTCGCGGGGCAGTGAAGTCCCGGTTCAGCAGGTCCCCGGCACGCACACCGTCCTTGCCAGGGATCGTGGTGCGGCGGATCAGCGCGATCATCTTCCGCCGCCCATAGAGCCCTTCCGGAGTCAGCTTGCGGCGCTTCCGACCGGCTGGGTCCACGACGGTGGTCCACGCGGCGCCACGGTCGGCGTCGGCGACCCGTGCGTCGGTGATTGTCCGGGCCGCGACAACGCCCCGCCGCTGGGATCGGTAAGTGCGCGCGGCGATCTGGTGGCCCTGCTCACGCAGGACCTGGCAGATCGACCAGGCCGCGTGCCCTTCAGCTCTCATCGTGTCGATGAAACCCAGCATCAGTGGTTGCGGGGGTCGAGTTCCCCCA
>JBBQGJ010000617.1:0-3706 GCA_038322925.1 Mycobacteriales bacterium
TGTTCGTGAGTTGTAGGGTGGCGGGTCCGGGAAGTGACTTGTCCGAAGCGTCAGTGTGCGGGGTTTGAGCTGGCCGCGCTGGACCTTGAAGCCGCCCCCGAGTGTCCTCCCGGGCCTGCCTCGAACCCGTCTGCGTCGTGGCGGAGTTGTCGGTAGACGGTGTCGGAGAGTCGCCGTTTGAGGCAGCGCATCGCGTCCTTGTGGCCCTTGCCGTCGGTTCGCTTCCGTAGGTAATAGGTTCTGCCCGGGGTGTCCTGGCGGATTTGGGTGAGGGCCATGACGTGCAGGCAGAGGTTGAGTTGACGATCGCCTGCACGCGAGAGCCGATGGCGGACAACGTCGCCGGACGATACGTCGATCGGGGCGGTACCCGTGTAGGTCGCGAACGCGGCAGCGGAACGGAAACGACCGATCGTGCCGACCCGGCCGAGGATCTTGCCAGCCGTCAGCGAACCGATACCGCAAAGATCGGTCAGAGTGGTGCCAGATTCGGTGACTGCGGCCTGGATGTCAGCGGCGGCTTTGGTGATGCGGCGGTCCAATTGGCGTACCTCGGTGACGAGGTCGGCGGCCAGGCTCCGCAGGGTTTTGCCGGCAGCATCGCGGGGGCGGACCCCACGCAGGAGCTCGGCGGCCCGCTCAGCGGTGAGGTTACGGCTGGCCCCAGCCGGGATGAGGTGGGTGAGCACGACGTGGAGGCGGTTGACGGTTTGGGTGCGGGTCTTGACCAGATCGTCGCGGTGCTCGACAACCGCGCGGAGCGCCATCACGGTCCCCTCGACCGCCGCGGAATTCAACCTGGGTGCCGTGCGCGCGGCGATCGCCACGCTCACGGCGTCGGCATCGTCATTCTTGCGTCCGTGGCCGGTGGAGAGCATACGTACTCGGGCGGCGAGCTTGGCGGGTACGTCGACGACGTCGATCCCGTCGGTGCGCAGCCGGGTCGTCAGCGGCGCACCCAGGCCGGATGCGCCTTCGATCGCCCAGGTCGGATCGGGCCATCGATCGGCGAAGCGGCGCAATGCACGGTAGCCGTCGTGGCTGACCGGGACTCGGATCGTTGCCACGGGCTGCAGCGACGCGTCGACCACCGCGGCGGTCCAGGACGCCTTGTGTGGATCGATCGCGATCACCATGGGTTGCGGTGTCATCGACGTCGTTGACATCTGTTTGTCTACCTCGCCTCGGTTCGAATGGAAAACGAGAAGGGCACACCAACTTTCGGCTACGCAGGCCTCTCTTCAGCCACTTCTCGCGCGGTGCGCACCGATCCGAGGCACAAGCCGTCTAGGAGTCAACCCACACGGTCATGAGCGACAGGTATGGGGCGAGCGATCTCGGATCGCCCTCGACGGTGCACACCCCACGACCTGCCGGTTGACTCATGTAATGCCCAGCGGTGCCGTTGCCCTGACGGCCTGCGTCACGTCGGGCTTGGGCGAAGTGACCCCAGGCGCCACTGGTGTTCTCGAGTTGATCGACCGAGCCGCGGTACCGGCCGGCGAGTCGGTGCGGGCCCTGGTGTGGGCGCGCGGACGAGTTCGCCCGGTCCACCGCCGCGACGTACGCCCGCTACTCGACCAGATCGCGAGGCGCACTCCTGATCCGGCGCTGCTCGATGTCGGCAATGGGGACCTGTCGTTGCTGCTGGACGTCGACTCGATCGTCTTCGCCGATGCGACCGGGGCAGACGAGGTCGCCTTCGACGCTGTTCGCCGGGCAAGCCCCGACCCGTTCGCCCTCAACGAAGCAGCCTGGGTGCGCCACCTCCACGAGCATCATCCCGACATGATTGAACGACTCCGCTTGCGGCTTCCCCGCCAGATTCGACGCGGAAGCATCCATCTCCTCGGGCTCGACCGACACGGCCTTCAGGTGAGAACCGAAGGACCTCAAGGACGTTGGGATTGCCGCATTCCCTTCTTCACACCCGTGAACGATGACGCCTCACTGTGCCGGGCATTACTTTCCTTAATGGGCTGTCCCTTCACCTCCGGAATTCGGCCACGACACTGACAGCACCGCCAAACCTCTCGTGCCTGAACCAATCGACGCGCGAGATGCTGGCAAATGCGACGGGGTACTCACTCGTCGAGCAGGCTTCGCAACATCCAGGCTGTCTTCTCGTGGATCTGCATCCGCTGGGTCAGTAGGTCGGCGGTCGGTTCGTCGTGAGCGCCATCTACCGTCGGGAAGAATCCGCGGGCGGTGCGCACCACGGCTTCCTGGCTGGCTACCAGGTCACGGATCATCTCCGTCGCACTCAGAGTCGAAGCCCCTTCGGAGATACTCGTCAAACGAGCGAACTCGGAGTAGCTGGCTGGCGCCTTGGCGCCGAGGGCCCTGATGCGTTCGGCGATGAGATCGACGGCCAGTGCCAGCTCGTTGTATTGGGTCTCGAACATTAGGTGCAGCGTCTGGAACATCGAGCCCGTGACGTTCCAGTGGTAGTTGTGGGTCTTCAGGTACAGCGTGTAGGTGTCGGCGAGAAGATGCGCAAGGCCGTCGGTGATCTGTGCGCGGGTCTGCGCGTCAATCCCGTTGTCAATCCGCAAGTCGATGTCGCTCATGGTCTCTTTCATCCCTTCGCCCTGATCGCCTTCTCGATGTCATCGGCGGGGATGGGCTTGGTGCAGAAGAACCAGTCTTCGCATTCCACGCCGTCGTCCTTGCCGTCCATGCGGTCTTTGGCGGTTCCGCACGAGCCGGCAGGCGGGACGATTACCGGCTCCCCGGGTCGCCAGTCGGCCGGAGTGGCGATGTCGTAGTGGTCGGCGGTCTGCAACGCCTTGATGAGACGCAGCAATTCATCGAAGTTGCGTCCGGTGCTCAGCGGGTAGTAGATGACCGCCCGCACAATGCCTTTGGGGTCGATGACGAAGACTGCGCGCACCGCTTTGGTGGAGTCCTCGCCGGGCATGATCATCCCGTACTTGCGGGCGACGTCCATCGAGATGTCCTCGATCAGTGGGAATGTGACCTCGACGTCCTTCATGCCGCGGAAGGTGATCTTCTCCTTGATGGTGCGCAGCCAGGCGATATGGCTGTACAGACCGTCCACCGACAGTCCGACCAATTCGGTGTTGTACAGGGCGAACTCATCCTGCATCGAGGCGAAGGTGATGAACTCGCTGGTGCACACCGGGGTGAAATCTGCGGGGTGGGAGAAGAAGATCACCCACTTGCCCAAATAGTCGGCCGGGAAGTTGACCGGCCCCTGGGTGCTGACGGCGGTGAACGACGGTGCCGGATCGCCGATCCGCGGCACGCCGGCGACCGCGGTGGTGGTCCCTGATTCTGTAGTCATGGTGATGACCCCTTTCTGGACTAGATCTAATTTCGACTATACCCCATGGGGTATAGCGCAGGACGGTTCCGCGCCAAGGGCGTGAGGGGCCGGAGGCTTTGGTAGAGCACCACGGCGGGCGTCGACGGACCTCATCGAAACGGGTGTCGACCGCAAGCCCGGTGATACCACGGGTGTCGAGTACAAGGAGATGTTGCCTGCTTCGCTCAGCGACACACGTGCCGATGGAGACGAGGACACCGAAAGTCAGCCAGCCGCAGGGTGAGGCTCGATGACGTCGTCGCCGATGACGCTGTTGCTACCAGCCCCGGCGTTGGCAAGACCGAACAGTGGCAACTACCCGGGCGCCTTCGTCAGTGAGTCGCATCGGGTAACAGCGCTCAGCGCGGATGAACAATT
>JBBQGJ010000618.1:0-3695 GCA_038322925.1 Mycobacteriales bacterium
CTTGGAGGCGAGATTGACCACTCGCGCGGGCGCGCTGCTTTCCAGCAGCGGGAGCAGTTCGTGGGTGAGGAGGAAGTACGCGAGATAGTTCGTTGCGAACGTCAGCTCGATCCCGTCGGCGGTGAGCTTCTTTTCCTTCACGAATACGCCAGCGGCGTTCAACCAGGATGTCGAGTTGATCGTGGTCGGCCCTGAAGCGCCCTGCCGCGTCGCGGATCGACGACTGCGAAGCGAGGTCACACTCGAGCACCTCAAGCTTCGCGTCAGGCAGGCTCGCGCGAATATCGCGCATCGCCTGCTCGCCGCGGCCGGCGTTGCGAACCAGCAGGACAACGGACACGCCCTCTCGGGCCAACCCACTCGACGTCGCCGCGCCGATGCCCGACGCCGCGCCGGTGACGAGCGCGACACGTCCCTCCATGGTCGGCATGTGTCTCATCATCCCCCGCTCTTGGCGGGCCGTACGGGCGCGCACACCTTCCGCTGCGGGACAAGCGCCGAAGCCTTGCGCACCTCGACGGGTATGCTCGTAGCCCACAGTTGTCAGCGCCCGCCAGTGAATTCGCAGCCCGAAATTCGGCGGCGGTTACTCCGATAATTGACAATCGTGCAATCCAGAACCAGCGCTCAATCGAGCGGGTCGAGCGCCGGCCCGGACCGGGACGAGCCTGGAACAACCGGTGGGACGACATTCGTCACGTGACAGCTGAATCGATCGTTGAGGGGGTCCCACCGGCAGCCGCGGCTGGTCGGTCGTCGGCCCTGGTCGCTCCGGTCCGAATGGACAGTGCGGATCGATGCGCCGCTGACCGCGTGGTGCCCGTTGGCGGGTTTCCGTGTGGGCCGCAGCGTGAACCGGAGGGGATGGCGGCATGGCGGCAGCGAGTTGCGGGACGTCAGGTAGCGGTCAGCCGGGTGAGCCGAGGTTCGTCATCAATCGATCAGCTGGAGACCGAGGAGGTCGCCAGGGGTGCAGCCAAGCGCGTCGCAGATGGCGGTGAGTGTGTTGAACCGGATCGCCCGGGCGTGGCCGTTCTTGAGGATGGACAGGTTCGCGACGGTCACCCCGACCCGGGCGGACAGGTCAACCAGCGTCATCCCCCTCGCCTGCAGGAGCTCATCGAGGTAGACCGAGATCCGATGCTCGGGCGCCTCGGTCATCAGATGACGGTGTCCAGTTCGGCGCGCATGGCCACGCCCCGGTCGAGGATCTGACCGAAGGCGCCGAAGATCAGTCCGACCGCGAGCCACCCGAGCGGTGCCTGGTGAGGATGGAACAGCACCGGGGAAGCCAGCATTGTCCAGCACAGCACCCCCTGCGCGACCTGGCTGAGGGCCCATGTCCCCAGGCCGGCGAACGCTGTGAGCTTGCCGACCGTGACCAGTGCCCGAGCGGTGCTCGCGGTGAACGGATCAGTGTCCTGGGCTGCGCGCAGGAGGTGGGCCATCCGGCGGGCGATCTCGGCGATCAGTGCCAGGCCGGGCAGCACCGTCATCAGGTACAGCAGCCGCTGTGCCAGCGAGGGGGCGTGGATCGTGAAGGGGATCCAGCCGGAGGGATCGACCGCGACGACGGCCGTGACGCCGCCCACCTGGTCGAGTCCGGTCAACGCCGATGCGGGCAGCTCCTGGGTCACCGGCGACCCGGGGATGAAGGCGATGACCAGCAGTGCGACCCCCAGGCACAGCGCGGCGATGAAGACGAACGTTGCCGTGGCGCGCAGCCAGCGCAACCACGAACCGAGGCGGTTGCCCAGCACGGCGACTCCCGGAGCGTATCGAGAAACGATATGGATATCGAGAAACGATATGGATCGGAGCTTTAGCTGTCAACCCTTTTGCTGTCGTTAACCTCGGGAGAACCAACGACGGGCCCTGGTTACGCGGTGGCCCGGCGCCGGCGGCGCGTGACAAACACCAGCACAGAAATCAACGACAAGACGCCAACGACAACAACGATGCCAGCGAGAACGCGGATCCAACCGAGGTCGCGGCAGTCATCCACTGGTTCGTCATGAGTCAGCGAGCAAGTAATGCGTGCCGCTCTGTCGACTCCGTACCGGGCCGTCAACTCCGTTTGGAAGTCCTGCCATTGTCGACGGGTTTCGGTAATCGCCCCCGCGACGGCCATCGCGAAGTTCTCCTCCACCATGCCGCGTGACGTCGTCGGACCGGTGACTTCGCCCGTATTCGGATCGACAAGCCCGTTGTCCTTATTCAGGGCGGCATGGGTCACTCGCCCGGCGCAGTCCCCGACACCGGGGACCTCGTCCCGGAGGACGAAGCAACCGGTGGACAATCCTGACGGCACGACCGGAGAAATATCGCTAAGAAGGTCCAGGACCGGACTCGGCGCAGGAAGATTCAGACCCGGCGGGTTATCGTCCCCCATCGGACGGTCGGGGTCCGCCTCGTCAGCCCAGTTGCTGTGCGCGTAGAAGTCCTGCGCTCCGTGCAAGACCCGTCCGAACGCTTCCAAGGACTCGCACTTGGCGCGTTTCTCGGCGACGTCGAAGACCTTGCACTCCGCATCAAGGTTCACTTCATCGCCGATGATCTGGCCATCGCCGTCGAGTAGTGCGGCGGCAGCGACCACGGCCTCTCCGAAACGGCCTTGCAAATGGCTGACGCAACCCAGGAGGCCGGCGGTCGCCTGTTCGCGGGTGCGGGGATAGTTGTCAACTTCGAGGAAGTCGGCATTGTCGCAATGCGCAGTTGGATCGGCGATCTCGTCGCTGTCCGGTGCACCAACACCGCCGAACTCGTGGTCGTGGCCGGCAAGGAAATCCATCGATCTCGCCGCGAAGCAGACGTCACCCAATAGGGCCTCACCGGCGCAGGCCAGTGAAGCACGGGTGATCCGCTCATGCTCGCGGTGCTGACCACCACCGTCAATCGTGCCGAAAGCGGCGGCTCCAGGGGCCGGCGACGTGACCAACACCGCCACAACCACGACAAGGGACGACGCCACGAACCGTGACCACTGCCCGTTCACCTCGAAGCCGACCAGTCGTAGGACCGGCCCGCGCCGGAGCACCGAACCCGATTGCCGCCTGGGACTGCCAGCACATCCTCGGATGCGTAGATGACGTCGGCACCGCCAGCATTGGATGACTGACCTTGCACAACCCTCCCGCGGGTCAACAACCGTTGCCCGGGTTGGCTCCTCACCAGGATTACCGCGACCGACCGCGCGACCGCGCCGCTGCGGGGGGCAGTTCGGTGACAGGGAGCAAGCCGATCACGTCTGTCAGGCATGGCCGCGGACATCGTGTTGATGCCTCTCAGGACAGTGCAGGTCACTGCCAGACCACTCTTTCGCGTCATCGAAGGGTTGGTGCGCTGGCCACGACAACGGATTGCGTGGGGTTGGCAGCAGTCTGCCTGTGTCCGCGGGTGGAGGCATCCCCTGACGGGGATGAGGACGGGACACCGTTCGGAGGTGGTGAGGTCCGGGTCTTGCATGGCGGCGCATCCCGCCCTGGCGAGGATCCCCCGAGGCGGATCTCGATCAAGGCCTCGACGGGCAGCTGCTGACCACTCGGTGATCGTCAACTTCGCCGCGTCCGCGCCGTCGGTCGGCGCGGACGTTCGATCGGATGCCCGCGGGCGCTCAGCGTCGTCCCCATCACCTTTGCACTCGGCGACAATCCCTATCGCCCCGCGTGTCCGCATGAGCTTCGCCAGAAAAGGCG
>JBBQGJ010000619.1:0-3692 GCA_038322925.1 Mycobacteriales bacterium
TCGACAGTCAGAACGTGTGGCGCGATTGCCGGGTCGCGGAACCGCTCCCGCCACCCTTCGAGGTCGACCGGCACCGAATGCGCCCACATCGCCACCTCAGGTCGAGTGCGGAGTGCGAAGAGCGCCTCGGCGTCCTCGACGTGACAGGGCCTGATCAAGAGCCGCTCGGTCAGCAAGGGCCAGTCCAGATCGGTGAGCATCATCGGCACCGGGCGGATCTTGCCAGAGTCTGAAGGGCACCGCCTTCAAGCGGCCCAAGCACTGGTTGAGGCGACCGCAACGAAAAGGCTGTTGGGGACCGACCAGACCCCCGTGATCGCCAGCAGGTCCGGAAACTCCATGTGCCCGAAAGGCGGCGAAATGACGCAGGGGCTACCCGAGCTGAACTACGCGTGAGCCGAAGCAGCCTCCTGGAGCTGGTGGAGCAAGGCGGTGATAGGAAAGTACGCGCGCAGCGCGACGATCTTTCCGCCAGAGATGTCATAGAACATGGAGTAAGGAAGCCGCACCTCGGCGTCGGTCGCCGGTACACCGGAGAACTCGCCGGTGTGCCTGCCGACGAACAGCGCTTCCAGTCCCGCAACGCCATCGGCGAACTCGATACTCACGAGCTCGGGCGTGGCTTCGAACCCCTGGGTGTGCATGCCGGTGATGAAGTCCCTGACGGCATCCCTACCCCGGATCTGATCACCCGTTTCCATCGTGGTCCAGACGACTTCTTCGGCGAAGAATGCGGCGAAGTCGCCTCCGTTCATCAACGCGTCAAGGTACTGGCGAACGGTGCTTTCGGTTTCTTCGATTGACATTTCCCGCTCCTTAGCTCGGCCGGTCACGACTGATCGCCGCGACGGGGCTGAGCCGTGAGCGATGGCGGCCGACCGGCCTAGCCCGTGCGCCAAGTCAACACCTGGTGCCCGGATTCAGCCAGCGGTTGAAATCCCGCTTTACAGCCTCGGAAGACCAGATTCGAGACAATCGTTCACGACGACGCGAACGTCGCCGAAGCAGGACAAGAGCCGACTCGATCGCGGATAGACGCACCTGAGGAACGCCCGGATCGCGGCATGAGCCCGCTTGCGCGCTACGAATCCTTCGGGAACCAAATGCCTGCCAAGCCGCACTGGTTGACCGTTGGCACTCCATGCGCGCCCAGGGCGGCTGACAGCGGCCATGTACCGATGTGTGGCATCCAGACTCCCCGTCGCCGTTGTATAGGTAAAGCACCAGCGAGACGAGCATCAGGGCGACGGGCACCTCAGGGCTTCAGCACGACCTTGCCGGTGCTGCGGCGAGCCTCGATGTGCTCGTGGGCCCGGTCCGCGTCGGCCAGGGGGTACGACGAGTCGACGTGCGGACGCACCCAACCGGACCCGACGCCCTCGAGCACCTGCTCCATCCAGCGGCGCAGCCTGTCGACCTCGTCCCACATGTGCCCGAGGTTGACCCCGAAGGCGCCCTGATTGGCGTTCATGAGCGGCACCGGGTGGAACAGAGGCATCAGCGCCGCGGTCCTGGCCAGCTGCAGCTTGCCGCGCAGGCCCTGGTTGCTGGAGGCGGCGGAGACGCCGTACATCCCCAGCCGGCCGGTGGGGCGCAGCACGCTGCGGGACCGGCGGAAGCTCTCTCCGCCGAGCGGGTCGATCACCAGCTCTACGCCCCGGTCGTCGGTCAGGCCGCGGACCTCGCGGGTCCAGTCACCGGTGCGGTAGTCGATGGCGTGGTCCAGGCCCCGAGCCGTGAGGAAGTCGTGCTTGCCCACGCTGGCCGTGCCGATGGTGCGCGCCCCCACGTGGCGGGCGATGTCGAGAGCAGCGAGACCGACCCCGGACCCGGCGTTCTGGATGAGCACGGTGTCGCCCTCGCGTAGGCCGCCCTGCACCACTAGGAGCTGCCAGGCGTTGAGGTAGGCGACCGGGATCGACGCCGCCTCCGC
This sequence comes from Mycobacteriales bacterium, assembly GCA_038322925.1. Lineage (GTDB taxonomy): Bacteria > Actinomycetota > Actinomycetes > Mycobacteriales > Nakamurellaceae > Nakamurella. Next base: position 1,934 of record JBBQGJ010000619.1, read on the forward strand.
GTGGCTCAGCACTCCTGGCTTGGCGAAGACCTGGGCCGCTGGGACGTTCAGCGCGCTGCGGTAGCCGCCGAAACGGGTCAGCGCGAGGACGTCCTGCCCGACCAGTGACTCCTCGACCCCCGTTCCCACGGCACGCACCGTGCCCGAGACCTCGTAGCCGACCACCAGCGGCAGCGGCGGCGCGTCGGGGTAGAGGCCCTGACGGGCGAGGATGTCGGCGAAGTTGATCCCGGCGGCGACCACCTCGACCTGCGCCTCACCAGTGGCGGGTGGGTCCAGCCGAGACGTCTGAAGCCTCAGCCGCTCCGGGGGGCCTGCGCGGGTGATGACGACCTGTCGGATGTCCATCCGTGCATTGTCACTCCGGTCTCAGGTCCGTCGGCACGGGACTCACGTTGAGCGCGGGCCGTTCGTGCTCGTCCATCAGACCGGCCTCCCCTGCCGGAGCTGGTCTTTCATGGACGGGGCCGACCGCTCGTCGGCTACTTGTCCGGACGTTCGAGCTGCGAGCGCACGCGCCAGATCGCGGGGGAATGACGCCGCTGCTACGAGAACGGGCTTGCCGCTGGGAGGATTGAGGCACCGTGGCCTCGCCGACTCCGCGGCACGCGCAGAAACTGGCAACGCCATCTATCAGATGGCTGGCCTGGAGTGGCTGGCGATCGAGGTGATCAGGCGGTGAGACCCGTCCGCGTCACTCGACATGTTGGCTGGACTGACCACGCATGGGATTGCGGATCAGTTCAGGTCGAAAGTGGAGCGGGCAACGGCCCGGTTGGAGGAGCTGGCCTGATCAGGAGCTTGACCACCTGGCGTCAGTGGCGCCGGATGTGTCTCATCACAGTCCTGCCGAGCCTCCGTCCCGGACCGGAACCACGTCCCGTCCGGCGAAGGAGAGAACGCATGAACAGTCTGACCGACCTACGCGAAGTGGTCGACGTCGTCATCGGCGTCGACACCCAGGTTCATACCCACTCCGCGGCCGTGATCGATGCTGCGACTGGTGGTGTCCTCGACGAGATCAACGTCGAGGCGACAGCCTAGGGCTATACCGAACTGGTGAAGTTCGCCAACAACCACGCGATGTTGCGGGCTTGGGCGATCGAGGGGACCGGTGTTCACGGCGCCGCGCTGCGCGCGAAGCGATGGCCCGACCGCGGCTGGGAACTCCACGCACCGGAGGCGAATTCCATGCACTGTCAGTGCTCCTGGCCGCCCGCCGGTCAACGATCAATGCCTCCACTGAAGCCCCCTACCTGCGGAGGATGACCTTCACCCGCCCGGACCGGAACACCTTGAGAACCCCGTGCTCGAAGCGGGCGAGGGTGCCCCGCTTGAACCGGGTGGGCGCCGTGCGGGGGAAGCCGAGCCGCGAGGCCGCGGCGCCGCGGCGTAGGTAGGCCTTGAGCACCTTCCCGTGCAGCTCGAACGCGCCGACGCCGTACTTCGCGTAGATGCGACCCTTCTGGAAGCGGCGCGCGCGGCCGCCCGCCACGGAGTGCTCCGCGGCCCTTGGCCCGCCGAGGACCGACCGGTAGCCGCCTATCGCCTTCCATCGCGCCGTGATCGCGGTGTCCCGCGCGCGCTGGGCGCCGTTCTGGACGCTGCGCGCCAGCGCCCGGAGGTAGGGGAGCTTCGCGTAGAGGTAGCGACCAGGGCAGGCGGTCTGGCCGACGTCCCGGTGGCCGTTGATGGCCTGCAGCCACCGGTTCTTCACGTAGACCCGCGGTGCGTTGGCCGGGATGTTGTAGAGGGAGAG
>JBBQGJ010000620.1:0-3671 GCA_038322925.1 Mycobacteriales bacterium
TCATCCGCCGAACAGTCAGCGCGAACGACCGACGTCGGTTCGACGTCTCACTGACCAAGCGTGGACAGCGACGGTTCGAGAACGTCTGGCCGGGGCACGCGGTCGGAATCGGGAAGTACTTCGTCGAACCCCTCGAACAACACGACATCGATGAGCTCAGCAGAATCCTGGCGAAGCTCATCAAAGCCAACGAAGCCGATCACTGAGCGACAACTGCCCCCCAGCCAACGCCATGCTGCGCCCAGCGTGCCGGCCATGCTGCGCCAAATGCGACGGCTGACAGTACTTGCGTACACGCTGAGGGGGCTCACTATCGGCACGTCGGCGCACTATGGGTGAGCTGGAACGGGGTCCCGGTTCAGCCGACGGTTTCCCCGCCCCAGTCCTCGGGCGCGACGTCGGCGAGGGTTTCGGAGAACGTCCACTGGTGGCCGGCGGGGTCTTCGGCGGTGTACTGCCGTTCGCCGTACTCGAAGTCGGTCGGCTCCATCAGGACGCGAGCGCCGTTCTCACGCGCCCGGTCACAGTGGGCCCGCACGTCGGCCACGTGCACCGTCACCGAGTGCGTGACCTCGCCCGGGCGGGGCAGACAGCGATCGCCGCGGACATCGCCGACGATCAATGCGCCGTCACCGAACTGGAGTTGAGCGCGGTGGTTGTCCCCGATCCGTACCCGCTCCGCGAACCCGAAGGCCAAACCGAGCCATGCAACTGCCTCGCGCACGTCGGGATAGATCAAGACCGGGATCACCGTCGCCGCCGGGACCGAACGATTGGGCTTCATGCTGCCCATTGAACCGCGCCGTACGCCAACCGTCGCCCCGCCCAACGCCGAGTTGATGCGCCCTGGATCGGCACCTCGGAGCGATCGTCAGTTGACCGGTAGCAGGCCGATTGCTTCGCTGGCGCGGTGCACCGTCTGGGCGGCGATCGGAGTGACCAGGTCGCGTCCGGCGGCGAGCCGGAGGTTCAGCTCGGCCGGGTCGGCAATCAGCTCGTCGTAGCGGGTCCGGATTGGGGTCAGGGTGTCAATGACCGCGTCGGCGACCGCGGCCTTGAGCTCGGCGGCGCCGGTGAGCTCTTCGAGGGCTGCCTGCGGGGTGGTGCCGGTGAGCGCGGCGAGCAGGATGGCCAGGTTCGCCACCCCGGGCCGAGACACCGGGTCGAAGCGCAGCTCCGGGTCGGTGTCGGTGACCGCGCGGCGGATCTTGGCGGCGAGCACGTCGGGGGTGTCTCGCAGGAACAGCACCCCGGCGCCGTCGGACCCGGTCTTGCCCATCTTGCAGGTGGGATCGCGCAGGTCCTTGATCCTGGCCGCGGTGGGTGGGGTGAGCGCGCGGGGGACGGTGAACACCGGCCCGTACCGGGTGTTGAACCGCCGGGCCACGGTGGTGGTCAGCTCCAGGTGCTGGCGCTGGTCCGCACCGACCGGGACCAGGTCGGTCTGGTAGGCGAGGATGTCCGCGGCCATCAGCGCCGGGTAGGTGAGCAGGGACAGCCGCACCGAGGGCTGCCCGTGGGACTTCTCCTTGAACTGGATCATGCGGGTCATCTCGCCGTAGGCGGCGGTGCACTCGAGGAGGTAGGCCAGGTCGGTGTGCGCCGGGACGCTGGACTGCACGAACAGCGTCGCGCGGGAGTCCAGCCCGCAGGCCAGCAGCGTGCCGGCCATCTCCACCGTGTGCGCGCGCAGCGCGGCGGGGTCGTGCTCGACGGTCAAGGCGTGCTGGTCCACCACACTGACGATCACGTCGTGGTCGCCGTCGGCGGCCAGGTCCAGCAGCGGGCGGATCGCCCCCAGGTAGTTGCCGATCTGCAGGCGCCCGGTCGGTTTCAGTCCGGTGAACACTCTGGTGGTCATGGCGGTTCTCCTCGCTTCGATGGGGTGCCGCGACGACGACGGGGCGGCCCAGCAACGAGGAAGGCCGCCCGAGACGGGCGGCCGGATGCGCAAGCGGACTACCGGGGACGCCCTACCAGGGCGACCACCAGCTGGTCTGAGCGAACGAGTTCACGGAACCAGTGTGCCCGAACGCCCACACGACGCACCACCCCCGGTCACCAGACCGTGACCGCCACCGGGGCTGCGCGCAACTCCGGTCGCGGAGCAGCCCGTCACCGCCCATGAGGGGCGCGTGATCGGCACGTAACGGGCGTCCGATCCGCGGCATGAGCGAGTTTCGGGACTCCGGCGACCCGGATTGAGCGAGGCGGGCTCGTGGGTGTGATCGGGTGAGAGAGCGAGTTGGTGATTGCACCGCCTCAGGCGGTTCGGGTGTGGAGCTTCGCGATGAACCGGGGCGTGTGCGGGTCGAACCGGGCGTCGGCCTGGGCCAGTTCCACCGTCGGCCACCAGCGCACGCTGGCGAACTCCCCGCGGTCCCAGTCCAGCTCGACGCTCGCTTCCCCCTTGATGACGTACCAGAGGCTCACGTCGACGTGTGGCTTCGGTTCGACGGTCGGTGTCCTCGTCACGAACAAGGGCGCGGTGTCGCCGGCGAACAGTGGCTCAGCCTGGACGCTGAGTTCCTCGTGGCATTCGCGGACCGCCGCGTCCCACGGGTGCTCGCCAGGTTCGACGTGACCACCCGGTGGTAGCCACAGGCCCGACTTGCGGTGCTCGACGAGCAGGACCTGGCACGTGGCCGCGTCGACGGGGACGAAGTAGCTGACCAGGTGCGGTGACGGCGTGGCCGGCTTGGCCCGGCGAAACACGTCGTCGGTCGAGTCCAACCACGTGCACACCGTCGCCAGGTGCTTGGCTTCAAGGCCATCGAACGGAACCACACCGCCGAGGAGTCGGGACACCTCCTGAGCCGTCGTCGTCACCGCTGCGCCTTCCTGTCCGCTCGACTGTCAGCGGACGGTCGAGACCATCCTGTGGGTCATCACGGGCGCGCGACGACCTACCTCAGATTGTGCCGGCCGCGGCGCCGGGTCCTGAGGCGCCCGCTGTTGCCGACCGGGTGGAGTCGGCCACCTTCCCCGTCGTGGCGAGGGCCGCCTCATCCGCGACCAGGATCCCCCGCACCGCTGGCTGACCACACCCCGGACAGCCGCCCGGTACGGTACCGACCCGACGCTAGGCGGACCTCACGGGCCACCGCCGCTGATGTGCCCACCGATCCCGGCCGCCCCCGCGCTCTTGCGGGCATCCGGGTGCCTGTCTCGGCCGTACACCTCGTTGACCTCGTCATACCAGCCAGGAGGGTGACGAAGCGCGTGCCAGCAGGCGTGAATCGTTCGGCTCAGACGCTTCAGCATGGCCACCCCGCCAACCATGATCGAACTGTACCGCCGGGTGCGGAGCCTCGAAAGAGACCAACAGCACCCGATCGGCCTCGGCTCGCCGCCAGCAGCACCCAACCGCCCCTACTGATGCACCCGCCCGTCAACGGCACGTTCGTGCGAGGTGGAATCGGTTGGTTAGGGCTGCCCTCATGTCCGTTGGGCGTCGGTCAACACAAGTGAGTGAGCATCAACTGTTGTTCACGATGCGTGGCCTGAGCGAGCCGGCGAGGACACTCCGGCGTAGTCGAGACACCCCCGGGGGGCGGACATCCAAGATCTTGTGACGGCTGAGGTCACCCAGTTCGCGCCGGATCGCCAGCCCGGCTCTAACGACCCGTGGACGCCGACTTCGAGCTGCGGGGGCTCAGGGGACCGGGAAG
>JBBQGJ010000621.1:0-3663 GCA_038322925.1 Mycobacteriales bacterium
TCAGGCACGTCCGTCCCGCTGGGGTATTCCAGCGCAAGCCAGTCAGCAAATTCTTGAGCGTGTGATAAGGACTCACGCATGTTGCTGTTCAGGGCTCGATAGAGGAAGTCGAAACCCTGCGGAGTCACGGGTGCAATCGAACCCGGGTCCCCGTAGTAGTCAATCCGTTTCCGGACTGCGTCGACAGCATCCGAATCAGTGAGCTGCTTTACGATGAGTGGGGCCTGGAAAATACCGCTTAAACGCTCCGATCGTGCCCGCGAGACGATCCCTCGCGAGCCACAAAGCACCCAGCGAAGCTGAGGAATGTTGAAGACGCGATCTCGCAGATCATCCAAGGCACGCCGAGCCGCCCCAGTTGTCTCCAAAATCTCTAGGTTGTCCAGCACACAGATGATGCCGCCAGTTCCCTCAGGAAAAGATTCGGCCAAGGCTGCGCGCACAGCCATCGGGAATCCCGACCTCTGAAAACCATCGCTCGTGTTCGGCTCGTTTGAGCGGCCGTAATTGGCGTTGACAGTGCCCGCACCTCCACCGAACTGCCAGCCGCCGTACTCGGGCTCGTTCAACCACTGATTTAGCAGATGCAAGTTGGCTCGGGGAAGGCCGACCGCTTCAAAGCTCTCCTGCCATTCCACGAGTGTCTGTGCGACGACTTGATAGACCTTAGCCTCAAAGGCATCAGCATCCCCATGCGGCTGAAAGCGCTCTGTGGCCGGCAGGTACAGCTCGCGCTGGCGCACATCCAGGCAGTGCCTTGCCATTCGGAATGAGGCCACGTTGAGGAGGCTGGTCTTACCCGCACCGATAGGACCCTCAAGCGAAGGGTGCGTTCCACCACTGCCGATGCGCTGCTGGATGATCTCGATCTCGCGATCGCGCCCCACAAGGAGACGATGCCCGCTTTCGTCGGGCGGCAAAGTCGCCTCGCTGTACGGGTTTGCCCTGAATCCGAAGCGGGACCAAGCGCCAAAGAGTGCCACGCGTGGAGCATATGACCAGTGGACCTGCGTGCGGGTGAATGTGGCAACACGAGGGTGGATTAATAACTGGTCAGGTTGCAGGAGCAGGTGGTGCCGCCCTGGTCGTGGGGGACGCAGTGCTCGTTGTCGCACCTGCGGGCCAACCGGTTGCACCAGGGGAAGACGCAGGTGTGGTTGAGCAGCCTGGTCTGTTCCTCGAGCCGGTCGGGGACTTCGTAGGCGTTGGTGGCGATGTGGTCGTTCAGGTCGATCACCGGCTTCACGACCACACTGGTGTCGGTGTTGGCGCACCAGGTGCGGATCTGGTCGGCGGTGACCCCGGTGCGGGTGTTCTCCACCCGGGCCAGGTGGAGGTCGTCCCCGGTGCCGGTGATCGCGGCGTGGGAGAGGTGGACGTGCAGGACCACCTGACGCGGCTTGACGGGCCGGCAGTGGGGAGCGGACACGACCATCCGGGCGCCGTCCCCTGCCCCAGCCCCGGTGTCGGTCGAACCGCACGCTTTGAGCTGTTCAGCCCCGTGGGTCAGGGCGGTGTCGAGGTCCAGGGCGTCGGCGAGGTCGAGCTCGCCCTTGATGCGGGTGGTGCCGTTGAAGGAGACCTGGTCGTGGTGGAAACCGCACGTGGCGACCATCGGCGGCTTTGGTGGCGTCGGCGGTGGCTTTGTCGGGCATGAACCGGATGACTGCTTCCTCGACGAGGCGTTCGAGGGCGGCGAACCCGATCTTGTGGGCGAACCCGGCGACCTGGGCATCGACGAACCCCACGGCTTCGGAGGACAGCAGCAGGGTGTGCTCGGCGACCCTGCGGGCCCGCCAGGTCTGGAGGTCACCGGCCATCACCCGGGCCCACACCCGGGGCAGACGGTGCTTCAGCTCGACCGCGTGCGCGATCAGGGTGCGTCCGGCGTCGGTGGACAGCCCGACCGCGAGGGCGAGCTCGGCGATGCAGAACTCCGCGACCAGCGGTGCCCCCGGACCGGCCAGGAGCAGACCGGTGTCACCCCCGGCGGTGATCCAGGTCGCGGCGTGGTGGATCGACTCCGGTGGGTGCTGCTCGGCCCAGGTCGCGGCACCGAGGAGAACGGCGGCTTCGGGGGCGTCGGCTGCCCGGCGGTTGGAACGCACGAACCCCAGCACGTCCGAGGAGCTGTCGAGCTCCTCGAACGTAGCGGCGGGGGAGGTGGTCATGTAGGCAATTCAAGCACCGAGGTCTGACAACACAGGTCGAGAATCCCCCTATGTGGAAGGGAATCCAAGACTTTTCTCGGCCCGTGCTCGCACGGCTGGACGAGCCTGATCTTCGTGACCGGTGGGCGCCTGGTGGCGTCGGCTGGGGCGGGTCCCACCATCGCACTCCCGCGTTCCCAGTAAAGGATCCAGCCAAGGACCCAGCCAAGGACCCAGCCAAGGACCCAGCCAGGGACCCGGACAGGGCAGTGGTCGTGGCCTGACGGAGCGAGGGGGATGCTACGAGGCCGACCGCGAGGAGAAGCCCATGGAGACCCGCCAACCGGGGCGGGAGGTGCGGGACTGCAGTGCGTGGACGCCACGGGCGAGGAACCACAGCGCCACCAGCGTGCCCACGGCGCTACAGGTGGCGGCCAGCCAGGGTGCCGTCGCGACCAGCGATGCCTCTGCCTCTCGACGTCCGCCTCGATCACCAGGGGACTGTCGGGGAGTGTCGGTAGAGACCGACACCATCAGTCCATGCGCGGCGGCTACGGGACCAGTGACCATGGAACGCTCGCCTCCCGCGGCGCCGGAGGGCACGCGGCGGGGGCTGATCACTCGTCTCCGGCCCGGCACTGCCGCGTCGACGGTCAGCCCAGCTTGTTGGTGGAGTGGCGTCGTGCGGGGGACGGATGGGAGGGGCGGGTGCTCAGCGTGCTGTGGCTCGACGCGGTGGGTTGGGCCACCGTCGAGCGCTGGTTGCCGGCAGGGCTGATCGAGCGCTGAGGTCTGCGCCTACTCTTCGCCTGATCTGCGCCTACGCGGCGGACTTCGCCCGGTTCGTGAGCGCGTCCGCGAGCAGCCCGACGCCGATGCCGAGCATCCAGACGTCCTTGCTCACCCCGATGCCGGCCTGCGTGGGCCACACGCTTCCCGGCTTGTGCAGCGCGTCGGTGCGGAGGTAGAGCGCCACCAGGGCGCCGGAGAAACCGGTCAGCGCGGCGCCGGCGACGCCGGGGGAGACCACCGGGGCGAGCAGCGCGGTGCCGACGGCTATCTCGCCGACGGAGAGGATCTTGAGGAACTCGGTCGGCTTGAGTCCCTTGAGGACCGGGAATGCGCCGGCGGCCATGCCGTGCACGCCGGCGGCCGTCTCGGGACCACCGCTCCACTTCTCGATGCCGGAGTGCAGGATGAACGAGCCTGCGGCCAGTCGAGTCGGAATGTTGCGCAGCTTCATGAGGTCTCCCGGGGCGATAAGGTTGATGAGTCAACCGTACGCCGCGGGTGCGCACCCCCCGGATCGTGTCTCGGGGCGTGGCTCGGGGGACGCGGAGCGACGACTAGCCGAACTGCAGGGCCGTGCAGCACCAGCGTCCCTCCACGAGCTCGATGCGCCCGGCGATCGCACGCGAGCGTTCACCCTGGCGGACGTGCACGCTGATCTCGGCGGCCTCGGACGAGGGGCAGACCACGTGGACGCTGCGCACTTGGCTGCGCAACCGTCGGA
>JBBQGJ010000622.1:0-3659 GCA_038322925.1 Mycobacteriales bacterium
AGCAGCTGACCCGCTATCAGCCGTGGTTCGACAACGCCCGACGCCTCAAAGACCTCGTCGCCAAACTGGAGATCGCATCAGTGCACGCCGTCGAACAGGCCGAGAAAACACACAAGAGGCGCAATACCGCAGGCTCAACACCCACCGGCGAGCACCAGGCCTAAACCAACCAGCACTGCACCAGGCGGTTTCGGCGGCCTGACGTCCCTCCAGAAGAGCCGCACCCGATTCATATTGCATCGGGGACAACCCGGCCGCCCGGTACAGCTGGGACGGCCCGGGCCACCGGGTCGGGTCACCGACCGCCGCACCGTAGGAAGCCGCCCGGACCACCCCCCAGCCCGGGACACTGGTCAGCGTGCGGAATGGGCTGATCGGCACCAGTTCGGCGAGTTCCTGTTCGGCCTGGCTGATCTGCTGGTCCAGGTCGCCCAGCAGGACCAGGTCCGCGGCCAACACGCGGCGGGCAACCACCGCATCACGGGTGGGCAACGCATCCCGGGCCGCCGACACCAGGCGCTCGGCGACCGGCCGGGAGACCCGCAGTTCCCGGTGCGCGGCGAACCGGATGAACCGGGTGACGCCCAACGCGGCCAACCGGGCCGGGTCGGCGAACTCGGCGGCGACCAGCCGACCGACCTTGGTGCCCAACACATCCGGCAACGCCAGGGTCAGCCCGGGGAACGAGCGGTCCAACTGACCCAGCAGCTGATTCTTCGTCGCCGTCCTGGTGCCGACCCGGCGGGCCCGGTGCGCCGCCCACGCCGTCAGCTCCGACAGGACTTCCTCCCTGGCAGTGACCGGGATCCCGCGGCCGGCCAGCACCAGTTCGGTAATGGCTTCCAGATCAATGGCGTCCGTCTTCACCCGCCGCCGCCCAGCGACCCGCCGCTGCTCACCGACATGCGCCGGGTTGAGTTCCAGCACCTCCCAGTCCGCCGGCCACGCCGACCCGGTGATCATCGGCAGGTGATAGTGCCCGGCCGCCTCGACCCCGACCTTCACCACCCCAGCCGCTGGGAGCACCTCATCGACCCGGGAGACAACCCGCTCCAACGCCGGGCGGGGTCATCGCGACCTCGACCGGCCCGAACAACCGGTGACGGGCGGCGTCGGTCACCGACAGCGCGACACAGTTCTTCCCGACATCAACGGCAACCACCACGGTCGACGAAGACACCGGCGTAGCAACAACAGACACGACCCACCTCCGAAGGGAGCACACGGAAAGGGGTCACCGCGGCAGTCAAACCCGCGACCCCTTCACGCAACGAAGAAACCGGACAGGTCCTTCATCCACCCCCGGAGCATCCTTGTGAAGGACCAATCCAGGTCATATCAGCTAGGATCGCGGGGCGACGCCCGCGGCAGGCACGGGAGACCACGGTGCCCGTTCGGGTGGGCGGCAACCGACCCGCGGTCCCGCGCCCGGCGTACGGTGTCAGCGGCATCGATCCGGACGTGTCGGCCCGCGACGGTTCGGCTCGTCGGTTCTCCGGTGCACCCGGCTGATGGGGAGGACCCGACGGCGCACCATGAACCGAGTGGCAGGGGTGGTGGCAGCCGGACGGCGCGTCACCCCGAATATTGGCGGGGGCGGTTTCGGGCAGCCGCGGGACAATACCGGGCAGCGTTCGGTGGGGGTGGGCGGTGAGGACAGCCAGAACGGTCGGCGTTGCGGTCGGGGCGGTCCTGGTGGTGGTGCTGACCGGGACGCTGATCGTGCGGGCCGGGTTGGCCGGCCTTTCCGGTCCGGCGGTGCCGCCGACCGTGCCGTCGATCAGCCAGGAGACCACGACCGCTTCCGTCGCTGCGGCCACGTCGGCGCCCACCGGTCCGATCCCGGTGACGGTGGCGCCGATCCCCCCGACCCCACCGCCGACCACCTCCCCGCCGGCGCCGCCGGCGGCCGCACCGACACCACCCGCGGCCGCGGACCCGCCGGCCGGCTCCGCCGGGTTGCCGCCGTTGACCGCGCCCTACGACACGGTGCTGCGCACCTCGGGCGGTGACCGGGTGGCGTATCTGACGTTCGACGACGGGCCCTCGAAATACACTGGCCGGGTGCTGGACATCCTGGCCGCGGCCGGGGTGACGGCCACGTTCTGCCAGATCGGGTCCCAGCTCGGGGATTACCCGGACACCGAACGACGGCTGATCGGCGACGGCCACAGCGTGTGCAACCACAGCTGGACCCATCCGGTGAACATCGCCGCCCTGCCGCCGACCGACATCGACCAGCAGATCGGCCGCACCCAGCAAGCCCTGGCCGGGCTCGGGGTGACCGCCCGGTACTGCCGTGCCCCGGGCGGCGACTTCGGGGCCACCAGCACGCTGCGGCAGGTCTGCCAGCAGTACCAGACCCGGCCGTTGGGGTGGGCGGTGGACCCGCAGGACTGGAAGAAACCCGGCACCCCTGCGATCGTGCAAACCGTGCTTGGCACCATCACCCCCGGCGCGGTCATCCTGCTGCACGACGGTGGCGGCAACCGCGAGCAGACCCTGGCCGCGCTGCCGGCTATCATCACCGGACTCCAAGCCCAGGGCTACACCCTGGCCGCGCTCCCCCCCGACGGCACCGGCTGACCCGCCACCCGGACATCCCGCATCCGACGCCGTCGCGACAGACCGACCAGGACCCGCCGCGCGGTCCCGCCGACGACGCAGCGGGCCGAACTGTTGCCGCCTCAACACTTCGGGCCCAGCCAACAGCGATCCTGCGGGGGAGGGTGAAATCGGGCGGCGGGTGACCCTGCGGCCCGTGACAACCGCGCCAACAGCTCGGCGTTCTTCGCGGCGAACTCGGGGCCCGTGACAAAACCCTCGTCCGCAACGCATCCCGGCCCGACCGACAAGCTGCCGTCGTGGGGATGCGCCGGTCGGCCGGGTGGGCAGCAACCGCAACACGGAACCCTGCACCAGTGCCACCGGCTGAGCCATCCCGTACGGAAAGCCGGGTATTGAGAGCGATTCCCGGTAGGATGTGAACGTGCCGATGGTGCAGTCGTAATACTGCGCCCGGTCCGAACGCCGCCGGATCTTCGCCGGCGTCGGCGGCCTCCGCGCCGAATGTATGTCCTGAGGACAGCTGATCGCCGGGCCGATGTCGAAACTGCCCAGCAGGTTCCGTACACCCGTACCGCTGTGGACATCCGCCACTACCGACGGCGACCCGCGCGCCGTTCCCTACCCGGTCACCGTCAAAGTGTGGGTGAGGGCGCGCACCCCCGGGCGGCGACGAGTCGTTGGGGCGTGAAGGGCACCCGTGCGGTGGCGAGTCTCGGGCGGCGACGAGCGGGCGCGCGGGCATGAGCAATTGGCTCGGCAGGGATGAGGGGTGTCGCGGATGTTGGCGCGATGATGGGTTGACAGGTCGGGGTCAGGACGGCGGACCGCCGAGCGCGGCGTGGACCGTCGCAGTGACGGCCGCGATGGATGCCTGTGCGCCGGGATCGGCTTGAAGTGCGAGCCCGTCCTGGTCGCTGAGCGAGTCGTCGTCCGGGGCTGCGGCGCTGAGCACCACGACGATGCGGTCCGGGGTGAATCCGACGGAATGGATGCCGACGACACCGCTCAGGCAGCACCCCCAGCCCTGCTTCGATCCCGCGGCGGGCACCGTCCGCATGCCGATCCGCTGGTCGACGCCGTCCTGCGCGTAG
>JBBQGJ010000623.1:0-3649 GCA_038322925.1 Mycobacteriales bacterium
ATCCAGGGCCAGGCGTCCTCGACATCGTTCCCGCAGCTGAACCGGGTGCTGGTCTGGTACGCCGATCGGGTCGGGGTCGGGCAGACCCTCCAGCAGGCGCTGACCAGGGCGGTGCAGAGCGCCCCGGTGCAGACCCCGGCCATCGGCGCCGGAATCGGGACGACGGGCACCGGACAGGCAACACCGACCACCACCACCCTGCCAACGGGGACCACCGCCCCGCCAGCCGCCGACCAGGCGGCCGCGTTGGCCGCGCTGAACGCCGCAGCCAACGCCCTGGACGCTGCGAAGGCCTCCGGTGACCTCGGTCAGATCGGCGCCGCGAGCCAACAGCTGCAGGACGCCGTCAACGCCTACCTGGCGCTGGCAGGGACGACGATGCCCAACGCCAATTCGGCGGCCGGCGGGTAGGCCGACCCGGGACCCTCACCCGGGCGGCGACGCATTCCCACGCGTCATGCCAGGTTCACGTGCGGTGCGGCGCAATCGTTTGCCTACCCCGTCCGAACATCGCAGGCACCCGGCCTGCCGGCCCGGTTCGAGCATCGACGGTGATCGCCGGCTCCGCCGGGATGCGCTGTCGGCCCCGGCCAGCCGTCAGCGCACCAGTCGGATCGTCCCCAGGCCTTCCCACTCCGTGACAGTCTTGCCTGCCTCGTCCGGCCGGAACCCCCGCCGCCGGTAGAAGGCCAGCGCTTGCGGGGTGCCCTCGGCCAGCACAGCGAACACGGCCGCCCGGCCACCACCCTGTCGAAGTGGGTTTGCCCCACGCCGGTGCCGTGCAGGACCGCCGTGACATGCAGCGCGGGCGGCTCGGGTTCCGTACCGGCAGATCGTCAGAGCTGGGACCCGCGGCGGCGAAACCCGCGATCCGGCCGACTGCTTCAGCGACCACCACCCGGTCCGCGCACCGGATCGGAAAGGAGCCGCAGCCACGTCCGGGTTCGCGTCGCGTCGTCCACCGCGGCCACGGACCGCGCGGAGAACTGGTCGCCGAGCGCGGCGGCGAGGACGATGAGTGGGTGCGAGCGCCAGCGGGTCGGCTGGGTCGGGCGTGGGCGTGGGCGGCGGTGTGGGCCGGGCTGGTCGCGAGCCGGGTGTCTCGCCGTATGGGGTTGGGTGCCGGCTCGATCATCGGCGGTCGGGTCACCTTGTTGCTGGATCCGGGGGCGTTGTCCGGGCTCGCGGTCGGCCGCCGGGTGGTGCTGGTGTCGGGCACGAACGGCAAGACCACGACCAGTCATTTGCTGGCCGCGGCGCTGCGCACGTCCGGGCGGGTGGCGCACAACGTCACCGGGTCGAACATGGCCGACGGGGCGGTCGCGGCGTTGGCGGCGGCCGGCGACGCCGAGTACGCGGTGCTGGAGGTCGACGAATGGCATTTGGCCGCGGTGGCCCGGGCGGTGCAGCCGGCGGTGGTGGTGCTGCTGAATCTGACCCGGGACCAGCTGGACCGGGGCAGCGAGGTCCGCGCGGTCGCGGCCGCCGTCGGCGCGGCGCTGGCCGGGCTTCCGCGGACCCTGGTGGTCGCCAACGTCGACGACCCGATGGTCGTCTGGGCAGCCGGCAACGCGGCCCGGGTGTGTTGGGTGGCGGCCGGCGCCGGCTGGCTCGGAGATACGGCGACCTGCCCGCGGTGCGGCGCGCTGCTGCGCATCCCGGGTTCGGGGTGGAGTTGCCGCTGCGGGTTGGCCCGACCGGAACCGGACTGGTGGCTGGACGGTGACCTGCTGTACACCGGGCAGCAGGTGACCCGGCTGGCGTTGCGGCTCCCGGGTCGGTACAACGTCGGCAACGCCGCGCAGGCCGTCGCGGCCGCCGCCGCGGTGGGCGTCCCGCCGGAGCGGGCCGCGGCGGCGATGGGTGAACTCGCCACCGTGGCCGGCCGGTTCGCCGTCATCGGCCACGGCCGGCAGGAGCTACGGATGTTGCTGGCCAAGAACCCCGCCGGATGGGCGGAAACGCTGCCCGTGATCGCACCGGAGCGGCCGGTGCTGATCGTGATCAACGCCCGCGAGGCCGACGGACGGGACACCTCCTGGCTGTGGGACGTGCCCTTCGAGAAGCTGACCTGCCCGGTGATCGTGGCCAGCGGGGAACGGGCCGCGGACCTGGGGGTGCGGCTGTCCTACGCCGGGCTGGACCACCACACCGAATCGGACCCGGTCGCCGCGCTGACCCTGCTACCGCCCGGGACGGTCGATGTGGTCGCCAACTACACCGCCTTCCACCAACTGTCGCGTCGTCTCGGTCCGCACGTCGGGTCGCCGTGACCGGCGCGTCGACGATCCGGATCGGGCTGCTGCTCCCGGACGTGCTGGGCACCTACTCCGACGCCGGCAACGCCGCCGTGCTCGCCGCCCGGGCCCGCTGGCGCGGCATCCCCGCCGAGATCCTGACCATCCACGCGGACGGCACCCCACCCACCGGCTGCGATGTGTACCTGATCGGCGGCGGTGAGGACACCGCGCAACTGGTCGCCGCGGACTGGCTCCGCCGCCACCGGGACCTCCATCACGCCCTGGACAGCAGCGCTCAGGTCCTCGCGGTGTGCGCCGGCCTGCAGATACTCGGACACACCATGCGGGACCGCGCCGGCCAGGACCATCCCGGGCTCGGCGTCCTGGACCTCACCACCGCACCCGGCCGGCGCCGCGCCGTCGGCGAGATCACCACCACCTGTGCGATCCCCGGCGTCGGGCAGCTCACCGGGTTCGAGAACCACCAGGGCATCAGCACCCTCGGCACCGGCACCGCCCCGCTGGGCACCGTGGGCACCGGCACCGGCAACGGCACCCGCGACCACACCGAGGGTGTCCTCGCCGACCGTGTCATCGGCACCTACCTGCACGGCCCGGTCCTGGCCCGCAACCCGGCCCTGGCCGACCACCTCCTGACCGCCATCACCGGCACCACCCTGGCCACCCTCGAACTCCCCGACCAGGCCGCGCTGCGCCGCGCCTACCTCGACCCACACGCCACCCGCAGACGCCTCCACCTCCGCCGAAGCATCCCGAAACACCTCTCCCGGCAACGGTTGACCGGGACACCTCCGGCGGTCCCGGTCAGACGACCGCCAGGCTGGCTATCGACCGGCTGACCGGCTCCCCGCTGGGTCGCCATTGGCTCCCGACCGCGCGGGTCGACCAGGCCGCGGCGTCATCCCCCGCGGCTTCATCGGCACCTCGCTGCACCGGGCACCCCGATCGGCGGTCCTCCCATCGACGACCCGGTCGGCGGGAGCCTGCGGCCGACAGCAACCGCCCAGCTGAGCGGCAACCGAGTGTCGCGGCACCCGGTGCAGGTGGCGCCGCCGCTTCTCGCGGACCAGCGGCCAATGGGCGCTCGGGACCGGGGGCTCTGCCCCTGGCCGCGTGCCGCGTGGTGGGCTGGACGGTGTTCCTCGAGGAGGGCCGCCGTACCCGCGGCGCCGATTGCCGTTCCGCGGGACAGGCTGCTCGTCGATGCACGTCTACGACGCCCCGGGCGGCCCTGGAGTGGTGGATGCGCGGGAGCGGGTCGCGCGGATCCGACACCCGAGCAGGTGATCGGTGAGGGGAGCACCGCAGCACCCCGGTAGGCAGGCCGGGGGACCATCTCGCAGCGACGGGCAACCCAGCCCGCGGATCGGGACGGCCCGCCCGGATGC
>JBBQGJ010000624.1:0-3604 GCA_038322925.1 Mycobacteriales bacterium
GGCCACCCGAAGGCAGCCCCTGTGACCATCATCGCTACCAGCGCCGCTCCACCACCGCCACATCGTCAGGCGTGGTGTCGTTCAACAGGCGGACCGTGATCTGCGTTGTGGTGGGCCGCGTCTGCACCCCACCACGATGCCAGAACGGGACACCCGGCGGTCAAAGGGTCTGGTGCCCCGCATCGGCCTGGTGCAGGCCGCCGGGCCGGTGGATTGATATAGGCAACGCTCAGTGGGGTCTCGCCCGTTCATTCTTCGGGGTCGTCAGGTGATGGCGTAGCGGACGCGTTCAGCGGCGCCCTCCAGCACCCCCGCCAGTCCGGGGTCACTCAGTGGCAGCGAGAGATCGGGGTTCAGCGGAAATGAGTCGGCGGCGGGAAGGAACAGGGCGGTGGCGTCCGAACCGGTCATCGATGACGTGTACAGCAACCCGTCGACGGCCTGCGGGTGGACGGCGATGGCATGCGCCCAGCGCCGGCACACCCGGTGCGGGCCGGTGTTGATGGCGTGGGAGGCGCCTTGGCGGATCGGCCAGGTGCCTCGCAGGTCGAGCAGTCGCAGGCTACGGCCGGCATCCCACACGGTCAGGTACGGACCGTTCGGTGCGGACGGCTCAATGACCCGGCCGCGGTGGAACACCTCGGCGAGCGCCGTGTCGACGTCAGCCGCGGCATACAGGACGGCGAAGTCGGGGTGCGTGGCCGGCGGCGGGGGATGTGGGTCGAACCGGGTCGGGGTCGGCCCGAAGTGCCGGAGCTGATGCCAGTGCAGGCTGTGCGGACCGACCGTCCCATGGATCCGCACCATCAGCCGGTGCGGCCAATCGACCAGGTCGGCATCGTCGATGGTGAGCGGGCCCGGATCGCGGGGCAGTTTCACCATGCGTACAGCTGCCGCACGATGTCGACCACCGCCGCCGGCTCGTTGCCGGCCAATAGCCAATTCCGCGGCGAGACGGGCTGGCCGTCGACATAGAGTTCCTCGCTCGGCTGGGTCATGACCCGTTCCAGCGTCACCGCGGAAGTGCCCTCCGGGATGGCCGCGATGACCTTGCGCAGGTGCGGAAGGACGTTGGCCTGGTCCAGCTGCCAGCGCGGAACGAGCCAGCTGCGACCCACCTTCACCCCATACAGCGAGCCATCCGCGATCGCACCGCGGATCCGAATCACCGACCTGCCAAGAAGTTCGGCCGCCGCGGGCGCCGACAACGCCAGCGAATTCTCCTCGAGCAGCCGGGCGGCTTGGTCGACCAGGCCCTGAGAGGGCTGACGGTTCAGGTCGGCGGCCGGCACACTGACCGCGGTCAGCACCGTGCGATCGTGCTGGGACAGTGCACGCGGATCGACAGCCACCCGGCGGCGCATCACATCGCCCAGCTGGTCGGCGAAGTCGTCAGCGTTGATGCCGTTGCCGTAGATCTCCAAGAGGTTGTCGATGCTCGTCATGATCGCGTCCTCTCGCAGCTAACTTTCTCCATAGTATAGACGAACGCTCGCGGCGGGTCACTCCGAGCGGACAACGGGCTGACATCGATGGCTACGTGGGAGGCGCCAGGCGAGCGGGTTTCTCATGAGTGACCGCTGCGGACCTTCTTGTGTTGTCAGTTAGTCTCGAATTGACCGGTCGTGTTCGTCGCGCTCGGAATGGGGGCGCCGAATTGTCCGAGAAGCCCCGACGCCCGCGTTCCGAGTCCGGCACCGCGAAACTCGCCGGGTCCGCCGACCTCCCCCGGCTCCCTCGGGATCGCGCGCTGGATGTCGTGCGGGGCCTGTGCATCGTCAGCATGTGCACCGCGCACCTGGCCAAGGGCAGCTTGCCCTACCAGGTCGCGCACGCCGCGGTGTGGGTGGACGGCGCGGTCGGTTTCGTCATGCTGTCCGGAGTTGTCGTCGGCATGGTGCAGCGCAGCACCATCGACCGCGCGGGTCTGGCGGCCGGGCAACGAAAGCTGCTGCGCCGGGCCGGGGTGATCTACGCCGCCAACCTCGCGCTCTGCGTGGTCGCGTTCGCGGTGGTGGCCCTCGATCCGTCTCGGGCCGGCCCCTACCCCAGCGTCCAGACTCTGGGGGCCGGGCCCGCGGTGATCGCGACGCTGACCCTGCAGATCAATCCGTACACCACCTCGATCCTGTCGCTATATGTCGTGCTGCTGCTGCTGACCACCGGAGCCGCCGTCGCCCTGCAGCGGCGGCGGGTGCCCGTGCTGATCGGGGCATCGGTCGCGCTGTACGTGGCGGGCCGGGTGTGGCCGGAGGTGTTCACGTTTCCGGCGCAGCCCGGCGTGCCCGGCGTGGTGAACTGGGCCAGCTGGCAACTGCTGTTCGCGGGTGCGGTGCTGATCGGCTGGTACTGGCGCGCTCCGGCGGTGCGCTGGGCGCTCACCAGCCGCCGGATACTGGTCGCCGCCGTGGTGCTGGTCGCGGTCGGTGCCGCGATCGGCTGGACGCTCCGGCTCAGCTCGGCGGTGCCGTGGCGGCCGCAGGCTGACTGGGTGTTCAGCGAGGGCACGCTCGGGCCGGGGACGATCCTGCTGGCGTTCGCGGCCGTGTTGGTGGCGTACCGGGCGTGCCGTTTCCTGGTCCGGGTCGCCGGACCGGTGGTGTCGCCGATCGGCCGCATCGGCCGGCGGTCGCTGGACTGCTACCTGATCCTGAGCGCCGTCGTGATCGTGGCGCCCACCGTGTACCGCTACTCCCCGACCGGGCTGCTCGCCGTCGCGGTCACCCTTGCGGTGCTGATCGTGATGTGGGGCTGGTGCCTGTTCCGGGACGTTCTCGCCGCCCGGCGGACGATCTCCGACCGGCGGCGTGCGGCTGCGCTACACGCCTGATTCGGGGGCTGGCGGCGACCCTCCGTGCGCGAAATACCTCGTCCGGGTTGTGCACCCGCCCCGCAATGGCGTTCGCCGACCTCTGGTCGCGCCGTCAATACCTCTCAGCGACCGGAAAACACGTCCCGGCGATATAGGGACTTTCGACACTGCCGCGCCAGTCGGCCGCTTCCTAATGTCATGCCTGCGACCGACGGAGTTCGCCTGTGGGCAGCCGGACGTCGTGGTGCGAACGACCGGCTTCATCCGTTGTTGGACCATTCCCGTCCGGTCCAGGCGGCCGATGACCACAGTGAAGGAGGAGCACCCGATGCCTGTCACCACCCTCGACGGACGGCAGTCGATTGCCGTCGGCGAGGGATGCCTCACGAGTCCCACCCCAAGGGCCCAGCAGGTGGGCGGCCTCCCGGCAACGCGGGCACGTCGAACTCATCGAGGCACGGTCGCAGGCGTCACCATTCCTGCCCGAATCCAGCGCGAGGACAACGCCCTGGAGCCTCAGCCGGCGGACATGGGTTGCGCTGACGTGACAACCGGCATCCGCGTCCGGCAACTGTTCTCCCCTTCCCCTCAGAACTCTCTCCGGCACGGCAATGTCGCCAGGCCGCTCTGATGGGAAACCACTCCTCGAAAGGAATGACCGCGATGGCAGTCACCGATGTCCCCCCTGCGCAATCAACCCCGGCAGTCGTTGCACCGGCATTCGGTGCCGGTATCGCCGACCCCGGGCCGCTCGGCCTGGCCGCATTCGCCCTGACCACCTTCGTCCTTTCC
>JBBQGJ010000625.1:0-3602 GCA_038322925.1 Mycobacteriales bacterium
CACGCCCCCGTCCGGTCCGAGCGGGGTGATGACGGTGGTGGCGATGGTCTGGCCGGCTGGGAAGTTCAGGTTCGAGGTGGTTGTTCGGGTGCTGCCGGTGGGCCAGACGGTCAGGTAGCCGGCTGCCTGCGGGGAGACGGCGGTGACGGTGAGCACGGCGGCGTCCACGCCGGATGCCGGCACTCCGGCGTGCCCGGTGATCTGCACCGGCCCGCTGCCCTGGGCGGGTAGCGGCCCGGAGAGTTGCTGGGCGATGCGGGAATCGGCGAGCCGCGCGGGGGGCACCGTCACCACCAAGCCCGGTGCGCTCGGATCCTGCAGTGCCGGAGCGGCTGCGACCGCTGTGCCAGCGGCGGCGGGCAGGGCGGGGGGGCCGCTCGCCATCCACGCCAGGGACAAGGCGGCGGCAGTGATCACGACCGTCAGCACGCGAAAGGAGAACGGCCGGGACTGCATCGGGACCCCCACGCGGCTCGGTCGGCTGGATTCCGCGGCTCGGACCGTCGACCATGGCCGGGTTGGACGAAGCCGCCTCAGCGCGCCGCCATGGCCCCACTGTAGACAGAGTTCGTCGCCGGTACCGGACGAGAATGCCTGTCCACGAATGGTTTCCGGCCGAGGCCGGTGACCGTGTGCGGAAGAGCCGACGTCATCAGAGCTGCGCCATTCACTCGAACGAGAGCACAGGGCTGCATCGTTCGCTTCGACCTGCGACGCCCGTGCACTGATGATGCGCGGGCGACCCGAGTGGGCACATTTCACTGCAGTGTTCGACGGTTGACGGCTGCGGGTTGGGTATCAGCAACTGCGTGCTCTGCGGTATCCGCCCGTCCGCAGACCAGCAGGAGGTCATCGCATAGCCGAGAACCCTTTCATGAGTGCGCCTATCTCAGCGCGGCGAACCGAGCGGCGAACACCGCTCGCGGCAAGGCGACCAACGAAGCGAAGCGCGAGTCGAAGCGGCGGGCGACAAGCATGACCAACGCCTGTCTGAACACCTGGACCCCCAAGCCCACCCGCAAACGCATGCGGCGTTGAGCAACGATTCTCGGCGCGGCCGGCTCGATGCGGGCCGATGCATCAGGGACCTCCGCACCAACGCTGATCCGACGGATCATCCTTGCTCGTGCTGACCTTTACGGCCCAGGCGTAATGCGAGAGCACCCGCGATTGCCAGCCCGACGCCAATTCCTACCGCAGGGAGGATGGGAATCGAGCTACCGGTGTTGGGCAGTTCCGAGACGGGCGTCGCCATCTGGTCATTCACCGGCGCCACCAGGTGAGTCGTGCCCACCGGTGTTGTGGGGGCGACTATCGAGCTTGATTCGGTTGTGCTGGCCGGTGTCGTGACGGTCGAGACTTGCTCGGTCGACTGGGTCGGTGTGGTGTCGGTTGTCGTTGCGCCGGTGGTGGTGTCGGGGGTCTCGGTGGTATCGGTGACCGGTGTGGTGTCGGTTGTCGTTGCGCCGGTGGTGGTGTCGGGGGTCTCGGTGACCGGTGTGGTGTCGTTCGTTTCGGTTGTGTCGGTGTCGGTGGTCGTTGTCGGCGTGGTTTCGGTGTTCTCAGTGGTTGTCGTGCACAGCGTTGTCGACTCGGTTGTCTCGGTGGGCGTCATGGGTGCGGTCGCGGTGCCCGTCGGCGTTGCGGTGGATGTGGGTGCCTCGGTTGGTGTCGGCCATGCTGTCGTCTGCGGTGGTGACGTCCATTCGCTCGTTGGCTGCGGCGGAGGTGATTCCGTTCCATCGCCTTGACCACCGGCGTAGGCCGTACCGCCGGCCAGGAAGAGCGTTAAGGCGGCGGCGGGAATAACGACAATGCGGTTCATGTGCTGTTCTCTTTCGGCTGGTGGGGTTCGAAGATCAGCAGCTGACTCTCCGGATTGGAAATTCGGGCTTATCCACACCGTGGTGACCCGCACGTCGTCACTGACGTCGTTTGCCGGTCACACGGGTACTCGCGGGATTCCCGGAACTGCGACGCCGCGCGTGAATCGCGGGGATTCGTCCATCCCGAATCCCGGGCGCTCCAGCCCGCGCGCCCGGCGCAGCGCCACCGTGTACCTGGACTTCCGCCGCTCCATCACGATGCTCACCTGCTCACCCAGTGTGCTCGGCCTGTCCCTGTCGAGTGGCGACCCGCTCCAGCGTCACCCTAACGGTGTAGTCAACAGGACGCTCGGTGGTCTTCCGTGCGGGTGCATGTTCCCCCGGCTTGATGATGTCGATTCGACAACGCCCCCCGGACCATCCCGGTGGCCAGTCCTCCCACAGGCCCCGAAGAGCGAACCCCGCGTGTGCATGGATTCCGTCGCCCGCGCCAGGGAAAGGGCATTCCCCCGAATGGGTGGTGGTCCTCGCCTGGGTTGTTTGACGATCTCGAGCTCGCGGCCGGGACGGGTGGCCAGGTGTTTGAACCACGGCAGAACCGTCGGTTTGTCCCGCCTGGGTGGGAGCCCGGGCTCCGTGCTGGCTTCTCTGTCAGCCGGCGCGTGAGTGGGCGAGCAGGCCCCTGCGGCGGAGCGGGCCGGTCTGTTGGTCGATCAGGCCGCGCGGCCGGCCGTGGTGGGGGCCGCGACCCGGATCTCGCCGCTTCGGTAGTGCGCCGCGCGGAGGGCTTGCCCCGCGGCTCCGGCTGAGCGGGTGGTCAGTGGTGGGGCGCCCTGGGTGTTCGGGCGGACGGTGGCCGGGTCGGCGGTGGCGGGTGGGTGGCACTGTCCCGGTTGCAGGGCGCCGCCGGTGAGGGGGACGGCCCCGGCCGCTGCCGATGAAAACGTGCCTCGTGGAACTGGGGCCCGGCGGCTGGCTCATTCGGCGAGGTGCCGGCTGGCGGCGGTGGCGTCGGGTGCACTCGGAGTCCGGCCACGGCGGCTTCTTTGTCCGGATGATCCCGTTGATGGTGCGTCATCACCCGGATTCAGGAGATCGCGTGGCACTCTCAGACTGCGATCGAGCCTCCGATATCAGCATCCCGGGGATGGCCGGGATTTCGATCCACTGGAACGTCGTCCGGGTCGAGCGAGCATTCCGGATCGCCAAGGCCTCGTCCAAATCACATCGGCGGAGTAGGTGAAGTGTCGTGCACACCAACAGCCGCGGGCCGACTGGCCCAGACGTCGTGGCAGAGCGTCCCGCGGCGGCTGCGGACGATGTCAGGTCCACCTCTCAGGTCGGGGCCGCCAAGATCGCCGAGACGCCCGGCCGGGGCAACTCTGGCACCGACCGTGTGGTTTCCGACACGCCGCACGCCTTCTTTGTCACCGGCGGCGGTGACCGCAGTGGGGCGACCCCGGCGTCGGCATCCTCGGGGCCGCCATTGTGCAGCCAGGACGGAACCGCCGGGGCAACGCCCACGAAGCTGATGCCGGGCGCCACGATCGGTGGCCGGTACCGGCTGATGAACCTTGTCGGCGCCGACGAATCCGGTCACTGGTATTGGCGCGCCAGGGACACGGTGCTGCCCCGCGACGTGGCGGTGACCCTTTTGCCGGACGGCACCGGCGCGTCGGCCACGGTCGCGATGACCGTGCGAGCCGGACGGTTGCACCACATCAGCCTGCCGCAGACCCTTGACATGGGAACCGATCACGGGCAGTTCTACCTGGT
>JBBQGJ010000626.1:0-3598 GCA_038322925.1 Mycobacteriales bacterium
CCAGCTGGTCCCGGTCGGCGAGCGCTGCCGCCACCGCGGCTCCATCGATCTTCGGCATGGGGACCATTGTGTCCGCTTCGAGCAGGTGAAGCCGAGGTCCTCGCCGCCTCGGAGCGCTCGGGACCGGTTCATGCCGCGGGCCCCACCGGGCGGGCGCGAGCTGGAATCGGCTACTCGATCACCGCACCCGAATGGCCCGCCCTGCGGTCCCGCCTGCGTCCCCGCCGGAGCTGACCTGCCGCTGATCACTGCCCCCCTTTCGTGGTCCGTCCACGGGATCGCCGGGCCCGTACTGTCGCTGGATGCCGGGACCAGACGCCCCGGCGACACGGGCGTGGAGGCGGGGGTCGGGATGCCGAGCAGTGTGGGTGATGTCCAACCGTGGGACTTTCGGCAGCTGACCGTCGCCTGGGAGAACATCGAGCGGGCATTCGCCGAGCTTGATGAGACGGACCGGTTCACCGCGGTCCACGGGCAGGTCGTGACGGCTCGGCTGGTCGATCAGTCGCAGCCCGGTGGCCACCACACCTACATCGTGGCCCGGCAATTGATCACCATCGCGGTGGATCATCACCGGGCGTTGCTGGCCGTGGTCGCCCGATCGGCGAGCCCCTGCGCCGCGTGGACGTTGTTACGGGCGGTGTTCGAGTCCGGCGCACTGGCCAGCTGGGTGCTCGGTCCCGCCGATTCCTTGGAGCGGCGGCGGCGGGCGCAGCGCCGCACCTGCCTGGATTTCAAGCAGCAACGCAACTACCGGGCGGCCCTCCGACGGACGCTGACCGGACCCAGCGGCCTCGGCGTCCGTCGCCGAGGAGGTGCAGATCGCCAAGGAGCTGCAGGCCGAGGCCGAAGAGTTGGGGCTGTCCTGGCGGCAGGTGACCGGCGACATCAACCTGATCGCCGACCTGGCCGAGCTGGACGTGGTGCGCCGGGCGCTGGGCGCCGACGCCCAAGCTCCGCGGTTGGCGGCGCTGTGGAGCGGCATGTCCGGTCACGCCCACGGACACGACTACACGGCCCGGGTCAACCTGGACGTCCGGTGGTCCATGTCCAGCACCGGCGGCGCCCGGCTGCCGCTGACGCTGGATCCCGACGTGTTCACCGCGCACGCCACGGTCACCGGGATGCTGCTGCTGTCCGCGATCCAGCTCTACGTGCAGCGCTCGAGGCGTCCACTGGCCGGGCAATGAGCATCGGCTTCGCCGCCCCCCACCGAACTCCAGGAGGGGACGGCGGCGAGTATCGGTCAAGGGTTGGGTGAGAGCAACGCCCAGGTGACCTCCGCGCTGTACCGGGGGTACACCGCCTCCAGGCCACCAGAATCGTGAAACACGACAGCCCGGATCGGGGCGGTGCACTGAGTGGTGTCGGCTGGTGCGCCCCGAGAGAGCTGGCGGCGCGGATCTACGACGCGAAACCGTCGTGATCGTGTCGGCGTCCTGTGGCATCCAAGGACAAGAAGACCGTCGGGTACCTGCCCCGATTGAACAGGGCCGTCGAGCTGGGCAAGCCACCAGCCTGGTAAGCGGGTCATCGTGCAGGACCACGCCGAGGCGGTGCTGGGACCTGACGACATCAACTGACGAAGGCGATGGCGTCGGCGACCCCGGCGGACCCGGTGATGGTCAAGGCCACCGATCCGCTGTACCTGCTGTACACGTCCGGGACCACCGGGAAACCCAAGGGCGTGGTGCGGGACAGCGGCGGGTACGCGGTGGCACTGGCGTGGTCGATGCGCCACATGTAAGACATCGGCCCGGGGGACACCATGTTCAACGCGTCCGATGTCGGGTTGGGTGGTCGGGCACCGTACACCGTGTACGGGCCGTTGCTGGTCGGAGCGAGCACGATCCTGTGTCATCCAGGACGGTGCGCAGCAGCATCGCTGCGGGTCCTTCGTTGGGGCAGTCGGGCACCACGAGTAGTTCGACGTCCATAGTCGAGATGGTCCGCATCGATGATTGGCCCGCAATAGCGATGATCGGCGCAATTACCTCCCTCGTGTCGCTGCCCGGGCGCGGGTCCGACCACCTGCTCTTCCCCACCACCGCCATGGAAGGCACCCGATGAGTGGCAGATGACCTCGACACGCCGTGGTGTCCGGAGGATATTGCCTGCTGAGGCAAGCTCAGCCGTAAACGCCCCACGGCCGACTCGACGGAGGGTTTGCAGTGTCTCTTGAAGCAACAACCCGAACAATGAACTTGTACGTGGAAGCGTTGCTAAATGGCGGCGACTTCGGACAATTCTTCACCGACGATGTCCAGTGGACGACCATCGAGACAGGAGACCAGATAACCGGCCGACAAGCTGTGCGAGACTTCATTGTCTCGCTGCACAGCAAGATGTTCGACGCGCACCCCGAGGTCAGGAGCGTCGCTATCGCGGACGGTATCGTCGCCGTGGAGGTTGACTTCGTGGCCACGCACACAGGTGTGTTCGCGGGCATAGCGCCTACTGGAGCGGCCGTGCGTATCCCTTACTGCGTTTTCTACGATGTGGACGATGACGGGATCAGGGCGCTCCGCGTCTACTTGCCCGTGAGGCAGATGGTGACCCAATTGGAGGCCGAGTCGGCCGCCGGTTCGTAAGGGGCCGGGCTGTAAAGCGCGGATCTATGTGACGCGATTCCGCGGATTTATTTGGGTGCAGCTATGCTGGAGTCTTGGGCCAGGTGGTAGGCCGTGGTAGGCCCAGTAACCGTCGAGGTCGCCGTTGCTGCGTAGGGCGCGGGGTTTGAGGATTGCCTCGGCTCCGTGCCAGCCAAAACCGAAACGCCCAGCTCACAGACCTGCTGACGCACGATAACCGACAATTATGCGAGCCAGCGGTGAACCGCAACTGCTCGAACGGCAACGGCGCCCACGTCTTCGCGCCGGAACCCCATGGTAACGAAACCAGGTCGAGCTGTAACGGAATGGTGGGGGCCCAGGGGCCCGGCAAAGTCCGGTCTTGATTTCCTGACCTGCGGTGATGCGGCGCGACACGCCGGTGATGGCCGTTTGCTGGGTGGGCATGGCCCTGGTGTTGATCATGAAGGTTCTCAAAGCCACATGCTCATCACGAAGGACCATGCCCGATGTCATCATCGCCCACGTACACACCGTCGTTGACCAGTTCGACGAGGACGAGTTCCCCGACAGTGACCGACCTTCGGGGGGAAGCACTCCGGGCCCGCACCTGCGGTCCACGCTGCGCCCGGCCGATCGGGCAGGCCTCCCCAGTTCCCGTCGTCACTATCTGAACGTTCCACGCCCCATACGCCGGAGGGTTCTTGGCGGCTGCAGTTCCAGGATCTTCACCGCGTCCATGGCCTTCACCGTGATTACAGCGGCTCGGCTCCCTCTGCTCCCACCCTCACGGGCAGGACCTCTAACGACGCTGCAGGCTTCGCTTCATGCTGCGGACCGTCCAGTTGCTCCCCCAAAAGGGGCTTTCGACACTGGGCTTCGACCCGGACCGTTTCCAACCCGAGCCGCCAGTCTGCTACCGGGCCTCCTGACAGCTACCCGGACCGGACTCACACCGGCAAGCGACGACGAGCACGAACCAACAGATCACCCCGTCACGAGGCACCTCCAGTTCCACTGGGCGCACG
>JBBQGJ010000627.1:0-3583 GCA_038322925.1 Mycobacteriales bacterium
CCTGATTCCTGCTTCGAACGCGACGTCGGGGTCGGCAGTGTCCGCCTCCGCGGTGTATTCCGCGATCATTGGGTACTCGCCTGTAGCGAGCATTCGGGTCACGTACGGTTCAACGGCGCGTTGCCATTGCTGGGCGTCGAGACCGGTGCGGCGTTGCTCGTTGCCTGCGGCCAACTCGGCGCTGGTGCTGCCGCGGACGAAAGCGTCCATGACTCCGATCGCCCAGGCCCGGCCTTCGATAGTCATGTCGGCTCCGTCGAAGATCGAGAGTGCGGTTTCCAGTCGGCGCATGCCGTTCGGGCCGAGCATCGGGCGGGCCGGGGGCAGGACCGACCACGGGTGGCGCAGTACAGCGGCGCGTTGCTCGCGGGCAATCACGGCGAGTCCTTGACCCCAGTCGCTGCTCGGCAGGCCAGTCAGGTCGTGCTCGCCGAGCACACGATCCAGCATCAGGTCGATGAGGTCTTCCTTGCTGTGCACGTGCCGATACAGCGACATCGGGCTGGAGCCCAGACGGTCGGCGACGCCCCGGATTGTCAGACCCTCTAGTCCGACGTCGTCGGCGATAGCGATCGCGACATCAGCGATTCCGTCGCGACCCAGGCCAGGTGAGGCGCGGCGTTGTGGCGGTTCGTGCTCCCAGATCGGAGCGCCGAGCCTGACCTTGCCTGTCGCCCCGGGACGTGTCGTAGCCATCGTCAGCCCTTCCTCGGTCTCTTGCTGTGCATCCAGCGTACCGTGTTATCGTTGCGTACAAAGTTATCGTTTCACTGGGAGGTTCCATGTCCACCAATAGCGGGGTATCGGCCCTTGCGCACAAGCACCACACGGGTTCTTCAGCATCAAGGCGGTGGCCGTGGGTGGTAGTTGCCGTCGTTCTCATGGGAGACCTCCTCGATCTTCTCGATTCGCTGGTCACTACGATCGCGGGCCCATCGATCGTTCGTGATCTTGGCGGAGGGTCAGAGTTCTTGCTGTGGCTCTCCGCCGGATACACGGTGGCCATGGCCGCGGGCCTCCTCGTCGGGGCTCGGCTAGGTGACATCTTCGGGCGGAAGACCATGTTCTTGGCCGGTATCACCGGCTTCACCCTGACGTCCCTGCTCGCCGCACTGTCGGTGTCCCCGGACATGCTTACGGCCGTCCGAGCTGTCCAGGGCCTAGTCGGCGCCATGATGGTCCCGCAGGCGCTGGGGCTGATCAAAGAGACATTCCCGCCCGACAAGGTCGGCGTCGCGTTCGGGCTCACCGGCCCGGTACTGGCCCTCGGCGGCGTCGCCGGGCCAATCCTCGCCGGTTGGTTAGTCGACGCGGACTACTTCGGCTGGGGCTGGCGAATGATCTTCGCCATCAATGTCCCAGTGGGAATCGCACTCATCATCGCAGGGGTGCTCTACCTGCCCGCCTCGCGCCCGAACCGGGCTCTGGGTCTCGACGTTGGTGGTGCGCTCTTGGCAGGGGCAGGTATGGCCGCAACTATCTGCGCCCTGGTGAATGGGCGGGAATTCGCGTGGGCGTGGTGGATCTACGCAGTCTTGACCGGAGGCATCTGTGCGCTGGCCGGGTTCGCCCTGCGTCAAGTTCGGCGCGACCGGGCAGGCAAATCCACCCTGGTGACCTCGTCGCTGTTCTCCAAACGGGCGTTCCTCACCGGTCTCGCCGTGGGGGCACTGTTCTTCGGCGCGCTGATCGGATCGTCGCTGCTGTTCGCCCTGTTCTTCCAGCTTGGCCTTGGCCTGTCACCGCTGCAAGCAGGGCTCGCTGCCGCCCCTCAGGCCGTCGGCATGATTGTCGGCTTCGTCCTGTCACAAGTGTTCGGGCTCTCCCGGCGCACCATGCTGTTCGGGTTGGCCGCTGTCATCGTCGGGTTCGCCGTGATTATTGGCCTCGCTCACGCGCTCGGGTCAAACATCGGCGTCCGATACCTCTTGGCCCCGCTTGCCCTGATCGGAATCGGCATGGGCCTCGCGATCGCCCCGTTCTTCGACATGGTTCTCGCCGGGGTCGACAACGACGAGATCGGGTCGGCCTCCGGGAGTCTCACCGCCATCCAGCAACTCGGTAACGCCCTGGGAGTAGCCGCACTCGGTACCGTGTTCTTCACTGTGCTCGACGCGCACGCGGGCAAAAGTGAAAACGCGTACACCCAAGCGCTCTCCACCGCCCTGAGCCTCTCAGTCGCTCTCGTGACCGCCGCCGCCATCGCCACCTTCTTCCTACCACGGCAGGCGACACGTCCTGCGCCCGTCCACGACGACCACGCCGCTCCCGTCAGGAGTGTCCCGACAAGAGGCAGCTAACGGGCGACCGTCCCAGCCGCCATTCGGCCTCTGTAAAGCGCTTGTCTTTGGCAACTCTGAGGCCGGCTGGTCAGGGCCAGGCGCGACCCGCTGCCAAGCCGGGAAGGGCTTCAGCCGTTTGACGGTCGAGGGGACCAGCAGCGGGTTGCCTAACGGCCGGACCAGGTGCGCGTTCAGCGGCAGACCGCCCTGCTCGTGGCCGGTCTGGTAGCCGGCTCGCTGCGGGCCCGGCCTGATGTGGCGCGGGCGGCGGGGGAGTGGGTGCTGCTCGCCTGGGAGGCCATGCTGGACGAGCTCGTCGACGCGTTTGCCGGTGAGGCCCTGCATGCTGATCGACTCCCGTTGTGGTGAGCCGCCGGCCGCGGTGGGGCGTCGCCTACGCTCACTGGTCCCCAGATGTAGCAGGGCTGGAGCTGGAGCTGGAGACCTTCCTTCCGCTTGACCG
Source organism: Mycobacteriales bacterium (assembly GCA_038322925.1). GTDB lineage: Bacteria > Actinomycetota > Actinomycetes > Mycobacteriales > Nakamurellaceae > Nakamurella. The sequence continues at coordinate 2,746 of JBBQGJ010000627.1, forward strand.
GCACACCGCTCACATCCTGCGCGAGCATGATGAGGAGGCAACTTCCCATGCTCTGGCGCCCAGCGAATGGCATCTCCAATTCACCTAAGGGTGACCATCAAGATGGTGGGGGCAAGAAAGGTTAGGAATGGCCAGCCGCGACCATGTCGATGCTGGCCGCGTTCACGGTGGACCTTACGCGATCCCTGAGGGAGTCGTCGGGCGCCACCAAAGCCGCAGTGTCTCGGAAATGAGACGAAGCATTTGGTGGACGAGAGCGCTCGTGCAGCGTCCGTTGAAGATCACGAAGTCGTCGAAGCGATGCACGCCTGGTCTGGCTGCCACGACGCTGGCGGCGGCAGCGATAGCGCACAGCTGGTCCACGCTCACCGACAGCCGGGCCTCGTCCGGCTGATAGCGGGTACCGATGGGGTAGTCCTTGCCGGGAGTGCGGGTCATTTCGACGTGACACCCCATAACGGCGCTCACCGGGCGGCTGCTGGCCAGGTCGACGAGTGCTTCGAGGCTGTCGCGGAAGGCGTAGGGGTCCTCGACGTAAAGCCTGCCGGGATACGCTGTGTCGCCGGTGAGGAGAAATCCGCTCCACGGGTCGAAGACTGAGATCGAAGCCGCATGGTGCCCCGGAGAGCCAGTGACCTCGAGGATCCGGCCGCCCAGGTCCAGGGGGACGATCTCGCGTGGCCAAGCGGTGAACCCGAAGAACGTCTGGACTGATCCCAGGTCGCGGTCCACGACTGTGGTGTCTGGCCGGTCGGAGAACTGCACGTCACCTGAGACATGGTCAGCGTGCCCGTGGGTGTGTGCGATTAGGAGCCGATATCCCTCTCGTGGGTGCCCG
>JBBQGJ010000628.1:0-3580 GCA_038322925.1 Mycobacteriales bacterium
CCCTGCGCGGACTTCCTCCGCCGCACCCACCTCTCAAGCTGGTCCTTCTCGTCAGATGTCAACTCCAACAACGCTTTTGGTCGACCCATCATGATCAAAGTCTACCACATAGAGAACGAAACTCCGACGCAGGACACTAGGACGGTCGGGTCGGTCCGGGCGATCCGTATTCACCCCTCTGTGCCCGTGCCCCACGTCATCACGAGCGGCTCCGCTTGCCATCGGACCACCAAACCTGAAGCTTCACGTCCGCGCCGCGACGGCTCCGATAGGCTTCCGGGTGGCCGCCGGTACCGCGAAAGCTGTGCCTCGACGCGGCGGCGCTCGAGGGGGCGCTTTGTAGGGCGTCATCACGCCGATCGATCACCGGCAGCGCGCATCGCCGGTCGCTGGGTCGTGATGCTCCCAACGTCTCGATCGAGTTGCATTCCGACACGATTGGGCAACTTTGTGGTGTCGGATTCGGCAGGCCGCTACTGTCAGTAGCAATGGCTGGACCATCGCCGGGAGCATTCGAGATGGTGTGCTCGAACGGCTCTATGCAGCGGCGCTGACGTTGCGGGCGCGCTTCACCCCGGCCGCGGTGTCTCCGAGATAGCCCTGGAGTGGCAGAACGAGGGGAAGAAACCGTATGAGCGGTCAGTCAACGGCGCACCGACTGCTGGACCTGGTCGCGGTGGTTGTTCTCATGGTGGCCGGTCTGGTGGTGGTGGTCGCGGCGGCTCCGGCTGCCCTCGCGGTGCCGGGTCCGGTGGCCGCGGCGGGCGGTTCGATGGTCACCGCGGACGCCCTACCGACGGTGCAGATCGACGGGGTGGCATGGTCGCAAGCGATTGTCGGAGCCGACGTCTACGTCGGCGGCAGCTTCGCCAACGCACGCCCGGCCGGGGCCGCGGCGGGAACCAACCAGACTCCCCGAGGAAACCTGCTGGCCTACGACCTGGCCACGGGCGCGTTGAACACCGCGTTCGCCCCGACGACCAACGCCCAGGTGTTGTCGGTCGCAGCATCGCCGGACGGCTCTCGGGTGTATATCGGGGGCGATTTCACCTCCGTGAGCGGGGCTACCCGCCATCGTGTTGCCGCGTTCGACACCGCGACCGGTGCGTTGATCGCGTCGTTCGCACCGAACGTGGATGCCAGGGTGAAGACCATCGTCGCGACCAACGACCGGGTCTATATCGGCGGCATCTTCACCACCGTGAACGGCACAGCGCGGCCCCGGCTGGCGGCCGTCCGAGCATCGGACGGTGCCGTCCTGGACTGGACGCCGTCGGCCGATGACAACGTCAACGCCATGGTGCTGAACCCTGACGGCTCGAAGGTCATCGTGGGCGGGGCGTTCGCGAACGTGTCCGGGACGCCGGCCTACGGGCTGGCCGCCGTCGACACCGCAACCGGGGCAGTGCTGCCCTGGGCCGCGAACCAAATTGTCCGCGATGCCGGCCCGGACTCGGCGATCCTCGGGCTGAGCACCGATGGCACGAACATCTACGGGAACGGGTATGTCTTCGGCGCCGGCGGCAACCTGGAGGGCAGTTTCTCCGCCGACCCGAACAGCGGCACGATCCACTGGGTGGCGGACTGCCACGGCGATACCTACGCCACGTTCCCCATCAACGGCGTCGTCTACACCGTCAGCCACTCCCACTACTGCGGCAACATGGGCGGTTTCGGCGAATCGGTGCCCCGTGCGATCAATCTGCACCATGCCGTGGCGTTCACCACGCAGCCGACCGGAACCATCAACCACGACACCCACGGCTACTACGACTGGTTCGGACAGCCCTCACCCTCGATCGTGAACTGGTTCCCCGACATGGACACCGGCACGTACACCGGGCAGAACCAGGCCGCCTGGACGGTCACCGGCACCAGCCAATACGTCGTGCTCGGCGGCGAGTTCCCGACCGTCAACGGCGTCGGCCAGCAGGGCCTGGTACGTTTCGCGGTCACACCGATCGCCCCGAGCACCCGCGGTCCGGTCATCACCGGCGGCCACTTCATGCCGCAACTGAGTTCCCCGGCGGTCGGCACCGTGCACGTCGCGTTCCCGGCAAACTACGACCAGGACGACCTGACACTGACCTACCGGGTGGTCCGGGACAGCAACACCGCCGCGCCGGTGTATCAGACCTCGGTGAACTCGACGTTCTGGAACCGGCCGGTCATCGCCTTCAGCGAGGCCAACCTGACCCCCGGCAGCACGCATCGTTACCGTTTGTACGTCCAGGACGCAGCGGGGAACACCGTCGTCGGCGACACCGCATCGATCGCGGTCTCCGGCACCGGCTCCGTCAGCGGCTACACGCGGACCGTTCAGAGCCAGGGCGCGTCGACCTATTGGCGGCTCGGTGAAGCGTCCGGCAGCACCGCACTCGACGCGGCCGGTTCGTCGAACGGCACGGTGGGCAGCGGCGTCACCGGCGGGGCGCAAGGCGCCATCGTCGCAGACCCCGACACGGCCGACACCTTCGACGGAACCGCCAACGCCTTGGTAGCGACCCCTGTCGCGGCGTCGGCGCCCAACGTCACCAACGCTTACAGCGCGGCAGCCTGGTTCAGGACCACCAGCAGCACCGGCGGGAAGATCCTCGGCTACGGCGACGGGGCATCGGGGAACTCCTCCAACTACGACCGGCACATCTACCTGGACAACGCCGGTCACCTCAACTTCGGGGTCTGGCCCGGCCACACCGCCACCCTCACCAGCCCGAACACCTACCGGGACGGGCTGTGGCATCAGGTCGTCTCCACGCTCGGCCCGGACGGCATGGTGCTGTACGTCGACGGGAAGCAGGTCGCCGCCCGCTCCGACACCACCTCCGCCGCGGATATCTACGGCTACTGGCGGGTCGGCGGGGACAACCTCGCCGGCTGGCCCAACCAGCCCACCAACTCCTCGTTCACCGGCGACATCGACGACGTCTCCATCTACCCGACGGCGCTCACCGCCGCGCAGGTCACCACCCAATGGGCCGCCTCCGGGCGAGGCGGTCCCACCCCGAGCAACCCGCCGGTCGCGGCCTTCACCTCCACGACGTCCTTGCTGACGGTCACCTTCGACGCCTCAGGATCGGCCGCCTCCGGCGGTGTGGCGTCCTACTCCTGGAACTTCGGTGACGGATCGGCACCCGCCACCGGAGTGAACCCTTCGCACACCTACCCGGTCGCCGGGACCTACCGGGTCACGCTGACCGTGACCGACGCCCTCGCAGCGAGCTCGTCGCTGACCCGCGCCGTCTCGGTCACCGCACCCCCGACCACCCCAGGGGCGCTGGTGTCGCTGCCACCGGCGCGGATCCTGGACACCCGGATCGGCCAGGGAGCGTCCGGCCCGGTGCCGTCGACGGGGACGATCTCGGTGCAGGTCACCGGACAGGGCGGGGTGCCCGCCACCGGAGTGTCCGCGGTCGCGCTGAACGTCACCGTGGCCGCCCCGACCGCGGCCGGGTACATCACCGTGTGGCCCTCCGGCACACCCCAGCAGCAAACCTCGAACCTGAACTTCCAGGCCGGGCAGAACATCCCGAACCTGGTCATCGTCCCGGTCGGCGCGGACGGAAAGATCCAGCTGTAC
>JBBQGJ010000629.1:0-3575 GCA_038322925.1 Mycobacteriales bacterium
TTGCCGGCTACCTCGTCACCCTGACCATCGAGACGTGGACCGTGTTCGTCCAATCGCTGGTCGGCATGACCCGGGATCTGTTCGACGGGTTCGCCGCGGAAGTCAGGAACGTCATCGGGCTGACGGTGGACGACGACCACCAGGCCGGCCTGTGCCTCGGCGACCCCACCGCCTACGTCTGAACCGTCGCGCCTGAAACACGCACCGAATGTGGTCACCAGTTTTGCTGGACGTCCGGGTGGAGGGGCGACCGCCGCGAACCTCACGCACCTGCCGGACGTCGGGTCGCTGGTCACGATCAACCGGTCGGTGCCACACGAGGAAGGAGCTGAGCTTCCCCGGGTCTGCTTGCCCCTCACCATAACAAGATCAACAACCGACCGACCAAGATCAACACGGTTGTTCGACCTCGGACGGCGCGGAAATCGTTGAGGGATGACTCCCCGCGAAAACTCGGTTGTTCCTCGCTCTACGCGGGCTCGGGCCGGCCTCACCACCGGCCGGAGATTAGCAGGTTAGCCCGTTTGCCTGCTAATGTTGCTAACAGGTGCCGGTCGCATCTGCGACCGCCGGGGGGCGTCGCACACACGCGAGGGGGGACCCATGAGACACCGTTTGGCTACCCGTTGTGGGCGATCGGTGGCGGGCCTTCCTCGCTGCGGGATTGTCCGCCCTCGTTCGTCGGTGTCACTGTCGTTCGTCCTTGGCGCCGGTCCGCTGACGCGGGCCGGGTACCCGCGGGCGCTCCACATTGACCCGTCCTCGCTGCGGCAGGGATTCCGGCGCCAACCCGACGGTCCTGCTCATCGGGGCGGTCACCGCCATCGCGGTGTGTTCCACCCTGGTCACCTTGAACACCCCGTCCTCGCCTCGACCCAGGGCCACCAGGTGGAACCGCTCGGCCCCGTCGATCCCCACGCCCAACATCTGACGCCTCCTTACGCGCGTCAACCCGTCCGGACACGAAGGCGCGGCGCCGTGCCGATCGACCAGTCCTCCCGGCACGACACCGTGGTGGGCGTCAGGCCTCCCGAGGCCACCCTCCCGGGACGCCGTCCCATCACGGTCCTCACGGGACGAGCACCGCAAGCGTTCCCGGGAAGGGACCTCCGATGAAAGAAGGCCACGCCATCCGCGCCGCAGACACGGTGCGATCCGACAGGGCGGGGCGGCGGGTGCTGATCGCCGACGACGATCCGCTGATTCGGATGGATCTCGCGGAAATGCTCGCCGAAGAGGGCTTCGAGGTTGTCGGCCAGGTCGGCGACGGCGAGCGGGCCGCGGCGCTGGCCATCACGCTCCGACCGGACCTGGTGATCATGGACGTCAAGATGCCCGGCAAGGACGGCATCCAGGCGGCTGCCGAGATCGCCGCCGCGCAGATCGCGCCGGTGATCATCCTGACCGCGTTCTCCGAGCGCGACCTGATCCAGCGAGCGCTCGACGCCGGCGCCATGGCCTACCTGGCCAAACCGTTCTCCAAGGCAACCCTGCTGCCCGCGATCGAATTGGCGGCGGCCCGGTATGCCGAGACCGCCGCGTTGCGCGCGGAGATCGCCGAGGCGACCCAGCGCCTTCAGGCCCGCAAGGTCATCGACCGGGCCAAGGGACTGCTGATGACCCAGCAGAAGATGACCGAACCGCAGGCCCTCCGCTGGCTGAAGCGGACCGCGATTGACCGCCGCACATCGATGGACACGATCGCCAAAGACGTCATCGAACGCCCCGCCGGCCAGCGCCAGTTGATCACCGTGCCGCCGGCCGGCTCGTCGCTACCCGGCGCGTGCTCCCGAAAGGATGAGGTCCGATGATGCTCCTGCAGCCACGAACCCAGGAGGCGCTGCGGGCCTCACCGTCCGCCGGCTGGGTCGGCCGCCGCGACCGCGCCGTCCTCGTGCTCTCACAGATGGCCGGAATGTCGGACGAGGACATCGCCGGGCTCACCGCGGGCGACGTGGTCATCGCCGACGCGGCGGCCACCATCACCGCAGCCACCGGCACCATCACCCTGCCGGCATCCGACGACAGCATGATCTGCGGACCGTGCGCCCTCGCGCGCTGGCTGCACCTGCTGGACATGACCGTCATCTACCCGGACCGCTACGTCATCGACGCCGTGATCGCCCGGGCCGCCCCGCTGTCCGCCGACTCACCGCACCTGTGCCGCGGCACCCACGCGGTCACCGACACGACCCGGCACTTGCTCCTGCTGCCGCCGATCGACCGCTGGGGACCGATCTCCGCGATCCCCGCCCAGCGCGGGCCTCGAGACCGTCGCCAACCGTACGCCCCAGGCCACGGGGCAAGGCCCGCGGCCACCGACCACCAAGCAGCCGAGACCTGCTGGGCCACTGAGCGATACGCGACCGGGAATCCGACACCGTCACCGGGCCGCCCCCGATCCCCAGCCGACCCGGGTGATTCGCTGACCACCCCGTCATCATTCCCGCGCAGCCGGCCAACCAACCCCGGGTCACCGCACGGTCACCCGCCAGACGCCCCACGGTCACCGGTGCCGCTCACCGTTGACCATCCCCCGGGCGTCGGGAGTTCGCCGCCGTTGTCCACCTGCTGTGCACACCGCACCCGGTGGCAGGACCTCTTGCCCGGCCGGCGCCCCCTGACGGGCGTCGCGGCGCGGGGTGGGTGCGACCGCCGCATCGATGTCGGTGCGTCACGCGGTCGGCCGGGTCGGGCTGACACGGTGATGATTTCCGGACCCAAACGCCGCCGCTGTCAACCATGGCGCGCAACGTCTTTCGGCCAGGTTCCCCGTTGTGGACCCGGCCGTGGTGGCCCGGGTGGTACGGAAGTTGCACCGGCGGCTCGACGATCACCCGCAGCGTGATGCCCACCCGCCGACATCAGCGACGGCTCCCCCCAATCCCGCCGGTGCGAAGCGCCTGGGCCCACCGGCACTGCTAATTCCGTGGCCGACACCACGAGATCGCCTGTAGAGTAAAGCGCGGGTAAAGGGGGGGTGCGGGGTGATGCGGGCCAGGGCAGAAGGAGACGGTCATGACGATGGGCGACAGGATCAAACCGGCCCGCGGGCGGGACACCGGTGAGATCAAGGGTGCCCCGACCGTCGCGGTCAACGACCCCGAAGAGGCCGGGGGCAGCTCTGCACATGACCGCACCGCGGACCGCCGACCGCGGCGGCTGACCGAGGATGCCGCCCTCACCGACGCACCGCGAAGCTGAACCTCCGGGATCATCACGGCCCCCAACGACTTTCGGCCCGCTTCCGCCGGAACCGAACGCGGGCGACCACCCCGCGACCACCCCGGTTGATGCCAAATCACCGATCCGCGACGTGCCACTGAGAGGTGGGATTCGTTCCCGGCGGACAGCGTGTAGCGCACCACCGCTGGCAGGCTGACCGCGCCTGCCCGGGCGCGGGCGCGGGCCACCGTCGCGCTAGGCGCGGCCCTGCCAGTGCGGCTCGCGCCTGCTCAGGAACGCTTCGATGCCCTCGCGGGAGTCGGGGGCGACCGCATTGGCCGCCATGACCGCGCTGGCGTGCTCGTACGCCTCGGGCAATGCGCGGTCCAGCTGCTCGTAAAATGCGATCT
>JBBQGJ010000630.1:0-3568 GCA_038322925.1 Mycobacteriales bacterium
GATGGCGGCGCGGCGGTGGCGGTGCCCGTTGTGAGGGTGGAGCCTTTCCCCGCGATGATGAGGGTGACCGCCATTGCGGCTAAGGCGGTCGCGGCGACTCGCCGCGTGGTGCTGTTCATGCTGTTCCCCCCTGGGGTCACCCGGCGCGGGATTCGGGCTGGTCGAAAACGATAACAGCGGGCGGTGCGGCGTCTGTCGTCCCCCGGCACCACCGCGGCGCCCACCCCACCGGACCCGGGCGGCCGGCGCCGACTTCCGCGCCGCACTCCGCCACCTCCGCACCGGCCGCAGCTCGTCCAGCTCGGCGCGGAGGTCCTCGGCCGGCCACTCGTCACGGCCGGTCGTTCGCTGCTCGGCGGCGGTGTGCGCGGCGCCGGCCTCGAACGCTTCGACGGGAGTGGCCCAGCTAGACCCCCACGCGCCGCAGTTGCAGACGGTGCGAGCGGTCCGTCCGGCGCCGGGATGCCGCTGGCGCGGTCATCGCGCACCGCGCCGGCGCACGTCCTGGTCGTGCACGGACTCTCCCGATCGAGGTGGTCAGTCATGGCGGTTCCCTTCGGTTGGGCGGACGGGGTGGCCGGAAGTCTTGCGAGCGGCCACCTGGGCCTGGCGATCGTGACGCGGTGGCCCGCTCACTGGTCGGCGGTCTCGGCCTTGCTCGTCCGCTTCGGCTTCGGCTTGCCGTCTGCTTCGTCCTTGATCTGATAGACCCTGGACTTCGCCACACCGGCGGCCGCGGGGATCTCCCCGATCGGGAACCAGGGCGCCCTGACGGCCTCCAGGATCGTCGCGCTCAGTGCTGTCGACGCCGCATCGAACGCCGCTTTGGCGGCGTCCTTGCGCTCCCCGTCGGCTTTCAGCCGGGCGCGCATCTCCTCGCGGAGCGGCTCCTGCAGTCGGTCGCGTTTGGCGTCCAACTCGGCGCGCCTGGCATCCAGCTCGGCCAGTTCGGCCAGTGGGTCATCGTCGGCCGTCGTCATAGAGACAGCGTATCCGGTGGTGGACGCCGGGTCTAGTTACTGACTCGGGTTTTAGGGGGGTCCCCGCAGGGGTCGAGATTTTCGGGCGGGTATCCCGAAGGCAGTCACCACTGTGACGTTCTAGCCGGCAGCCCGCCACACGATGCGCCGGAGTCCGTACAGGGGCTCCGGCGCTCTGTTGTCTGGCCCCGACAACGATGTCGGCTGCGGTCCCTCCCCTGAAACCTCCCCGAACTACACCTTTGCCCTGGTCAGCGACGCGCGGCTGCGCCCTAATCGGGCGCTGCCTGGCCCACCACCGTGCAGGTCTAGTCACTGACCTTGCGTCACCCGTATGGCGGTATGGTCTAGCGCCTGACTTTGGGTACAGTGAGTGTACCCCCCAAGAGAGAGAAGGACACGCCATGTCGCAGGAAACCTCCCAGTGGCTGAACACCCGCACGCTGATCGGATTCACCGACAAGCGCGGCAACGCCTGGCACTACCGGGCCGATGAGCAGGGCACCGAGCCGAACCACTACCCGCTCGCGATCCCGACGGAGGACGTCCGGCGCCGGCTGTTCGCCTGGACGCACGCCGAGGGCGACGTCAGCGCCACCTACCTCGGCGCCTGCGGTTTCGAGACGATCTCCGACCCTGACCGCAAGTCGGTCCTCCGCCCGGCCGGCACGTTCGGCCCGGACGATCAGGGCGAGATCCTGGGCCTGTTCAAGTCCGGGTACCAGGTCCACCCGTTCGGCGGGTGGCTGATCGACAACGTCGGCACCATCCTGGACGACGGCCTGTCGATCGGCTCCGCCGGTCTGCTCAAGGGCGGCGCCATCGCCTGGGTGCAGTGCGAGGTGCCCGAGACCATCACCACCCCCGAGGGTGTCGCGTTCCGGCCGTTCCTCACCGCCGCAACGTCGGTGGACGGCTCGCTGTCCAGCACCTACCAGACCGGCGCCCAGCTGGTCGTCTGCGACAACACCCTCTCGGCCGCCCTCGGCGCTCAGGCGAAGGACACCCGGGTCAAGGTGCGGCACTCCCGCAACTCCCTGGGCAAAGTCCAGGAGATCCGCGACACCCTCGGCATCGTCTACGGCGTCGCCGACGACTTCGCCGCGCAGGTCAAGGACCTCTGCGCGACCTCCGTCAGCGACGCGCAGTGGCGGGCGTTCCTCACCGCCTACGCGGCCGATCCGGCCGCCGGGGTCAACAAGACCAGCCGCGGCGCCACCCTGGCCGCGGCCAAGCGCGGCGAACTCCAGCAGCTCTGGGCGCACGACGCCCGGGTCAGCCCCTGGAAGGGAACGGCCTTCGGCGTCGTCCAGGCCGTCAACACCCGCGAGCACCACCTGGCCGCCGTCAAGGGTGCGACCCGCACCGAGCGGAACATGCTCCGCTCCGTCAAGGGCGAATGGCAGGCCCTGGACGCCGACACCCTGGGCACCCTCACCAAGGTCCTCGCCCGCGTCTGACCGGGCACCCGGCCGGGTCCGTCGGGGGCCCGGCCGGGGCCAGCACCACTCACCACTCCCTCTCACAGGAAAGGCTCCGCCATGATCTCATCCCGCTACGCCCGCGACGTCCAACCCCACGACGTGCTCACCGCCCAGGTCGGTCGCATCGTCCACACCGGGCCGGTCCTGCACAACAGGGAAGCCCTCGGCCTGCCGGTCCGGCGCGTCATCACCATCGACTGCCGCACCTGCGCCCATTGCGACGCGCTGCACTACGCGCCGGCCGCCCTGGTCACCGTCCAGCGGTGGATCTGATGGCCACCGGGATCACCGGCCGAATCGGCCTCGTGCGGGCCGAGGACTCCACCGGGTGTGTCGTCGCGATCGACGGCCACTGGTTCGACGTCGCCGACATACTCGCCGAGCCCGACGCCGGACTCGTCCAGCTGCACGGGGTTTCGTCCACCGGGGCCCCAAGGAGTGGCACCACCTGGACGCGGGCGCCGTACTCCAGCAGTGCCTGGACTTCCGGTGCATCGGGTTCCTGGTCATGAGCGGGCACCGCGTCACGATCCAGACGGCCGGCACGCTCACCGGCGCGGCCGCGCACCCGGCTCCGTGCCTCTGTGGCTGGCAGTCCCCGCTGACGATTCCACGGCGGCGTAGCTGGTAGCGGACGATCCGCGCACGGCGAGCACCGATCCCCCGGCGGGGTCGGTGTTGTCGTCTGTCCGCACAACTCCCAGCGCTTCCTCGTAGGCGGAGCTTCCCTGGCCGGTGCGGGCCGGGTCCAGGCCCGCGCAGCGGCTCGGCGGAGCGAAGCGGAGAGCCTTGACGCGGCCCGCACCGGTGAGGACCCTGGCTGCCGGTGGAAGGGATCTAGGTGCTTTCAGCGCGGCGGAGCCGCTCCGCTCAATGCGTTTCGCTACAGCCTCGATTTCGTTACACCGCACCACGATCTGCTCGACTCCCACCGTGCATAAAGGTGCGCGTGGTTGCCCCGTTGACAATGTCCGACGCCCCTCGCCGTCGTCTGTAACGAACGGCGCAGGTTTCGTTACAGACGGAACCTGGCCTTCCGACAAACCCGCGCAGGGGGGCCATCCCTCGACACACGACGGGGTGGGGGCGCGACGTCTCAGTTCC
>JBBQGJ010000631.1:0-3565 GCA_038322925.1 Mycobacteriales bacterium
GTACGTCGGGGAGCCGATCCAACTGGTGGTGATGAAGAATGTTCCAACCAGTCCGTGCGTCTTCAACACCTGCTCGGCGGCGAACTGATTGTCGTTGCCGTCATCGAAGGTCAGGCTGACGATGGTCTTCGGAACAGCCGCATGTGCCGGCGCCGCGATCCCCAACCCGACGAGCAGGCCCATCGCAAGAGTGGACGTGCAGGTGATCGACAACAATTTCCGGCGGAAGCTCTTGGCCAGTGCTGAGCTCCTGCGTCTGGTGGCAAGTGGTGTCACGGTTTGCATCCTTATCGGAGGGCAGTGCAGGATCGACGACGGAGGCGTTGGGGCCGACTCGGACGAGAGGGTTCGACCGACTCGACTCAGCCAGCATTTTGTCCGGCGGGACAAACGGGCCCAGATTGATCACTTGCGGCTGAGATCAATCGCCCAATTCGGCTCGCGAAAAAGGGGTTCGATCCTGGTCGCGTTTGCCAGCCAGCAGCGGGCAGCGTTGACGACGATACAAGGGCACCATGATGTCTCGGGCGATGTGCGCGGCTCTTGTGCCGTCAGTATTCGCGGTCCGCATCGATTGTTATCGAACCGGGTCAATCAGGTCGGGTGATGACTGAATTGGTGACTGGGTGACACCTCCCCGGGCGCAAGTGGAATTCCTGCGCTAGAGGGCTAAGACCGGCGGAGCCGTAATTTCAGGTCGTGTTTGGTGCAGGTTGGGTCGTGTTTGTGTGGTCATGCTGCGAGACCGACTGTGGCGGTGAGTTTGTCGATCGCGGTTTGGTAGGCGGTGGATGCCACGCGGAGTGGGCGTGGCAGGTCGGGGTCGGCGAGGATGGCCAGGCCGGTGGGGAGCAGTCGGTCGTGAACGCGGGTGAGGAACATCGCGGTGCGTAGGCCGTTCTCGGTGACCTGGTAGCGGTGGGAGTGCGGGATTTTGCTGATCAGGCCGTGGGTGCGGAGTCGGCGGAGGTCGTAGGTCATCTGCCCGGCGGTGACGGTATCGGGTGGCAGGCCGCGGAGGTCCGCGGTCAGGCCCCGCAGGTCACGGTTGGTGAACCCGTCGGGTTGGAGTCGGAAGGTCAACACAGCGGAGAGCAGGGCGTGGCTGCGTTGTTGACCCAGGCGCAGCCCGGGCACGCGGGTGCCGGTCGGGGTGATGATCGGGTCGGTGACGCTGTGCAGATCGCGGGTTCCGGTGATCGGGTCGTGGTCGAGTCGTTGGACGCCCAGCAGGCGACGGTTGGCGCGCAGGCCGATCTCCCGCAGTGCGGGCAGATTCACCAGACCTTTCCTGATCCCGAAATCGTTGGTGTCGTTGATGGTGGTCTCGGTTCGAAGTGCCCGTCCTTCCTTGTGATACTGCTTGATCGTGGTGTGTTTGTAGTCCCACATGCAGGCTCGGGGTGACCCCTTCGGTGATCACCCGGGTCCGGAACCGACCCGGCGTGGCGCGGGGGCCGGTCCGCATCAGCCGGCGGTCGAAGACCAGGCTGACCTGGTCCGGGCGTCCGATATCGAGGTTGTCGCGGATGACTTGTTCGAAGAACATCCGCCCCGACACCGGGTTGTCCAGCATCTGGGTCAGGGAGAACTCGGCCTGCAGGATCGAGAGTTGATACCGGTAACCGGCCTCCCGGTCAGTGTCGTTGAACGGATTGGGCAGGATCGCCAGCCACTTGTTCAGCAACGCCTGGATCTGCACGGCGCCGAGCCGATCGCAGATCTCCTGCAACGCGGTGGGGTCGTCCACGGCGGCGAACGCATTGTCCATCGAGGTGAACCCGATCCCGGCCATCGCTGCCTGTCGTTGCGCCCAGTGGTGACCGTTGATGCACAGCTTCGCGTTGTACGGGAAGTACGACGAGAATTTCAGGAAGAACGGACCGAAATCGCTTTCCACGCAGTAGAAGTAGAACTGGTTGATGATCCCGGTGGACTTCACGATCCACGGATAGCTGACCCCGTCAGGGTGGCGACGTTTCTCGGTGCGGAACACCGCGTTCTTCTCCTGCGACCGCCCGATGAACACCACCCCCTCCACCGGAGTGAACCGCTTGAGGTGTTCGAGCATGACATCGTCCTTGCGTTGACCCTTGACGAAGTCCACCCATGGGATGCCCTCGGATTCGGCGAACCGGTGCACCGCCCGGTTGAACCGATCGCTGATCTTGGCCAGCGGCGCCGTCGACGCGATCGGCATCTTGAGCTGCCGGTGCACGTAGCCGACCAGACCAGCGGAGTACTGCAACTCCGGCTGGTACACGTTCAAGAACATCCGGTCGATGCACTCCACCTCGAACGTGACGTGCTGAGTGAGGACATCGGCCACGGTGCGCGCTACCGTCATGACGGGCTCCGGTCCGGGATCAGGCGGCCGACAGGCCAACCACTGCCACAGTGCAGTCATATACCCGCACCGGCACCGCCGTCACGGGTGATCCTGCCCGACCGGAGCCCCCAACAACATCAGGTGACAACCACACGCCTCGTCGGGCTGGGGCCGGCAAGCTCGCGGCACTGCAGATCACCGACCTGGACGGCGACGTGCTGACCATCGCCAGGGGCACCTCGAACGAGGTGGTCGGACCGACCAAGACCGGCCGGATCCGCCGGCTCACCCTCGGCAACACCACCGCGACCCTGTGGCGGCACACCGTCGAACAGTGGCGGCAACGCGCCAGCGAGGGCCAGCGATTCGGGCCGTGGCTGTTCTCCCGCCGCGCCGACCACACCACCCGACTTTCCACGTCCTGCCTCGCGCACTGGTTCGCCGAACTCTGCACCGACGCCGGCCACCCGGACGTCACCCTCCACCGTCTGCGCACACCGTGGCCACCGCCCTGGTGTCCCAAGGAGACATCCTGCAGGCCCAATACCGGCTCGGGCACCGCGACGCCGCCACCACGCTGCGGATCTACAGCCACGTCCTGCCACTGACCGACCACGAGGCCGCCGCCACCATGGAAGAGCTCTACCGGCAGTGAGACCCGGCGGCCGATCACCAGTTCCAGCAGACGACCGTCCCGGCGTGGGCGGCGAGCACGGCGGCGTACCTGTTGGACAGCGAGCCATCCTTCCCAACCGCGAAGGTGTTCGTCAAACCCGGGACGATCGAACCGGTCATCACCTCCTTCCCAACGAAGCGGGCCCGGTCGAGGTGGTGCGCTGATACGGCGCCGGACCGCTCCGATCGCACATCCAGAGTGCCGCCCGCGCGTCCGCAGGATGCTCCGTGCTCCACGACTCTGGCAAGACGGAGTCGTCAAACGCCTTTCGCTCGGAGGAAGCATGCTCGATCGTGCACGAACAGCACTTGCACCGCCCGCTGTCCCCAGCGCGCGCCGGTCATCTGAGGTTCGGCTGCCCAAACAACGACGAAACCCTTTGACGAGGCTCGCATCTCACCGCATCACGCGCCTCGTGCCGCACGGCGTAGCGTCAAAGATGTGCGGCAGCGCCCCCAGTCTGGAGGGCAACACATGTGTTTACGACGCGCCCACAACACCGAGATCCCGGCGGTGCGATGAGGCTGGTAACACGTTTCCTCGACGCGCGCGCGATCCGA
>JBBQGJ010000632.1:0-3560 GCA_038322925.1 Mycobacteriales bacterium
CGAGCAGGGCCTCGCCCGGACACTCCGGCGACACCCGGACCTGCGCGTGGTGGGCGTCTGCACCAACGACGCCGCGGCATACCGGGACGACGCACCGGCCGGGCTGGCCGAGCAGGCGGCTCGAGCGGGCTGGTCATTCCCGTACCTCATCGACGAGTCCCAGGAGGTCGGCCGCGCGTTCGGCGCTGCCTGCACGCCGGACTTCTTCCTGTACGACGCCGACGGGCGTCTTGCCTACCGCGGTGCGATGGACACCTCGACCCCGGGCAATGGCGCACCGGTGACCGGGGAACTGCTGGACGAAGCGATCACCCTCGTGCTGGCCGGTCAGCCGGTTCCCGAACCGCACCGAGCGAGCATGGGTTGTTCCATCAAGTGGCGAGACTGACTCCGCGCACCAAGCTGACCGACCCTGGTAGGGACGATGTCCGGCACACGCATTCAGGCTGGTTGGTCGAACCGGCTATCGGTCGACGTCGTCCGACGCTGTCGAAGCCACTGGAATGGCACCGGTGGCGGCGAGCGTCGCGGCGATGTCGCGCAGCTTGCGGTTGCTGGACTGCGAGATGCGCAGCAATACGGCGAACGCCGCCTGCGCGTCGATGTGGTAGCGCTCCATCAGAATGCCTTTGGCCTGCCCGATCACGTCCCGGCCGACCAACCCCACATTCAAGCTGTCCTCGTGTCGAGCGCCGACCAGGGCGACCGCCGCGTGGCTCGCGAACAGCAACCCGGTGTTCTCGTCATCAACGGTGAACCCGTCCGCGCTGCGGGAGTACAGGTTGAGCGCACCCATGTCTTCGTCGCGCACGTACAGCTGCAACGACAGCATGCACCCCGAGGTCCGCGGCGCGGCGGGCAAATTCCGGCCATCGCTGCTCCGTCCGCAGGTCGTCGGACCGGACGGTGAGCTTCTCCCAGGCTGAGCTCAGGCATGGCCCCTGTCGGACGTCGTACTGCAACCGGTCGATCAACACGACCAGTTCGTTCGACGCCGCCGGGGTGCTCAGCGTCCCGTCCCTGTTGACAAAAGTGATTCCGGCGAAGTCCGCCCCGTCGATGTTCTCCACAGCGGTGCGCACCATGCCCCGAACGGTGTGCTCGAGGTCCGGCTCCGCCTGCAGTGAGCGGGCCAGCTCACTGAACTCCCGGGCCGAACCCGCAACGATGGGTTGCCCGTCGCTGCTCAGCCCCTGACCGGGCTGGACCCGTTCTGTACTCACCGCGGGAGGGACGACTTTCCGTCCCGTCTTCTTGGTACGGGATCCCCTATCGCCGAACAGATCACGGCCGGACCTTCTTCTCGCGCGCATCAGGATTCACCCCGTCGACGGTCTCGCGCGAAGGCGACACGGCGGTTTGTCGAGCCACGGTTGGGGTCGGCGTGGGTGCCAGGACCGGTTCAGCGCTGACCCTATTTCCATCGGGTCCGCCGATGACGTAGACCAGCGTGGCCAGGAATCCGAGGCTGACAAGACCGGCGAGCAGCACGATGACGAACCAGGTCTTGTCGGGGAGCTGTGCGGTGTTCAGGACGGCCCCGACCCAGGCGACGAACTGCGCCGCGACGGCCGCCAGCATCACCAGGACGGCCAGCGCGGCGAGTGCCAGCATTGTCCAGCCGAACAGGCCTGCCTTGATGCCCACGACGTCGGGCCCATCCATCACGAACACGTCATTGCCCAGGGCCAGCGCTCCGGCCACGAGGAACAGAACGACCGCGGCTGCTATCGCAATGACGCTGCCCACGAACAGCCTCACGATTGTTGCCTTGCGCATTATTGCCACCTCCGTCGATGAGCTCCATCTTCCTTCAATCATGGGACGGCAGCGAGCTCCTCTGGAAGGGGCGTAGGTCTCTGGTCTCGGCTTCATCCACGGCGGAACAAGGAAGTCGTAGGCCGGGACGAAACAGATTATGCGATCGAAGAGACCGACGATGGACAAGTCCGAGCCGACCACCGGGCAGGCGACCATAGTGGCGGACCGTCCAGCGGACGCCAGGGCCGGTCGATGGCAATGGATGCGGCCGAGCCGCCGGACCGGCTGGCTGATCGCGATCACCGCGCCGCCGTATGCGGACCTACACCTTGAGCGTGCTTGACCCGCAACTCCAGCACGTCAACTTCCGCGCCGACCCGGAAACGCTACGCAGGTGCCGGTGTTCTTCGCCCAGGGCGCGCGCGAGGCACCCGGACGCCCCGAACCGTTCGCACAGTGCTACGCCGGACTGCAAGCCCCCCACAAAGAACTGGCCGTCCCGAAGACATCTCGCCAAGAGGTGGGAGACGATCTGGGCCTGACTGCTGAAGCTCGAGGCTCAGGGTCGTCCTGCCGCGGGAGACTTCAAACCCTGGCGGTGTCGCGGCGGAACAGCCACATCGCCCCGCCGGCGAAGATCACGAACCAGGCAACAACGTTGGCGATCGCGCCAATTCCGGGTGCCTGGCCGACCAGCGGCGCGTGGACCAGTTCGTTGAGGCCATAGAGCGGCGTGTAGACCGCAACATCCTGGAACAACTGCCCCATCTGGTCGAGCGGGATGAAAAGTCCGCCTCCGAATGCGCAGAGCACCAGCACGAACGAGAGTATTTGCATGACGTTTTCGGTGGGCAGCAGATAGCCCATGAACAATCCGAACGCGGCGAACAGCAACGATCCGATCCATACCGCCGCACCGGTGATCACCCACAGATGCGCCGGCATCGACGGTTTGCCGACGATGATGCCGACGATGTAGACGGCCAGTACGGACCCCAGACCCAATACCAGCGCAGTCAACATCTTGACCGCGACATACGCCGCCGGCGACAGTGGCGTCAGGCGCAGCTGGCGGCTCCAGCCGGCGGCCCGCTCGATGGAAACCATCGACCCGCCGCTCGTGGTGGCCAGTACAGCCCCGTACAACGCCATGCTGATCATGATGAATGCCGAGACATTGCCGTTGCCGGCGCTGAGGTCCGCGTACTCGCTGTTCAAGCCGAAGATCAGGAAGAAGATCACCGGCAGCGCTATCGAGAAGATCAGGGTGCGTCGGTTACGCAGCAGCCGCCGCACCTCCAAACCCAGAATCGTGATGTTGAAACCACCCAGGCGCGGCGCGGGACGGCCGGACAGATCGGGGACAACCGGGCCGGCAGTAGTCATCGGGCCGCACCCGAATGCTGCTGCTTGTCGACGACGGGGGGTGCGTCACCGGTCAGCGCGACAAACGCTTCCTCCAGAGCTCTCGCGGTGATTTCCAGGTCACGGGCACCCGTGCTGGTCAGCAGGTACCTGGCCACCGCATCGGAGTCCGTCGCGTGGATCAGCACGGTGTCACCGTTCACCTCCACCCTGTCCGCCCCCGGCACTGAAGACAACCCTGCGGCCGACGCGCCCGGTAGTGTTGCCCGGACGGTCCGCCCGGCGGACAGCGACTTGATCTGCGCCGCGGTACCGTCCGCCACGATCACCCCCTGCCGGATCAGAACGATCCGGTCGGCGTACGCGTCGGCTTCCTCGAGGTAGTGAGTTGCGAACAGCACGGTGCGCCCGCGAGAGGCGTCCTGGCGGATCGC
>JBBQGJ010000633.1:0-3538 GCA_038322925.1 Mycobacteriales bacterium
GGGTCCATGACCTTTGAGGGAGACCACGATGACACAGATTTTGGGTCCAGAGATCACGACGACCAGCGTTGACTTCGCGCTGGTTCAGGACATCGTCGACAAGGTCAACGACCTGATCGATCAGGACGCCAAGCAGCGGGGTCGCCGTCTGGGACGGGCGGAGGAGGATCAGCTGGCGATGGCTCGGACGATGGACGTCATCGTCCGGGAAGGCGCGGCGCGGGCCCGGCAGGGCCTGGACATGTGGTCCGAGGTCCAGGAGAAAGCGATCCGGGATGCCGTGTTGGACAGCATGTTTCGCCTCGGGAGGATCCAGAAGGTGGTGGACATGCCTTTGGTGGAGGACGTCTACATCGCGGGGACACGGCCGGCTCATGTGAGGCTGTCGGACGGGTCGATCGTCGAGTGCGGGGTTGTCGCCGACAGCAATGAGGAACTCATCGAGCAGTTGCGGATCATCGCCACTCACGGGTCGTCGACGGAGCGGCAGATGGTGTCGTCCCGCCCGATCATCGACATGCGGTTGCCGGACGGTCAGCGGGCCGCCGGGATCTGGGATGTGGTGCCGGAACCGCACCTGACGATCCGCTGCCATCGGTACGTCGACATCACCTTGGAGAAGCTGATCGGCATGGGCATGGTGTCCCGGTCGATGGCGAATTTCCTGTACGCCGCGGTCCGCGGGCGCCGCTCGATCCTGGTGATCGGTGTCCCCGGAGCCGGAAAAACTACCATGCTTCGCGCCCTTGCCCAGTGCGTTGACCGGTACGAAAGATTCGCCTCCCTGGAAACAGAGTATGAACTTTTTCTGCACAAGATCTTCGACACCGATGACCGGGGTGTGGCCAAGCCCCGTTACCCGTTGCTGGTTCCGATGGAGGCCCGTCCGGGAACCGGTGAGACCGGGCCGAACGGCCGCCCAGCCGGGGAGATGTCCGTTGCCGACCTGTTCCCGGCGTCGTTGCGGCATTCGTTGCAGCGCCTGCTGATCGGTGAAATGCGCGGCGAGGAGATCGTACCGACGCTGATGGCCATGGCCCGCGGGTATCGGGGTTCGATGGCCAGCTTCCATGCCAATTCGGCGCGGAAGGCGTTCAACTCGTTGCAGAGTGCGGTGACCTTCTACGCGCACAACGTCAGCGCGCACGCCGCGATGAGCCTGGTCGCGGACGCTCTGGATCTGATCGTCTTCGTCGACCGGGAGGACACCGCCGCGGGCACGATCCGCTACGTCTCGGAGATCCTGGAGGTCCACGAGTTGTCGGAGAACGGTCTGCCCGCCTCGACCCCGATCTACGGGCCGGATCCGGCGCGGGAGGACGTCGATCCCCGTGGATACCCGCTGCACCAGCCCGAAGGCGACGCGTTGTGGGCGCGCCGCGCCGGCCTTGATCTGGGCTGGCTGCACCCCTCGCGCGGTGAGTGGGCCCGGCCGTTCCCGCAGCGGCAGTTGTCATGAACCCCTACATGGTCATCGCGCCGACCGCCGGTGTCCTTGCCGCGGTCGGTGTCGTGATGGCGATGTGGTGGGTCCGGGGTCTCGAGCCCCACCCGGATCGAGCCTGGGGCCGCCGGTCCCGGGTGCTGGGGTCCGGTGCCGCGACGATGCGGCGCCACCGGGTCATCCGGTTCGGCATCGCCGCCGCTGTGGGTTTGGGAACGTGGGTGCTCACCGGCTGGCCGGTGGGTGGTGTCGCCGCCGGCGCCGCCGCGTTCTTCCTTCCCGCCTTCTTCACCGTGGGTCGACTGATGCAGCGGCGCATCGAGCGTCTGGAGGCGCTGGAGGAATGGGTGCGCAGGCTCGCGGATTCCATGGCGGTCGGCGGGGCGCCGGTCGCGACGATCGTCCGGTCGGCGGCCAGGGCACCGGAGGCGATCCGTCCCGAGGTCAGCGAACTCGCCGGGCGGCTGGGGACGGCGCGGTGGGACCGGTCGGTCGCGTTGCGGCAGTTCGCCGACCGGATCGATGACTCCCTCGGTGACCTCGTCGCGTTGGCGTTGGAGATCGCCGTGTCGGCCCGGGCGTCGGAGCGGGTGCCCGGTGTGTTGCGGCAGATGGCGGACGCCGCCGCCGACGAGGTGAAGGCCCGCCGGCAGATCGAGGTCGACCGGGCGGCGCCGCGGAACGAGGCCCGGGTCCTGGTGTTGTTCAACATCGCGGTCATCGCGGTGGTGGTGGTCTTCACCGACTACACCGCCCCCTACGCCGATCCGCTCGGGCAGGTGTGGCTGGCGATCCTGATGGTGACCCTGGCCGCGTCGATGTGGTTGATCCGCAAGTACTCCCTCGGCGAGAACACGCCCCGGATCCTGACCTCCGGGTCAGCACCGGGAGAACGCGCCGGCGCCTCGGCGGCTTCGCCGGGGGTGGTGCGGTGATGAGTTCGCTGTGGTTGACGGCGTTGCTGGCCGGCGCGGCCCTCGGGTTGGGTGTCGGTGTGCTGCTGTATGTGACCGCGGCGCCGGCGCGGCCGGCGCTCACGCCGTTGATGAACCGGGCCGGGTCACGACCCGCACCGGTGATCACGGTGACGACACCCGCGCCCGTGCAGCGCACTGGTTGGTCTGGCCTGGCAGCGGCCCGGTTGTCGCGATGGGTGGATGTCCAGTGGCTGAATTCGCCGGATGCGGATTTGGCGGTGATCGAGAAATCCCGCCAGCAGTTCCTGCTGGAGCGGGTGGGCCTGGCAACGGTCGGGCTGCTGGTGGTGCCGATCTGGGGGGTGATGCTGTGGGCAGTGGGAATCGAACTCCCGGTGGTGATCCCGGCGTTGGGGAGTGTGGCGCTGGCGGTGCTGTTCTGGTTGGTGCCGGCGAACCGGGTCACGGTTGCCGCAGCGGAGCGCCGCCGTGAGATGCGGTACGCGCTGGTCAGTTACCTGACCCTGGTGGCGTTGCACCGGGCCGCCGGGGAGGGCGCCGCAGCGTCCCTGGAATCGGCGGCGGTCGCCTCCGACTCGTGGGCGTTCCGGCGGATCGACCGGCAGGTCTCGGCGGCGCTGCGAGCGCAACGCACCGAATGGCAGGCGCTGCAGGACCTGGCGCACGAACTGCAGATCGACGAGCTGGCCGACCTGTCATCGATCGCCGAAACCGCCGGCGTGATGGGCGCCCATATCGGTCCCACGTTGTTGGCGCGGGCGGCGTCCCTGCGGCACGACCTGATGGCCAAAGAGCAGTCCGCGGCAGCGGAGTCCACGAACAGGATGGTTTTCCCGAAGATGATGCTCGCTTTTGTTGTCGTCGGATTCCTGTTGTTCCCACCGTTCATGACCCTCGTCTTCACCTAGAAAAGCCTGGAAAGGAAATCGCCATGGAAGCGATCACGACCCTGTACTACAACGCCGCGGCGACTGCGGCGCTGCGGATGGACCGGTTGGCCGAGCGGGGCGGCGAGAAGGGGGCGATGACCTCGACGGAGATCGCCGGGTGGACCGTCGCCGTGCTGGTGATCGTCGGGATCGCGGTGACGGCCCTGAAGGTGGCGGTCACCAAACGCACCGACGTCATCACCAACGCCCCGGTCTCCCAGTAGCCG
>JBBQGJ010000634.1:0-3534 GCA_038322925.1 Mycobacteriales bacterium
CGAGCCAGGCCAACAAGGACAAGATCGTCGACCAACGCCCGTCCGGCCAGACCGTCGTCACCCAGGACACCGCCATCAACCTGGACATCGGCACCGGCGCAGCTCCCTGAGCCAAGCCGACCCGGCAGACCATCCTCACCGGGCTCCGCCGAAGCCGGTGGCCGCACCCGGTGACCGGTGGCCCTCCGGTGGCCCTCCGGGGGCATCTGCCAGCGGTATGCCACTACCACCGGGCAAGCTCACTCGGCCGGGCGGGCACAGTCCGCCATGGGCGCTCCCGATGTGTGAACGGCCGCGGGTGAACGCCACCTTGAAACGGCGACGACGCCCCTCGGCCCGGTCCGAGCCGCCCGTCGTGTCCGTTCCGTCGGCCGGGTGGTTCGTTTGTCCGGTTGAGCGTGAGGGGTCGGGCACGGCGCGCGGCCCGCGGCCCAAAACCCCGAAGGTGGCTGTGCGCGGCGCCGGGTTGCGCTCCCGGGTCAGCGGCCGGGGTCGATGTGACGACGCCCGAAGCGGAGTGTGCGGGCCCAGAAAGGCGCTCGACGCGGCGGGAGCAGGAGCCGAGCGGGACGCCAACCAGGCGGGCGGCCGCGATCGCCCCAGTCGAGGCGTGGGCCTTTCGGTCGCGCAGATCGCGGAGCTTGCGGTTTGCCGTGAAACCGGGCTGGTGACCTGACCACAGGGCGCCACCCGCTGTTCCTGTCCCTCGGGCCCGCGGAGGCTCGGGGTCAAGACCCCGAACTCCTCGCCGCGGCCACCGCCAACGCCGTCCCGGAAGGCGGCAACCCACCGTCCGGCGGCAGGTACGGCGCCGGGATTGAGATCACCCCGACGCGCATCTGCGACAACCGGATCCCGGCCTCGGCGGACAGCAGCCGCATGGTGATCTCGGTCTTGGACATTTCCAGCGAGAAGATCACCGCCGTCTTCCGGTGCTACACCGCGGCGTGCCGGGCAATATCCAAAGCGAGCGTCGACTTCCCGGTGCCGGGCCGGGCCGGGCCGCCACATGATCATCTGGCCGGGTACAGCCCGTTGGTCAGGTTGTCCAGGTCGGCGAAGCCGGTCGGCACCCCCGCCGCCTGCCCGCCGGCCATCGCGATCGCGTCGATGTCGTCCATGGTCGGCTGCAGCAGAGCGTCATGCCTGACAACACGACGCCCTCATCCCCGGCCGTTTACCAGCTGCGGGGGGTGGTGCACGGGGTCAGTCCGCTGATCTGGCGGCGGCTGCTCGTCCCAGCCGACACCACCATCGGCGGCCTGCACGCCGTCGTGCAGACCGCGTTCGGCTGGGACGGCGAGCACCTGCACCGGTTCGTCATCCACGGCGTGGAGTACGGCATCGGCTACGTCGGCGGTGTCGGCTTCCGCGACGATCCCCACCTGGTCCGCCTCGTCGACCTGGGATTACGGCCGACCGAACGGTTCGTCTACGACTACGACTTCACCGACGGCTGGCGCCTGGACCTGCGTCTGGAGCAAGTCCTGGTCATGGATCCCGGCCGGGTCTACCCGCGCCGCACCGGTGGCCGCCGGGCCGGCCCGCCAGAGGGCTGCGGCGGGGTGTGGGCCTTCCTCGAAAACACCCACCCCCATCACGTCCTGGCCGCGGCCATCCGGGCGGCCGAGATCCTCGGCATGCTCCTGGACTGTCACTTGTCAACTCCGACTCGGTGTTCTTCGCTGTGGTGGTGCCGTCCGCTTTCCGTGACTTGTCGCGGCAGACCGCCCGGGCCGCGAAAGGTCAGTGAAGCGAACGGCGGAGATCCGCGCCACCCTTTGACGGGCAAGTAGCCGGGACCCAGGCGAGTCCAGTTGCCGCCGGGCAGGCGGGTCGGCCGGTGACTCTGGGTCTACCGACGGTGCTGGGGTCGACGCCCGATATGGGGGCGGCTAACCGCCCGGCGCGCGGAGAGTAGTGGTCGCACGGTGGCGCGCCGCGGGCCCATGCGCTCGTGGGTAGCTGCGCGGTGGCCCGTCCGTGACAGCTGGGCGGTCAGAATCCGACGCCGCTCCCGCGCCGGCGAAGACGAGGCCGAGGACCGCGCGGGAGAGGGCACGCCGGCGCGTCGGGAGACGCGTGGCCGCCGCCCGGGGGTGCGACGGCCACGCGCACCGGGAGCCTTTCCCTGTCGGCTGCGGCGTGAAACCGACCGACTGTGCGAAGACGAAGGGTCGGGCCTGGCGGGGCCGACTGCTGCCGCCCAGTCCGGAGGACCGGTGAGTGAGCCTCCAGATAAAGCCGGACGAGGCTTCGCCTCCGGCGGGGGCCCAGCGTCCCCGCGGGTGGTGCCATCCGCCGCCGGGCCCGACAACCTGCCGAGCAGCCACACCACCACCGCGATAGCCATGAAGACCGCCACCACCACTGCGAGCTTGTCCACCAGGTAAAACCCCCCGTGACCTCGGCATCGTGTCGAGAACTCCCCAACTCGACGATACCACCGTGAGTAACGCTGCAAACACTCTGTGTAATCGGCAGGACATGCCGTCCGCGACGGCGCGGACGGTCAGGTTGCGGGTCGGATTCGTCCCGACATTGCGCAAGGGTCACCCAAAAGACCAGTGCACAATGCTGTTGGGAGAGCGGGACAAACCGTGGGAGGCACCGTGCCCGGGGTCATCCGCCCGCAGCGCGAGGCGAGGATGGGCGCCATGCCCGACACCATGCAGCCCGCACCCTTCCCGAGCGTGTACCAGCTGCGGGTGGTGGTGCGCGGCGTCAGTCCGCTGATCTGGCGGCGGCTGCTGATCCCCGCCGACACGACGATCGCTGGTCTGCACGCGATGCTGCAGATCGCCGACGGCTGGACGGGCACGCACCTGCACCGGTTCGTCGTCCAGGGTCGCGAGTACGGCACCGGGTATGTCGGTGGTCCCGGCTTCGGTGTTGATCCGCGGCGGGTTCGGCTGGGCGATCTTGGCCTGCGGCGCACCGAAAAATTCACCTACCACTACGACTTCACCGCTGGCTGGTGCCTTGACTTGCGGGTCGAGCAGGTCCGGACAGACCTCGTCGCCCAGAAAGGCCAGCACTGTCCGGTCTGTACCGGTGGCCGTCGTGCCGGTCCGCCGGAGGACTGTGGCGGGGTGCAGGCCTTCCTGGAAAACACCCAGCCCCATCACGTCCTGGTAGCGGCCATCCGGACGGCCGAGATCCTGGGCATGCTCCTGGACGACGAGGACGTCCCACGGTTCGGCCAGCACCGCGACGAACTCGCCGGCCTGCTCCCGCTGCTCGGCGTCGACCGTTTCGACCGGCGCAGGCTGAACCGGGCCCTGGCGGCACACGCCGCGGCCGAGACCAGGGCGGCATGAAGGTCACCGTGCAGGTCGTGCTGCACGCCGATGACGACACCCAGACGGTGGTGCGCGAGGTGTTCACTCTGATCAGGGATGCGTTGGCGCCGGACACCGTGGGTCTGCAGCTGCAGGAAGCCAAGGACCTGCTCGCCGCGGTGCAGGACACGGTGGTCGAGCATCAGGTGAGCACCGCGCTGTCCGCCCAGGCCGGGTGCCCGAATTGCGGAAA
>JBBQGJ010000635.1:0-3527 GCA_038322925.1 Mycobacteriales bacterium
CCTGCACGGTGCCCACTGCCTCATGGCCGATGATGCGCCCGTCGGTCATCGCCGGGACGTCGCCCCTGAGAATGTGCAGATCCGTACCGCAGATCGTCGTGGTATCGACGCGCACGATCGCATCGCTGTCGGCCGCGAGCCGAGGATTGGCGACGTCTTCCCACGCCTTGGCCCCTGGTCCGTGATAGACGAGCGCCTTCATGGCGACCTCCTGCGATCTTGATGACAACAAGCTCCTCTCGCCAGGCTGGGCGCGGCGAGGCAGGGCACATAAGAGGCGAAAGGTCCTGAAACGGAGTCGGAAGCCTCCCTCGATTCCACAGGTGATGTGAAGCGGGGGCTTTGTCCAGCGGGCTGAGCAGGATCGCCCCGCCGCTTTTCTTGCGCTCGACGATCTTCAGCCAGTCCACCCCGTCGCCGCCGAGCGAGTCGTTGAGCGCGGACAGTTCGGTGTCCACCTCCTCGATCAGCTCGCTGGTGAACCGCGTGGCGTCCAGCGGCTTGCGGAGCCCGGCGTAGTACTCGGCCCGGTTGGCCTCGAAGTCCTCGGGCAGGTCGTCCTCGGGGTTGCGCCGCTTCTCGGCGCCGATGACCCAGATCTCCCTTGCACCGCAGCTTGTCCCGCAGCGTCTGGAAAACTACGCACTCGTACACGCTGCGCAGGATCCGCTGCCGCCCCGCGCTTGTCGGTGCGGTACATCCTCCGGCCCCCACTCCCGCCGCGTCCGGCCCGCGCGACACGCCGTCCGGCCCCGCGGCCCAGTGTTTCCGGCCCGTCCGCGATGTGCCGATAACCATCAATCACGTCACCCAAACACATTGGTTGCAGGCACCATCTCGGTGGTGCCGCCGCGGCCATCCCACCGCGCCGACGCCGTGGACGCCGGGTCCCGTTCGGATCTGGTGACAAGTTCCCTGACCGACACCCCGACGAGCCGGCCGCTCTCCCAGCGGCGGAAGACGCGCAGGCCGCCGTCGGCCGGTCTGCGGTCTTCCCGGCAAGGGTAGTGGACCCTGCTCTTGGGCGGCTTCATCTCCGCGGTGCTGGGCACTCAGCTTCCCGGCCCGAATGCGATCTACCTGGGACAGACACTCGATTTCAAGCTTCCCGTCAAGATCGGCGACACGGTCACCGCCGAGGTGACTGTCACCGAGAAGCGGGAGGACAAGAGAATTATTAAGCTCAAGACGACGGTGAGCAATCACCGGGGAGAACTGGTGGTGGATGGCAGTGCCGTTGTCAAGAAATCAAGAAGGTGGGCCTGTAATACTGAGAAGTCGAGAAGTCGAACATAGGATATGGGATAGCACCCTCCTTCGCCAAGGGGCCCCCAACTCCGGGAAGTATTATCTTGACAATGTTCGCAGTTGCGGACGTTTGCAAGTATCGGGTGAGCGATCTTTGTCACAGTCACCCGTGAGGGGATGTGCGGTTCCAGGTCGTGGCCGCGAACAGGGCAGGCACGGCCTACACCCCTGGCCCGTCCGGGCCGTGCTGCTGCGCGTAGCCGACGTCGGTAGATGCCGACCGCCGCACCCCGGGCGATGGCTAGGAACGTCCCTCCCAGGGCATCCGCCGCGATCAGCGGGCCCGGTCACGGGTAACGCGTCGGCGTGCCGGTGCAACGAAACCAGCCGGCCAGCGGAAGGTCGTCGTCTCGGGGCCGACCCGTGTACAGCCGTTGCTCTACACAGCAGCTCTACATGAGGGGGACCGCTACCTACACTGCCACCGCGTCATTCACCAGGCTGCCCGCCGCGAGCGGCGCATCCGACTCGCCGAGCGGCGTGCGAAGGTCCGCCAACAACCCCACCTGCTCCGACAGCACCTCGGTGAGGATGCCCCTGGCCACCGCGAGCAGCTCAGCCACCCGCGGACTGGTCAACGAGTAATACACCGCGGCCCCGTCCTTCCGGGTCACCACCAGGCCAGCCCGGCGCAGCACCGCCAGGTGCTGCGACAGGTTGGTTGCCTCGACGCCGACCACGGGCAGCAACTCGGACACCGCATGTTCCCGTTGGCCCAGCAACTCCAGCACCCGGATCCGCGCCGGATGCCCCAGCGTCTTGAAGAACTCCGCCTTCAACTGGTACAGCGGTGTCGACATGGAGCCTCCGTTGGCAATTGCGCAGATCTGCAACTGTCGTCGGAGCGTAGCAGGCAGTCATCGTTCAGTGCCGGACCCGCACGGCATCAGCCGCAGTTCGAAATCTAGAAGTTGCGATGATCCGCAAGTGATGCTTGGATCAAGATCCGGCGCATGTCTTGCCGCGTGTCGGCGGCGCGGAGCGCCCAGAAATCAGTTGCGCAATCGGACTGCCGACGCCGTTCGTGGGAGACGGACAGTTTCGCTCTTAGCCCTGCGCGGTCTTCAGGGTGGAGGTCGCAGCAACCACCCGATTGGGCTGACAGCTCCTGCAGACTTTTGGACTTCGGCAGGAGGCGCCAGGAAGTGGTGGCCGACAACGCATCGTCCTGGCTTCGCCAAGAATGTGTTGCCGCGGCAGTCCACGGACTCACGGCAGACCACACAATCGGATAGGACCGCAGGGTCGGATACGGAGGGTCTCATGGCCGACGGTAGCGGTGACGTTTCCGCTTCGGAGATCGCAGTTCACTGGCAAGAAGAGGAGTACTACCAGCCACCGCCCGAATTCGTCGCCCAGGCCAACCTGACCGACCCGGAGGTCTCCGAACGGTTCGCCCTGGAGAACTTCCCCGACTACTACGGCGAGTTCGGCGAGCTCCTGGACTGGTACAAGCGGTGGGACACCGTGCTCGACTCGACCAACCCGCCGTTCTGGCGCTGGTTCGTCGGCGGGGAGCTGAACGCCTCCTACAACTGCGTGGACCGGCATCTGGCGGGGAGCAGGAACAAGACCGCCCTGTACTTCGTCCCCGATTCCGAGGACGAGCCGATCGAGGCCATCACCTATCAGGAACTGTTCGTTCGGGTCAACGAGTTCGCCGCCTACCTGCGTGACGGTGTCGGCGTGCGCAGGGGGGATCGAGTGACGGTCCACCTGCCGATGGTGGCCGAGCTCGCCGTCACCATGCTGGCCTGTGCCCGGCTCGGTGTCATCCATTCGGTGGTGTTCGGCGGGTTCAGCGCGCAGGCCTGCGCGGACCGGATCGTCGACTCCGGAAGCTCGGTGTTGATCACCAGTGACGGCTACTGGCGCGCGGGCAAATGGATCGACCACAAGGAGAAAGCCGACCAGGCGTGCGATCTCGCCGCCGGGGAGGGCCATCTGGTCGAGAAGGTTCTCATCTGGGAGCGCCACCGCGGCCAGTACCGCAGCGAGCACGCGCTGGTGGAAGGCCGCGACGTGGTTGTCGACGACGTGATCGGCGAGTTCCGCGGGCAACGGGTGGAGCCCGAACGCATGCGGGCCGACGAGACGCTCTTTCTCATGTACACGAGCGGGTCGACCGGAAAGCCCAAGGCGGCCCAGCACTCCACCGGTGGCTACCTCGCCTACGTCACCGCGATGTCGAAACTCATCCTGGATCTGAAGCCGACCGA
>JBBQGJ010000636.1:0-3525 GCA_038322925.1 Mycobacteriales bacterium
CGTCCAGGGTGCGGTTCACCCCTTCGGTGCCCTGGTCCAGGGTGTGATTGCTCGCGGTGCTGCAGGCGTCGTACCCGGTGGCGACCAGCGCGGGCAGCACCTGCGGCGGCACGGAGAACTCCGGGTAGCCGCTGAACGGGCCATCGGCCGGGGCCAGTGGGGTCTCCAGATGGCAGACGCCCAGATCGGCACCCTGGACATACGGCTTCTCGGCGGCCAGCATCGGCGCGAAATCCAGGCCCTGCCCGCCCAGGGAATCGGCGCGGGCCTGATCGACCAGCGGCGGATGCAGCAGCACATCCCCGGTCACCACCATCGACACACACCGCACCCCCGGGCATCCAGCCGATACTCCCGATGGAACCTCCGACCCGGAGGCGGACACCGCGGCCGACGTGGGTGCCTCCGGGACCAGGCTCACCTGCGCCCCCGACGTCGGTGTCACACCGACAGCAACAGACGTCGGTTCGGCCGATTCCCCGTCGGCAGACGATCCGCCGGCCGCGCCGCTGCTGGCACTCGATATCACGACCGGTGCCAGATCGGTTGCCGTGGCCGCAGACTGCGCCGACCCAACGGAGCACCCTGCAATGCCCAGTAGGACCACGGCGACCAGAGCGGCCGCACCTCGCCGAGCACCTCGACCCGGATCCCACGCACCGAAAACCATCAGAATCGGCATTGCGTCAGTCTGACCCAAACCACCGGTCAATCACCGCATGTCGGCGCCACATCGCGACCTGACTGCCATTCCACCCTCGCTCGATCAACCGCCGTTCCAGGGATCCCACAGCGCGCGCAATCGGACGCGATCGTCGAGAGAAGGGATCGGCTCATCGGGACCCAGGAGGCTGTCGTTGTGGACCCTCTCCCGGTGGTTCTGGCCCGGCGGAGCAGTCTGTCCGTGTGGGCCGACTTACTCCGACAGCGTTCACGCACCCGATCGTTCAGGCACCGATGGCCGGTGGTCCATCGACGCCGGCGTTGGCCGCGTCGGTCTCGACCGCTGGCGGTCTGGGCTTCTTGGCCGCCGGCTACAAGTCGGTCGAGGCGGTGCGGCGCGAATTGGAGGACATCCGCTCACTGCTGGCTAAGTCGGCACCATATGGTGTCAATCTTTTCGCGCCACCCGGTCATGGTGCCGGCGTCGCAGGGGTGGCAGCCTATGCAGAGCGTCTGCGTGAGGAGGCGGAACGGCGCGCCGTCACCCTAGGTGTCCCTCGTTGGGACGACGACAACTACCAGGCCAAGTTGGACCTGCTGTGCGCGGAGCACGTTCCGGTTATCTCGATGACTTTTGGCTGCCCATCCTCGGCGGAGGTTGATCGACTGCACCAGGCCGGGTCCGCGGTCTGGGTCACCGTGACGACGGTCCAGGAGGCCCGGTTCGCCCAGCAGGCCGGCGTGGACGGCCTCATCGTGCAGGGTGTCGAGGCCGGTGGACACCGGGGCAGCTTCGACGACACCCATCCCGGTGACCTCGGACTTCTCGCCCTCCTCCAACTGGTTGAAGCCGGGGTCGACGACACGGTGGCGCTGATCGCCACCGGAGGGCTGAGCACCGGGCACGGCATCGCGGCGGTGCTGGCCGCTGGCGCGGCCGCGGCACAATTAGGGACAGCATTTCTGCTCTGCCCCGAGGCCGGCACCAGCCAAGCCCACCGCGAGATGATTCGCCACAACGCGGCGCCGACCGCCCTGACCCGGGCATTTACCGGCCGTACCGCGCGCGGCATCAGCAACCGCTTCCTGCGCGAGCACACGCCACATGCGCCCAGCGCCTACCCCGAGATCCACCACCTGACCGCCCCGCTGAGGTCCGCGGCTCGGGCCCAGGGAGATGCGGACGGATTTCATCTGTGGGCAGGACAGGCCTACCCGCTTGCTCAACCAACCCCAGCAGCCGAGCTCGTCCTGAAGCTTGCCGCCGACGCCAGGGATGCGCTGCAGACAGCAGCAGAGCGGATCACGAACGGGGACTAGCCGTCCCGTTGGCCGATCCCGGAACGGGTCGAAACGGATGATGGACATCGTTTTCTCCCATGTATGTCTGCGTCAGTGATGGTCGGTGTTCGCCGCCGGATCGTGGCGGTGGAGGCGGCGCTGCGGTGGCTGCACCCGCAGCGCGGACTGCTGCCGCCGGCCGCGTTCCTGCGCGCCGCCGAGGACAGCGCCCACCCTTCATACGGGATTGGGCGGCTGGATGGTGCGGTCCACGATCGCGCAAATCCAAGCGTGGCGGGCACGGCTGCCCGACGGTTTCCGGGTGCACCTGCACCCGTCCGCACCGCCGCTCCGAACTGGTCGCGCTCACCCTCGACGACGTCACCCTCCACGCGACGGACGGGTTGCATGTGCGGCTGCGGCGGTCGAAGACCGACCAGGAGGCCCTCGGCACCGTGAAGGCCCTCCCGTACGGGCGGGACCCGGTGACCTGCCCGCCCTGCGCCTACGTCCGGTGGCGGCCGGGCGGGGCGTTGTTCCCGACGGTGCACAAGAACGGCGTGATCGGCGGCCGGGCGATGTCTGGCGACGCGATCGCCGAGATGATCCAGCGCCGCGCCGGCCAGGCTGGCTACGGTCCCGCCCAGACGTAGCAATGGGAGGGCACGCGCTGCGAGCAGGGTTTGTCACCGAGGCGTTCCGGGCCGGCGCGGACGCCCACGCCACTATGCGACAAACCGGGCATCGCTCTGCGAGGACGGGTCAGCGGACTGTCTAAGACTGGACACACGTTCGGATTAGTGCCATACATATGAACCAGACGCGCCAAGTGATTCGGAAATTCACACGGCAGCGGTCGCGGCCGGTGATGCCCACCCCGCTGCGAGGGCTGCATCTGCGAGGTCGTCGAGCTGAGCCCAGGTGAGCGGCTAGCCCGGGTCCGCGGAGGCGAGAACGGCAACGAGGGCATCCACGTGAGGTGGTCATACGGCGATCCCCTTCCGCTTGCGGGGTGCACTCGCAGTTCTGGGCACTGATTCGGCCCGGCGACGGCGTCGGGGGGTCTCGCCGAGCCGCCGGTGTCGCTGAGAGGGAGGCCACGGTGCCGCACTCTGATTCCGGCCGTCCTGCGGCGTGGGTGCGCTTGGCGGGCACAGTGCCGATGTGCTGGGAGCGGAGTCGTCGGGCGTGGATGGCCCTGTGCGGCGGGTAGTTCGGGCGGCGTCCACGGGTGCGACCACCGGTTCGGGCCGCGGCGAGGCCGTCGCGGGTGTTGGCGATGATGTGTTGACAGGTCGGCGTCAGGACGGCGGACCCCCCAGCGCGGCGTGGACCGTTGCGGTGACGGCCGCAATGGATGCCTGTGCTCCGGGATCGGTTTGCAGCGCGAGCCCGTCCTGGTCGCTGAGCGAGTCGTCGTCGGGGGCTGCGGCGCTGAGTACCACGACGATGCGGTCCGGGGTGAATCCGACGGAATGGATGCCGACGACACCGCTCAGGCAGCACCCCCAGCCCTGCTTCGATCCCGCGGCGGGCACCGTCCGCATGCCGATCCGCTGGTCGACGCCGTCCTGCGCGTAG
>JBBQGJ010000637.1:0-3519 GCA_038322925.1 Mycobacteriales bacterium
ACTCGTAGTGGCAAAACCGCGGCCTGGGCCAACTGTTCCCGACCGGGCAAGGTTCACCACCCGCCTCCCGACCCGCCGGCGGCGGCCCCGAAGGGCGGGGGGTTTGGGTGGGGGGGGGGGCCCCCCCCCCCCCCTACTCGATTCCGCGGGTTGTGGCTCCTGCTGGGCACCCTGACGCCGGCCGTATCCATCCTGGTGACTGCCGGGCTTTGGCCGCTGTGGCAGCACGATCGTTTGTTGGCCGCCATCACCACTTTCCTGGCGGTGTCGTTCTTTGTCATCGGAGTCGTGCTGGGCGCCGAGCGGGGTCAGGGTGGGCCGGCGCTGGCAATGGTCGCCTGCACCGCTCTGCTGGTACTGAGTTGGGCGAATGAATGGGGTGGTGGGCCGCTACCGTTGGCCAGCACTGTTTTGGGCCCGGCTTATCTGGTGGCAGCCGGGTGGGCGCTGTTCCGTTATCCCGATCGATCACTCGCTGCCGGCGACCGGTGGATGTTTCGCCTGATGCTCGTCTGGTTGCTGGGCACCCCATGGCTCGTCGTCGCCACATCACTGCCGGAGTGGCACGATTTTCCGGCCGACACGTGGTGGCCGAGTCCCTGGCCTGACCACGCTCTGACGCAAACCGTCCAGGGCCTTCTCGCGGTAGGAACGGTTGGCTTCGTCGTCCTCTATGTGTATCGCTGGGTGTTCACGGTCCGATCGGCCGGCCCGGCCGTCCGGAGGCAGAAGATTCCGATCGCGGTGGCAGCCATCTGCGCGGCCACCTTCGCCTTGATCCCGGTCATCGGCGGTGCGGTAGAAGCCCCCGATCCGGTGCTCGACGTGCTGGACTCCATTGCGGCGGTGGCATTTCTCGCTGTACCTGTCGCATTCCTGATCGCAGTGCTCAAGCGGCAGCTCGCCCGTACCGCGCTGACCGATCTGCTCGTCCGGATCGGTCGGAGCTCCGGCACCGCGGAAACTGTCGATGCACTTCGCCACGCATTGGGTGACCCCGACCTGCGGTTGCTGGCGTGGTCCGGCGATGCACACTCCTATCTCGACGAGAGCGGCCAACCGACCACAGTGCCCGGTAGCGACGCCGACTGGCTGACCATCCCGATCAGCACCACTGACGGTGATCCGCTGGCAGTGGTGATTGCCGAAGCCGCCGGCCATCACGACACGGACCTTGTCGAAGCGGCGGTCCAGGCCGTCAGCTTGAACCTGCAGAACACACTGCTGCTCGAGCGGGTCCGGGCTCAATACAGCAGCCTGGCCGCCGCCAGCGGCAGGGTGATGCGAGCCGCCGACGACGAACGCCGGCGGCTGCAACAGGACCTGCATGACGGGGCTCAAACACACTTCCTGGCCCTGGGACCGCTGATCGGAGCGTTGGAAGCCACCACTCCCGATGCCGAAACGGCCGCCGCTCTCGGGCAGATCCGGAACCACCTCGAATACGCGCTGGGTGAATTGCGACAGCTTGGCCGAGGGCTCCGACCGAGCGCTCTACGTCTCGGCCTGGCCGCCGGGGTCAAGGACACTCTGCGGCACTTCCCCATCGTTGTGGACATCGATCTGCCGGACGGGCGGCTGCCGGAGACCACCGAGGTCACCGCCTACTTCGCGATCGTCGAGGCAACCACGAACATCACCCGGCACGCCGATGCCAACCATGCCGCCATCACCGGACGGGTGGCTGACGGATGGCTGACGGTCGCGGTCGCCGATGACGGCCGTGGCGGCGCGTGCGCCGGATCGGGTGCGGGTCTGACCGGCATCACTGACCGGGTCACCGCGCTTGGCGGCCGCGTCTGGATCGACAGCCCCGGTGGCACCGGCACATCCATCGAACTGGAGATCCCATGCGGGTAGCTCTCGCCGAAGACGACACTTTCTACCGCGCCGGACTGGTCAAGCTGCTGGAGGCAGCCGGCACCCAGGTCAGCCAGGAAGCAGCCAGCGGCGACGAGTTGATTGCCTATCTCCGCCGCGGCCCGCTGCCCGACATCGCCATCCTGGATATCAACATGGCCGGGCGAAAAGACGACGGCTTGAACGCGGCCAGGCAGATCGCGGAAATGTTCCCCGGTGTTGGCGTCCTGCTGCTCTCCGCCTTTGCCGAAGCGACCTACGCCGAAAGACTTTTCGAAGGTGGTTCGGCCGGCAAGGGGTACATGATCAAGGACTCCCTCAACGCCGTCGGCCCGTTGCGGGAGGCGCTCGAGCGGATCAACAACCGACAAACCTACACCGACCCAAAAGTACTCGACCACCTGCTGCGGCCCCGCGATCAGAAGGAACCCACGCTCCGGGAACTCCTCACTCCCCGCGAACGAAGCGTGCTGAGCCTGCTGACGGACGGTGCATCCAACGCCGCGATCGCCGCCAACACTCACATCACGTCCGGCGCCGTCGAAGCCGCTGTTCGGAATATCTACTCCAAACTGGGAATACCGGATGACCCTGCTTACAACAAACGTGTGCTTGTCGTCCTGAAATGTCTCACCGAAGAGGGACGACTGACCCCCTGATCACCGCCGGAAGACGGGAAGAATGTGCCGAGTCACCACGTGCCCAAACGGGCGATGCCAGAACCAGGCATCTCAGGCCAGACCGTGCCGGAACAACCCGCGCCCGGCTGGGTTGCGCGGAAAAGTCGACGTCCATGAAGACCCGGATCGTGCTGATCGCGGCCGCCGGGGTTCTCGCTGGAGCCGTTGTCGTCATGGCCATCTGGTTCTGGCCGGGTGAGACATCAATCAGCCGCGGAACAAGCCTGCAGAGTGCGCGCTCGAACAGCGCTGGGGTGGCGGCGGGACTGCCAGCTGCCACCGAACCGGATGCCATCCGCAGGTACCTCACTGCGGCGGGGCAGCCGTTGCTGACCGGATTGCACGCGGAGGCGATCGCACAGATGAACGCCGGCAGCTCACCAGGTCAGGAATGCCAGGAAAGAGTCGGTCGACTGCAGCGGGTGCTCCCTGCCAATAATTCGCTAGGCCTGATCAGCGGCGTCCCAGACGAGGTGTTGAAAGAATTGTTCGGCCGGGAGCGGGTCGCACTGGGTATCGCGCTCACCCGATGTGTGACGCCTGATGATCAGCCCAATCCGACCGAAACAGGCGACGGCACCACGGCTCTGACCGATTCCGTGGCGCTCACCGATCTGCGCTTGGACGCGCTGGGTGTTGTCCGATGACACGGCGTACCGGCCCCGGTCTTCGCGACAGGCGGCGTCCTCGGCGGAGCCGGCCACCCGGCCGTGCCGCAGTGCTGGCGGTCGTCGTTGCGCTCGCTGGACCCTTGGCCACCCCGACCACCGGCTTTGCCCAGGACCGGCACGTTGTTGTCACTGGGGCGGATGGCCTTGCCTGGCTTGCGTTGGGTGACTCCTGAGACGAAACTAAATGGTGAGGTGGCATGCGGAATCGACCCGTGGATCGCGGGTGAGTTCGGGCATGTTGTTAGGGGCCGAAGAATGCGGTCTTCGTCGGCGATCAGGCCGCCGGTGTGATGGTCACCTCGTATCCC
>JBBQGJ010000638.1:0-3508 GCA_038322925.1 Mycobacteriales bacterium
CGCGTTGGGGTAGTCGGCGTCGACGTCACCGCCGACCTTGCCGTCCAGCACGCCCTGCTTGGTGTACCGGGGGTCGATCGGGAAGGTGATGATGTTGAAGTCCTTCGGGATATCGGGGTTGGGTTTCATCTGGTAGGCCACGAGCGCCCCGGTGTGGGCCAGTCGCAAGGCGAAGATGTCCGCGGTCTGGGACTGCACCAGGGCGAACCCGGTGTTGTTGGGAACGAACCGGGCCCCGACCGCGGAGTGCGCGGGCGTCGTTTCCTTGTTGCCGGTCAGGCTCAGGGTGCTGACCCGGGTGTGGGTGGTGCCCTGCCCGTTGCTGGTGTCGTTCAGCCAGGACAGCGAGGTCTCGAAGGTCGCCTTCGCGGTGAAGGTGACGCCGACGTCGGCCGCGGAGGTCAGCTCGATCTCACCGACGCCGATGCCCAGCGGGGCCTCCAGTTCCAGCAGCCCGACGAATGTCTGGGCCTGCGCGCCCTGCCCGGCGGCCAGCTCGAAGCTCGCGTTGAACCCGGAATCCCTGGTCGAGCCGAAGGTGTAGGTGGTGCTGGTGGCCTCGGTCAGCGCCACCGAACTCGTCCCGGTGTAGGAGTCCTGGACGGTGAGGTTCTCGCTGGGTACTGGTGGGGCGCCTTCCAGGTAGCCGATGAGCTGCGGGTCGAACTGCGCCTGCCCCACCCACTGGGTGGCCAGGTCGCCCACCTTGAATCCGGTGACCAACCGCCAGCTGCCCGCGGTGTCGACGAAGGTGTACGCCCGTTTGAGCACGCCGGTGGTGGCGCCGGTGACGTCTGTTTCCAAGGCCGCGTACTCCGCGGCCGCGGGCGGGCTGTCGATGAGCCCATTGAACCTGGTCCGCAGGCCGAGCACGGCGTTGCGGGCCAGCGGCGTGTCCTCGCCGATCGGTGCGGTGGACAGCACCCACCCGCCGCCGGTCAGCGACAGGTCGTTGCCGCGCAGGCCGTTGTCTTCCACCATCGCGCCGGCACCGAACGCGTAGTAGGCCACCAGGTCGGCGAAACCGCCGGTCAGCCGGCCGAACAGGTTGTCCTGCAACTGTTGTGCGGTCCTGGTCACCCGCCAGACCCGCAGCTCCTCGAGCTGTCCGGTGAAGAACTCGACAGGCTTGGCGTTGCCGAGCGCGCCGAGGGTGAACTGCTGATCGGCCGCGGTCAGTGACGCCGGGTCCAGGGGTGTGGTGGCCACCGGGACGCCGTCCAGGTAGATCGTCAGTGTCGAGCCCCGCCCGTCGGGGGTGTGTACCCAGGACACCGGGCCGTGCAGGGTTGCGTGTTGCCGGCCCTTGCTGTCGGAGGCGACGTTGCCCAGGCCGTCCTGCATCCGCCACCAGGACACCAGGCCGACCTCGCTGCCGGTGAGTGGTGCCCCGATGACGGGCGCCTCCCGGGCGGCGCTCCACAGCCGTACCTCCGACAGTGCGCCGCGCAGTCCCAGCGCGGTGGAGCCGGGCCCGAAGGCGCGTCCGATCAGCGTGACACCCCCGCTGGATCCGACGTCGGGCCCGTCGTAGCGCTGCACGGCGCCGACCTGCACGCCGTCGGCGTAGAAGGTGATGTCGTTCCACGCGGAGACCACCGCGGAGCCGCCCTTGGCGCCGGCGTTACTGGTGTCCACCTGCACGTTGTGCTTGCGGGTGACCGCGACCCGCCGGAACACGCCGGGTGAGAGGACCCCCGCGGCGGAGGAGAACGTATGCACTGCATGGTTTTTGTCCTCGAACGCGAACACCAGGCTGCCGTCTCGGGCCACCCACAGGCCGTACGGGACGTCGTCGCCGGTGCCGTCGTCCAGCACCCCGCGGGTGATAATGCCGTGCGGCGCGGACAGGTCGCCCACCCGCACCCCGGCCTCGATGGTCAGGTCGCGGCTCAGGTTCAGTGCGGGTGCGTCGCCGGCGTCCAGGTACCCGCCGGTGGCGACCTGCAGCCCGTAGAACTGTTCGAACGTCGCGGCCACGTGGGTCCAGGCCCCGGCGGGCACCCACGGCACGGTCTCCGCGCCCTGCTTGCCCACCGTCGCGAACACCGAGTACACCGGGTGCGGGCCGGGGTTGGCGACGCTCAGCCCGGTGACCGTGCCGTCGTGCCGTGCCGGTGTGCCGTCCCGCATGACCTGGCCGTTGTACCGCCACACCCCGGCCAGCGACGGCTCGGTGCCGGCCAGCGGGGTGTTCATGGTCGCGGCGATGTCGGCCGCGGAGCGTCCGGTGTTCCAGATCCGGACCTCGTCGATGTCGCCGGTGAACGGTCGGTCCCCGAACAGCGAGTTACCGATGGTCCATCCACCGTTGACGCTGATCGCGCCGGTCGGGTTGGTCGTCGATCCCACCGGCACCCCGTTGTGGTACAGGTGCCAGGCGGTCCCGTCGTAGGCGGCTGCCAGATGCACCCAAGCGTTCAGGTCGGTCGCGGGCATGGCCACGGAGATGACCGGGTCGGTCGTCGGGGTGTTGGTGTAGACACCGAGCTGGTAGGTGCCGTTGACCAGTCTCAGGTACACCTCGGCGGGCGGGGCGGCCGTGTACCCGCGGGCGATGATGTCCTGCAGCCCCGCCGACGTCGTCGGCCTGATCCAGGTCTCGAGGGTGATCTGCCCGGTGATCGACAACGCCGGCACGTTCGGCAGCGACACCACGTGCCCGGCGACGCCGTCGAAATGCAGCGCGGTGTTGCGTTGCCGCACACCCAGCCCGTAGGCCGAAGTGTCGGAGTGGTGCACCAGCATCCGGCCGACACCGGCGCCGGTCGGGTTCATCCAGGTTTCCACGGACACGTCGCCGGTGACGTCGAATCCGGCGAGCCGGCCCAGGGCGGGCGGCGATGCGACCTGCGGCGTGCCCCCGACCGGCTTCGTGCTGACCGGGCTGGCGTCGTGGTCGGTCAGGGTGCCCCGATCCATGTACAGGTACGCGGCCAGGCCGGCCTCGCTACCGGCCAACCGATGGCTCATCCCGTCGGTGATCTCCTGCGGGCCGAGGGGTCGGTTCCAGATCCGGATGTCGTCGATGTCCCCGGTGAAGAACCGGTCGTTGCCGACGGCGTTCGTGCCGACTGCCCAGCCGGCCGCGACCGGAACCGCGCCGATCGGGTCGATGGCGGAGTTCAACAGCAGGCCGTTGCGGTACAGGTGCCAGGCGGTGCCGTCGTACACCCCGGCCAGGTGCACCCACGTCCCGTAGTCCCCGCCAGGGACCGGGGCGTCGGTGAAGTGGTCGGTACCGTTCCAAGAACCGATCTGGTAGTTGCCGTTGAAGATCCGCAGGTACACCTCGCCCTGCGGGCTGGTGGACGCGCCGCGAGCCACGATGTTGGCAAACCCCTGGGGGG
Source organism: Mycobacteriales bacterium (assembly GCA_038322925.1). Lineage (GTDB taxonomy): Bacteria > Actinomycetota > Actinomycetes > Mycobacteriales > Nakamurellaceae > Nakamurella. The sequence continues at coordinate 3,351 of JBBQGJ010000638.1, forward strand.
CGGCCGCGGGTCGCACCCACGCCTCCACGGTGATGGCGCCGGTGATGTCCAGATCGGCGGCCGTGCCGAGCATGACGCCGGAGGAGCCGTTCAGCCGCAGCGCGGTGTTGGCCATCACCCCGGCGCGGGTGCTCGTCCCGTTGAAGTCCACCGTCGTT
>JBBQGJ010000639.1:0-3500 GCA_038322925.1 Mycobacteriales bacterium
GGTAGCGCGGCCGAAGCGCTGGCGGCGGCCGACGAGATCGGGTACCCGGTGGCCCTGAAGTCGTTCGACGAATCGTTGCGCCACCGGATGGACCGCTCCGGGGTGAGGCTCGACCTGGCCAAAGCCGAGGGGATGATGGCCGCCTACGACGACCTGTCCTTGATCGCCGGACCATGGCTGGACGTCCAGGCGATGGCCCCGCGCGATCGCGCCGACGTGTCCACGGTCTTCGCCATCAGCGCCGACCCGTCCTTCGGTGTGCTGGTCTCGTTCGGGATCGGCGGGGTGGCCACCGAGTTGCTCGACGACCGGGCCTACCGGGCCGTGCCGCTCACCGACGTCGACGCCTGGGAACTCATCTCGGCGCCGCGCGCCGCACCGTTGCTGGACGGCTACCGGGGCACCCGAGTGGTCGCCCGCGAACCCCTCATCGACCTGGCCCTGCGGCTATCGACCCTCGCGGACGACCTACCGGAGGTGTCCGCCCTCGAGTTGCGTCCGGTGCTGGCCGGGCCGGCAGGTGTGGCGATAACCAGCGCCACCGGTCGGATCGGCCCCAGCCTGGTGCAGCCGCACGTCCGGCGTCGGCTGCACTGAGGACAGAAGGGCCAGACCGGGGAATGTGCCCTGGGACCTTGTCCTGCGCCTTGCCGGCAACGGTCTCGATGCCCACGGTGGTATCGGCAAACGAATTCCTCGGCGACCGTGCTCGTCGGCCCGAGGTTATCGTTGACCGGCATCGGGTGGTGGTGGCCCCTGGTCGGGCTCGCTGTCGAGGGATGCGCTGCGGATCTGGTCGACGACCTCCTTGAGTTCGTGGACGTGGTCGGCGATCCGGGCGGCCACCGCCGGTTGTTGGTCGGCTGAACGCTGCTGGGTGGTTCGCATCGCGAGACCGATCGCGAACAGCTGCTGGATGATGTCGTCGGTGAGCTCCAGCTCGTGCAGCGCCTCATGGTCCAGCGCGAGCTGGAGACGCATGCGGGCGACGGCGAAACGGATGGAGCGGACGATTCCTTGACCGTCCGAGTCCTGCTTGAGGAGGAAGTCCTGAGCGCCCAGTCGCAGTGCTATCGGACCGGTGACCTCGTCGGAGAACCCGGTCAGCACGACGATCGGCAGCTCCGGGGCCAGTTTGCGGATCCGTTGCAGCGCCTGCAGCCCGCTGGCGTCCGGTAGGCCAAGGTCGATCAGGGCGCAGTCGACGCCGGCGAGGCGCTCCGCGGACACCTCGTGCAGCTGGACGGCGACGTCGCAGTCGATGGCGGAGCCGCGTAACCGTTCCTGGGTCAGCCGCGCATCGGCCGGGTTGTCCTCGAGCAGCAGGATTCGTAGCCGCTGCGGCGCGGCCGGAGGAGTGTCGCCGGATACGCGCCCCGCGCCGGGGTGGACGCCGGCGCCCGGTGTCGGTTCGGGCGTCATCGACCCACCGCCGCGGCAGCTGGTGGCAGCGTGACGAGGTCGAGCCAGAACGCGCCGATGGCGTTGATGGCGTGGGCGAATTCGGTGAACGTCGGTGGTTTGACGATGTAGCAGTTCGCGTGCCGCCGGTAGGCCAGATCGACGTCGGTCGGTGCCGCGGACGTGGTCAGGATGATCACCGGGATGGTGCACAGATCAGGGTCGGTCTTGATCATCGTGAGGACCTGTCCGCCGTCGACGCTGGGCAGGTTCAGGTCCAGCAGGACCAGCCCCGGGCGGGGGGCGCCCGCGTAGGGCGGTTCCCGGTGCAGATAGGCCATGGCGGCGGCGCCGTCGCTGACCACGTCCATCGGGTTGGTGATGCCGCCGCCGCGCAGGGCTTCGTGGGTGAGGCGGATGTCGCCCGGGTTGTCCTCCACGAGCAGGATCGGAACACTGCGGCCGGCGGTGGCCGCGGGGCGCGGAGGGTGCTCGGTGGTGCTGATGGCTCTACCTTCTCTCACGACGGTCAACTTCCGGGACCGCTTGTGGTGCTTGTCCCGTGAAGACTGGTCTATCAGCAAGGCGCCGCTCCTTCGTGTCCGGATTGGTTGGCGCGCGGACGCTGCGTCACATTCTGAGCGTAGAGATCGACTGGGCCGAATAGTTCCACCGGTGACCCCTTCCACACCGCTGCCACCCCTGCCGGAGCGGGGAGGGCAGTCACTGCCCAGCGCCCGCGGGCCCTCGAACCGCGGCGGTGAAGGAGGCCAACCGCGGTTACCCCCCAAGGGGGACAACGGGTGTCTCATTGGGAGGCGGGGTGGGTCGTGTTGCTGCCGGGCGTGGCGTTGACGGGCGGCCGGCGTTCGGGGTCCGCGCTGGGGATGGTGAAGATCAGCCGGCAGCCACCGCCGGGGTTGTCCTCGATCCAGATGATGCCGCCGTGGCGTTGCACGACCTTCTGCACGATCGCAAGGCCGACGCCGGTGCCCGAGTAGACGTCGCGGGTGTGCAGTCTCTTGAACATGCCGAACACCCGTTGCCGGTGTTCGGGGGGAATTCCGATGCCGTTGTCGGCGACGGTGAACCGCCAGGCACCGGCATCGGGTTCCGCCCACACCAGGACCCGCGGTGCCACGTCGGCGGCGACGAAGGTGAGGGCGTTGCGGATGAGGTTGGCGAACACCTGGGCCAGTTGGGTGCGGTCGGCGTTGAGCACGGGAAGAGGGCGGCTGCGCACGATGGCGGCCGTTTCGTTGATCCGGCTGTTCAGGTCGGCCAGCACCGTCTCGAACACCTGCTGTGCGTCGACGGCGGTGAACGGCTTGGCCTGGGTGTCGACCCGGCTGTAGGCGAGCATGTCGGCGATGAGCTGTTGCATGCGGGTGGCGCTGGAGGTGATGAACTCGATGAAATCGTCGGCGTCGGTGTCGAGCCTGCCTCGGTAGCGTTGCTGGAGCAGGTCAGCGAACGCGGTGATGGTGCGCAATGGTTCGGCCAGGTCGTGGCTGGCCGCGTAGGCGAATTGCGCCAGGTCCTCGTTGGAGCGGCCCAGTTCCGTGTTGGCTCGTTCCAGGTCGGCCGAGTGGGCGGCGATCACGGCGTTGGCGTGGTCGATTTCCCGGCCGTGGCGGCGGCGGCTGGTGAGATCGGCGACGACCAGGCAGCGGACGAGTACCCCGTCAATGTCCAGGCCGGTCACCGAGGTGAGCGCGGGGACGGTCGCGCCGTCGCGGCCGGCGAGGTTCAGTTCGGCACGGTTGGTCCGGCCGGCCGGCGCATCGAGCAGGGTGATGAGCTGGGAACGGTCGGTCGGGTCGACCAGAGCGGCGACGTCGGTGCCGATCAGGTCGCGTCGGTCACGGCCGACCAGGTTCGACAGTCGGCGGTTCGCATACAGCAGCACACCGCGCTCGGACACCGTCGCCGCACCTTCACCCATCTCCTCCACGAGAACCCGGTAGGGGCGATCGGCGCTGGTCAGGGTGTACAACCGCTCCTCGTTCGGGCCGCCGACCATGATCGCGTCGACACCGCCGCCGCGGATCGCGGCGAACGCCGCCAGCAGATCCTCGAGCTGGCCGCGTAACCGGGTC
>JBBQGJ010000640.1:0-3496 GCA_038322925.1 Mycobacteriales bacterium
CACCGTGCTCCAGGTCATCCTCTCGGGCGGCGCGAAGGAGCTCGCCGGTCAAAACGCCATCGTCAAGGACCTAGCGTCGGTCGAGACCCTCGGATCGACCTCGGCCATCAACTCGGACAAGACCGGGACGCTGACGATGAACCAGATGACCGCGGTCGAGCTCGTCGACCCGGTCGACCGCTACACGATCTCCGGGATCGGCTACGAGCTCGAGGGCAAGGTCCAGCACGCCGCGGGGAGTTCTCCCGCCATCGACGACGCCGTCATCCCCTTCGTCATCGCCAGCGACGCCAAGCTCGTGAACGGCAAGGTCGTCGGTGACCCGACCGAGGGGGCCCTGCTCGTCCTCGCCCACAAGGCGGGGCCTCGACATCGAAGGGAGCCGGGAGAAGTTCCCCCGGCTGGCCACGCTGCCCTTCGATCCCACCTACAAGCTGATGGCGACCTTCAACTCGACCACCGACGCCGCCGGCCGGAACGTGGTGCGCTGCTTCGTGAAAGGCGCCGCCCCGGCGGTGATGTCCCGTGCCGCAACGGCGCTCGCCGCGGGCGAGAGTGTGCCGTACGACGCCGGCCTGCAGAAGCGGTCGGAGGATGCCCTACTGCGCATGGAGGGCGAAGGGCATCGGGTGATGGCAGCGGCGTTCCGCGACCTCGACCCGGCCACCTTCGACGCCGATGGCGACCTGCTCGGCCACGTCACCGATCTCGAACTGACGTCACTGGTCGCGATGGTCGACCCGCCCCGCGACGAGTCCAAAGCGGCCGTCCTGGACGCGCAGAACGCCCAGATCCGGGTGCGGATGGTCACCGGCGACGACGTCACCACCGGGGCGGCGATCGCCCGACAACTGGGCATCCCCGGAACCGCCATGTTGGGGACGGACTTCGCCGCGCTCAGCGAGGAGGAAAGGCTCGCGCGCATCGACGACATCGGCGTGGTCGGCCGGGTCGCGCCCGAGCACAAGGTGCTGCTGGTGCAGACGCTGAAGAAGAAGGGCGAGGTCGTCGCGATGACCGGCGACGGCGTGAACGACGCGCCGGCGATCAAGGCCGCCGATATCGGCATCGCCATGGGCACCGGGACGCAGGTCGCCAAGAACGCCAGCCGGATGATCCTGTCCGACGACAACTTCGCCACAATCATGCGCGCCGTGGAACAGGGCCGGAAGGTGTTCGACAACCTGAACAAATTCATCCGCTACGTGATCATCGAACTGGTCGCCTATATCATCACCTTCCTCGGTGCCAGCATCCTGAACATCGCCGCGGGACAGCCGTTCTCACCGTCCCAGATCCTGTACATCAACTTCCTGGTCAACGCCCCGCTCGGCGTGGCGCTCGGCATGGACAAGGAAGCTCCCGGACTGATGACCCTCAAGCCGCGGTCCCGCGACGCGACGATCATGACGAAGGGCCTGCTGACCACCGCCGGCCTCGTCGGCTTGTTCATGGCCGTGTGCACGCTTGCATTGATCAGCTACGGCACCAACCACTTCGGCAGCCTGGCCATCGGATCCTCGATGGGCCTGACCGCGTTCTCGCTGTTCATCATCGTCGCAGCCTTCCAGGCCAGGAGCGTCACCGCGTCCGCGCTCGCCGTGGAGACGTTCGACAATCGGAATCTCAACTGGACCGCCGCGGCCGAGTTGGTGCTGGCCGTGCTGATCACGCAGTGGGAGGTGCTGCGGCGGATCTTCGGAACAGTCGAACTCACCCTCGCCCAGTGGTCGCTGGCGCTGGTTCCCGCCGTCCTGCTGTTCTTCGTCTGGGAACTCGGTAAGGTCATCGCGCGCCGCACGACGGATCATTCCCAGCAGGAAATACCCGCATCGGCGCCCGTCGCATCAGCGTGATCCGCCCTCCCGCCATTCCCGGTCCTCCGCTTCCTTGCGTTCCTCACGCAACCGGATGATCTCCAGGGCATTCGCCGCCTCCTCGGCGGTGGCGAATGGTCCCAGCAGATCCGTCTCCGGGCTCTGACCCCACCGTTCCACCTGCCCCGTGTTGACGTTGTAGTAAAAGCCCGCGCGCCGATCGATTTCTTCTGCCATGGTCCAGCAGCCTGCCACGGACCGGCGCCGGTCACAGGTCGAGGGTGTTCCGAACGGGCGGATCAACCCGAGGTCGTGACTCTCTTGGTGGTCTTCGTCGCCTTGGTGGTCCTCGTCGCCTTGGTGGTGCTAGCGGGCTTCAGGGTGCGGGCCACGGCCCGAATGACCTCGACGGATTCCTCCGGCGGCCGGGCAAGCTCGGTGAGCAATGCGAAATCCCTTGCGTAGCGGTCAACTTCGGGTTCGGCGTCGATGAAGAAGATGCGGGTCTTGTTCTCCAGGTAGACGACGTCGGGGGTGCCGGTGGCTCGCGATTCCAGCAGCGAGAACGACCCGGCGCTGACGGGCGGGATGCCGGCGGTGTAGGGGAGCACCTGGATGGTGACGTTGGGCCAACCACCGGCGTCCGCGAGTCTGTCGAGTTGACTACGTCGGATCGCTGCCGCTCGGGGGTCGTCCGGCGCAGCGGCGGACCGGTGCAGCACGGCCTCGTCGATCACGAGTGACAGCCGCAGGCGGGGTCGGGTCTCAGACTGCTGCAACACGGCCTGGCGGCGGCCGGCGATCCGAACCCGCCGGTCGACTTCTTGCGGGGATGGTGCCTGCCAAGTGGCCAGTACGACCTGGCGGACGTAGTCAGGCGTCATCAACAATGGGTGCGGGATCACCGCGCAATAGCTGGACAGTGCCTGCGATCCCGCCTCCAACCGCAGCAGCCCGGAAAACCCCGCCGACAGCGAATCGGCGTAGGCGTCCCACCAACCGCGCATGCGCGCGGCCGGCGCCAACCGCCGCAGATATTCCGCCTGCTCGGTCGGCAACCGGTACAGCTCCACCAACCGGTCGAGGTCCGGCAGGCTGATCCCGATCCGACCGGTCTCGATCCGGGAAACCTTGGACGCCGACCAGCCCAGCAGTCGGGCAACGTCGCGACCGGCGACTTGCGCGCCGACCCTGGCCTCCCGTAATTCCCGGGCCAGCCGGCGTTCCCGCACGGACGGCGAGTCCGGCTGGTTCATCGCCGAACCCACTCCAGAGCCTCCCGAGCCCGCTGAAACGGACGAAGCGATTGCGAGGTACCCTGCAATATTGCAACCATGCTTCCATTCTAGACACCGGAATGTCATTCTTTGCATAAGGGGTCACGGGCGATCCGAGAGGACGACTCCCGCCACCGCAGAACGGAGCCGCGATGACGTCGCCTCCTTCCTGCCTGTTCGTCGATCACTTACTGGTGGTCGCCGAAGGATCACCGCCGAATCTCGGTCCAAAGGACGAGAATTCCGCCCCGACCAGCTGATCTAGTGCAGCGCCGCGTTAATCCTGCGGGGGTTTGATCGGCCAGGCTGTGGGGTCGTTGAGGTAGAGACCGAGTGCGGTGTCCAGGGCTTCGGTGGGGGTGCCGGTGAAGGCACCGGTGGGTAGCCGGCTGTCGGTGTAGG
>JBBQGJ010000641.1:0-3496 GCA_038322925.1 Mycobacteriales bacterium
TCGGCAACACCTCGCCGAGAAGATCATCGAGTTCGCCTGCGACTACGATGACAAAGCGAAACCATTCCGCTGGACCTACGACGGCCGGCCCCTCAAGGCCGCCTGATGAACCCCCGCAGGACTAACGCGGTGCTGCACTAGTTCGCCGCCGGAGGAGTGCCTGGCCGCGCATCAGGCACTCCTCTCTCGGGCGCGATGGGCGCACTGTGAGACGCCGCACCACCGGGTTGATCACCGGTGGGTCTGGGTACCGACAGAATGCGGTTCTATTCGTCCGCAAGAGAAGGAGCACATCGCACCATGACAGTTCTGACTGTGCCCAGTGTGAGGTTGAACAACGGCGTCGAGATCCCCCAGCTGGGTTTCGGGGTTTTCAAGATCAAGCCGGAAGACACCGTCGAAGCGGTGACCACCGCCCTCGAGGTCGGGTATCGCCATATCGACACCGCCGAGATGTACCGGAACGAGAAAGAGGTCGGAGAGGCGATCGCCGCGTCCGGGATCGACCCGTCCGAGATCTTCGTGACGAGCAAGCTGAACAACAACAAGCACGATTTCGATGACGCGCTGGCGGCGTTCGACAAGACCCTGGCCGACCTTCGGCTGGACCGCATCGATTTGTTCCTCATCCACTGGCCGTTGCCGAAGGTGGGCGATTTCGTGCAGACCTGGAAGGCCCTCGAGCGGGTCTACTCCGAGGGCCGTGCTCGGTCCATCGGAGTCTCGAACTTCCAGCCGCACCATTTGCTCCGGCTGCACCAGGAGAGCACCGTGGTTCCCGCGGTCAATCAGATCGAGCTGCATCCGTACCTGACCCAGGACGAGCTGCGGGCATTCGATGCCGAGCACGGCATCGCGACCGAGGCGTGGTCGCCGATCGCGCAGGGCGGGGTGCTCGAGGACGCGACGATCACCGACGTGGCAGACAGCTACGGCAAGTCCTCGGCCCAGATCGTGCTGCGCTGGCACATCCAGCTCGGGAACATCGTGTTCCCGAAATCTGTCAGGCAGGGCCGCATGCGGGAGAACTTCGAGATCTTCGATTTCGAGCTCACCGACACCGACATGTCGCTGATCTCCGCGCTGAACAAGGACGAGCGGACCGGTCCGAATCCCGACGAGATGAACTGGGTCCCCTCTTCCTGACCGCCTGGTGATCAGGCGGTCACGGCGCTGCTCTTGGGGCTGAGCAGGGCGTTCCCGAAGAGATCCTTGATGCGGACCTGGTACACGTAGCTGGTGCCCGGCGAGAGGCCGGTGTCGGTATAGGTCTGCCCTGGAACCGACCAGAAATTGGTCTTGATGCTGCGCGTGAACCCGGTGACCACCGTCCCGTTCCGCAGCAGTTCATAGGTCAGCGACTCGTTGTCGTAGTCCCACGCGGTCCCGTAGGTCACCTTGATCGTGCCGCTTGCCGTCCTGGTCGCGGTGGTCGGCGGCACGGTGCGCGGTGGATTGGTGGTGTAGGTCGGGCCCATGTTGTTGGGCGCGATCGCCGACACGGCCATCCGGGCCAACCCTTGTTGGGCGATGCCGTTGATCTTGGGGAATTCACCGCCAAGGGCTATATAGCTGTCGTTGCCGGCCAGCGACCAGGCGCCTTGAGATTGACCGGTGTACGAACCGGCCGGCAATTGCGGGAACCACTGCAGGACGCTGGACGCGGCGCGGCCCTTGTAGTTCCAGCCGTAGTTGTCGGGACCGAGATTGGTGGTGGTGGGAGCGATCGTCTGGGCGAGGGCGCGTTGCCAGCGGACGCGGGGGCTGGTGTCCGGGAAGCTGTGGATCCAGCTGCAGTCGTGCGGGTGGCCGACGCTGTACAGCACCTCACCAAGCGGGAGCACGTCGTAGGTATCTCCGTGGCAGTCGTTCAGCAGCGTGATGTTGCCGGTGGTCGGGTTGGCGGCGAAGGTGCCCTCGAAGTTTCCGGCTCCGAAGGCATAGCCGGAGCCGAAGATCTGCTTGCCGTCGGTGCGCAGGCTGGTGATCGCCGCGCCGGACGTCGAGTTCTTGATCACGGTGTTGGCCGCCCATGGCATCAGCGCGGCCGTGGTGGTGCTGATCGAGCCCATCCCCAACGCAGCCGTACCGCCGTTGAGCGTGGTGAACGAGCCGCCCACGATGACCCTGGAGGCGTCCGGCGCCACCACCATCGACCACACCTGGCCGTCGTCCACCTTGGGTGCCCAGCCCTGCAAGGCGCCGCCGGCGTTGAACGCGGCCAGCCTGGTGCGCGCGGTCCCGTTGACCGCGGTGAAGGGCCCGCCGGCGTAGACCGTGCTGCCCGATGTGGCCAGTGCCCGTACCCCGCCGTTCAGCGAGGGCTTGAACGTGGTGTTGAGCGTGCCGCCCGGGAGGTCGAACTGCGCGATATGCCCGCGTGCCTGGCCGTCCACGGTCGTGAAGTCCCCACCCACGTAGAGCTTGGTGCCGTCCGGAGAGGCCGCCACCGACCGGCCCTGTGCATTGAGCGAGTGGCTGAAGCTGGAGACCCGATTACCGGTGGTGATGTCGTAGGCGAAAATGTTGTTGGCAGTGACCTCGCCCGCGCCGCCGGCGGCCACGCCGGGTGGCCGGGCCTTGGTGAAGCTGCCGGTGGCGTACACGGTGTTGTTGACCACGACCTGGCTCCAGACGACCCCGTTGATCTGCCAGGTCGGCAACACATCGGCACTCACCGTCGCCGGCACGCCGGCGGCAGGCCGGGTATCCGCCAACGCCGCGTCGCCCGGACCGAATCCGGCGCAGCCAAGCCCACATACCAGCGCCACGGTCAACGCACGACGAAACCAGCCCGCCCTTCTGCTGCCACCGATCATCCTGATCCCCTTCCCAGATCACTGGTCCCGCCCTCGCGGCAATCCCTAGTTGACGGCTCCGCTGAAACCGGCCGCGACGTGCGTGCCGTCGAAATCAACCGCAACGGCGACCCTCGCGGTGCCTTGCGGTGGAATGGCGAACAGGTACGTCGCCGTAGCGGTACCGCCGGCGGGCACCGTCCCGGAGAAGTCGACAGCCTCCGCCTCGTACACCGGTGCCGCGATTCGTGGCGGCGTCCCGTAGGTGGCGGTGACCACGACCTGGTTCAGGTCGATCGCCGTGGTGGAGCCGTTGGTCAGTGACAGCACCAACGCCGTGTACGGGCGCCCCGGAAACTCTCCGGGCCCTTCACCCGTCTCGGATCCGCGTCGAATCCGTTCGACGGTCACGGACACTCCATCCGGGTAGGTGACCGGCTTGGAAGCCGACAATCCGCCGGCGACCGCCGGCACCCTCGGTCCGGCGTCCCTGCCGTCCCTGGTCACCGGGGCGAGGCTCTGCGGTGCCACCGGGTCTGGGGTTGCCTGCGGCTGCCCATGTGTCCGAACGACGTCGGCCGCGGCGTGCCCCCCCGGCGCGCCGGGAGAGGCCGCCGGGGGGTTCGCGCCCGGCCAACCCCCACCCCCGCCCCCCCCGCTGACAACCCCCCACCCAAACGCCGCCCCCCCCCGCCCCC
>JBBQGJ010000642.1:0-3486 GCA_038322925.1 Mycobacteriales bacterium
ACCCTCACCGGCGCCCAGAACTTCGCCAAACTCCGCAGCTACATCCAAACCACCGCCAAACACGGCCACCCCATGCTCATCGCACTCACCCAGCTGACCAGCAGAAACCCCTGGCTACCCGGCTACCCCTGACCAGTTACCAGCATTGTACCGTTGGAACTGCGCCGAGCGGCGGAACGTTTGAACGGCGGACGGTTACTACTCCGAAACGTTGTGCAGGTACAACGTCACTACACCGAAACGTCGAAACGTTGTGCGTGTACAACCTCACACACTTGATTGTCAGCTTGACAGCATTGAAACGGCGTGGCGCCACAACATCCCAACGTTGTGCCGTTGTAATGGCCCGATGCCCAAGATCGTGACTGTTGCGGCCCGCAAAGGCGGAGTCGGAAAGACGACCATCGCGCACGAGCTGGCATGGTTGCTCGGCGCACCGCTCGTGGACCTTTAGTTCGACGACGGATCAGCCACCCGGATGTGGGGATACCGGCACGAAGCCAGGCTCCGCGCGCCACTGCTTGATGCTCTCGAGCGGGGGACCGTTCCGCGCCTACTTACTGGCTACCACAAGCCCGACCTCGTGCCATGCCACCCGGACTTCCAGCTCAATCAGCCTGAACCCGACGCCATGGCGGACACCCTCATCGCTTGGGCGCAAGCCTGGGACCACGACTACGTCGTCGTCTACACCCACGGCGGAGGCTCACCCTCCGGCGACGGGGCTATCGCGGCCGCCGGACTGGTCATCGTGCCCACCCCCCTCAAGACCAAGGACCTCAACGCCACCGAAGGCATGGTCAATGAAATGCCGGACTACCCGCTGGTGTTGGTCCCCAGCATGGTGCCCCGTGTACCCGGAGCGGCAGAGATCCGACGCATCGGATCCATCGTCGACGGCACACCTATCACAGTCGCAGAACCCATCCCGTACGTGCGGGGAATCGAAACCCGCAAGAAGCGGGTCGCCATCACCTCCGAGGACCCGACGCCCAAAGCCAACGCCGAGTTCGTCGCCGCCATGCACAGCCTGGCGTCCTACGTGAAGGCGCAAAGCCGTGGCTGACACCCCCAACGGGCTGGCGAGCATGACCCAGGCCCGTGAACGCCGAGCCCGCCGCGTGATGCCGCCGCCGCGGCATCCCGTAGCCGCCGGCAACGCCGACCCGATCCCGACTCAGACCGACGAGGCAACCAGCGAGACCGCCTCTGATGGCGAGCCAGATCAGGTCGTCGAAGAGCAACCACCAGCTGTCAGACCGAAGCCGACGCGATCAGCCGGCAAACCCACATCGTCCGCCAGCTCACGGATCGACCCAGCGGCCGCAGCTGCGACCTCGGTAGGGGAGGGGACTGCATCAAGGCCAGCCCCCCGGTACCTCGACGAAAGCCTCCTCGAGTTCCTCGAAGAGGCCCGCATTGCTGGCCTGGTCAGCCGGCCGCGCCTGGATATCTCCAAGAGCGCTGTTGTCCGTCTCGCCCTTCGACGCCTGCAGCAGGACATGACCATCGATGAGATCCGCGATCACCTCCGGGCCCAACCGACCGATCCCACAAAGACCGGCCGAAAGCGCCGGTAACGTTTGGGCATTACGGGCATTACAACGTTAGAACGCCACATCGCTTAAAGGACTTTGCTCGTGGAGCTGCGTTGTCGGTCGGGCGACACCCCGAGATACTCGTCCGGAACAGAACGCGCTGATGGCACCGGGGTCGGTGCGGCCCGCGTTGATGCTCTGCCGGGTGTATGGATCGGTCGCGGACGTTACCGCAGATAAAGGTTCTTGTCTGCGGTAAATCCTTAGCGCCGGATTCCGCGCGATTGTCCCTCGACCGCCGCTTGCCGACGGTTTCGTTACGAATCGAGGGTGACTGGAGGGCGGATCACGCGGGCGACGTCGTCGATACCGAGCCAAAGATGGCGAAGGCTGTTCTGGTCGCCGGGGGAGGATTCATACCCGACGAGGACCGCATCCTTGGTCCAGCGGACCGCCCTGGCCGGCCACCATTCCTCCGCCCCGTCGGCGCAAACCAATCGCGCGATGACGGGGATGTCGCCCATTCCGCCCACCGGCACCTGGCCCGGCTTCACGACGTTCCTGTACTCATCACCTGTCACATGACCAGTATCGAACAGGTGTGCCAGCCGTGCCGACCACGCCGTGCCAGGTGGGCCGGTTCAGCGGTAGGGCCCAAGTGTTGGAAGGTCCATCGGATGCAACTCGGGTCGGTGCGTCGGTGCAGTCTCATATTGTCGGTGCAGTCTCATATTCATGACGTGGTGAGTTCTGCGGCCTCAAGCGCGCCAGGCGTCAAATCGAAGTGACAAAAGGAACGCGCCATGATGTCCGTTCGGTTGAGCTTCCCGGACCTGCGTATCTGTGGCGAGGTTTCAAAGGCTGACCTTCCAGGACTGTTGCCGGGTCGGATCAGTCGGCCTCAGGGATCGGCATGCCGTAGGCCTCTAGGGTGACGTCTTGCGGTTCGGGGCCACCGCGCTTGCCGGTGTCCAGGGCGTCGATCTCCGTCAGCTCGTCAGCGTCGAGCTCGAAGTCGAAGACGTCGAAGTTCTCAGCGATGCGGTGCGCTTTGGTCGACTTGGGAATGACCGAGCGGCCCTGCAGGTGCCAGCGGAGCATGACCTGGGCCGGGCTCTTCGAGTGAGCCTCGGCGATCCGGGCGATGGTGGGGTCTTGCAACGTGCTGGTGTGTTCACCTTCCCGGTAGAAGGTGATTCCACCGATGGGTGACCAGGCCTGGGAGGCCTGGGACAGGATGGGGTCCCGGTAGTAAGCAGCACGAAAACAACGACTACGAACCGGATCTTGTCTGGGGTCGATGTCGGCTTCCCATGGACGATGGGGTGGTGCGCCGCCGGATTGTCAGACCACCAACCATCCCACCCGGCGGGGCCGGGATCGGTCCCTTGTGGCGGGTCCGTGACGTTCAGTTGACGGTGGACGCGGTGGCTAGGATGTGGCGGAGTGGGCGGTATCCATCGGTGTCGAGCTTGGCCAGTTCACCGTCGATGTCCACGGTGTTGGTGCCGAAGAAGTTGCCGTTGTCGTGGTGGGTGGGCCACAGGTGGGCCAGCACCTCGTCCTGGATCAGGTGGCCACCGGCGCGCATTTCGGCGATGGCGCGGCCGTAGTACTCGCTGATCCAGGTGAGGTGACGATCGCGTTGGTGGCGATGGTCAGGCACCATGCCTGCTCGGTTTGCTGCACGGGGTTGCGGTGTCGTATCGCGCCTTCGCTGGCGTAGAACAGGTCCCGGCGCAGCGCGTGGAGGTTCTCGCCCTTGTTCAACTGGCGGGCGATTTTGCGTCGGTAGGTCTCGTCGGATAGAAACTCGACCGCGCCCGCGACGACCTGACCCGACTGTCCCGCGGCCTGGGCTCGCAGCACTACCCCACCCCGGCCAAGGTCGCCGCCCGGATCACCACCATCGCCCGGCAACGCCACGTCGGCGACTACCTGCGCACCA
>JBBQGJ010000643.1:0-3466 GCA_038322925.1 Mycobacteriales bacterium
GGCGTCGAACAGGTGTATGCGGTCCTCGGCGGATTCCACCTCCGGGACGGCGACATCATCCCCAAAACCGTCACCGCCCTCGCCGCCGAAGCACCCGCGGTCGTGGTACCGGCGCACTGCACCAGCTGGAAGGCGCAGCAAGCGCTCGCGGCCGGCCTGCCCGGCGCGTTCCGGCCCAACGCCGTCGGCAGCTGCTTCCAGCTGTAGCGGACCGCGGCAGCACACAGCGCGGATCGCACTGGAGACGGCTGCGAAGACGCTGCGCGGATGGTTCCGAACAGATCCCCGCGGTGAACGTGCGCGGCCGTGCCATCTTCGGCCCGCTATCCAGCTGCCTGCAGCGGGGGTCATTTGATGTGCATGGCCGCGATATGGCGTTGGCGGCCAGGTCGCAGGCCCGACTGATCGCTGCCGACTGCGAGGACGGCGATGGACAGGTGGTCGGCGGGCGCCACCGTCAGGACGGTGACGTAGCCGCTTCCCGTCAGGACCGTGACGTAGCCGCTTCCGCTGCCGTGGTGCCCGACCGCGCCGCCGTTGGATCCAAATGGATGCTCCAGGATCTCGGTGCCCAACCCGTACCCGGGGGCTACCTCGGCGACCATGTAAACGGTCCGGTCCGGCGGCAGGACCCGGCCGCCGTAGATCTGGTAGTCCCAGCCGGCTACGGCTGGTGTGCCGGCGGAAGCGGCAGGAGCGGCGACCGCTACACCGAACAACGAGAGCCATGGCACAGATCAACACACGGCACATTGGCGTTCATGACATCACCTCCCCGGAACCATGGGGCGTCGGACCGCCGTCCAGGGGTAGCCGGACGAGTTGGCGCTCGCCGGCAGCACCAGCATGACCCCTCCCCGCCGCGTCCGTCAGACGGGAAGTCCCCACCCGCGTCACCGACAGAGACCAAATCCCCAGATCAGCCGGGGGAACTGCCTGGCATGACCGGAGCGACCACGTGACTCACCCTGTGTGGTTGGGTCCCGCGTCTGAGCGTCAATACTTGACGCGGCACGAGGAGACTTTCAGCTCGCCTGTCCCCGACGGGCGAGCTTGTTTGCTGACCGATCAGTGCGCGGAGACCACCGCTGGCGGCAGGTGAAGGGTGAGCGGCGGCGTCGGCGTGTGCTGTTGCGCCCTGATGAGCAGCGCGAAGGTGACGATCATCGGAACGGCCCAGGGCCACATGAACCATCCGAAGACCAGCTGGCCCACGTGGAAGGCGATGAGAGAGATGAGTGCCCCGCCCATCCATCGACCGCCGACCGCAACCAGGACGCCGGCCGCCACCTCGGCAACGATGAGCAGCGTGATGAAGAACCCCTGGTGTGGCAGTGCCACGGAGTCCCAGGTTTCGCGGACGAAGGCGAACTGTGATGCCGCCGCGAAATCCTCGTAGTAGGCGGAACCGCTCAACAGATATGAGGCGTTGACGACCGCGCCGAACAGCACCATCAGCAGGACGAGAGCGGCCCGGGCGACGTACATCGCGCGGGGGCTGGTACCCGCTCGCAACGCTGCGATCAACGTCGTTGCCCCGAGTATGAGCCACATGATCTTTTCCATGGTGACCTCCCCAATCCGGCTGGCACTATCCACGTTCAGCGTCGCGGGCAGTTGCGGCTAGGGCCGAACGTCCCGCTCGCGGGTCGGTGCGAATGGCAGCCCGTTCGCGTGCACACCACCAACTGTCGACCGGCAACTCGATCGGGCCGGCCCGTGGCCGGGAGAATCGCCGGGTCGAACCCGGCGTGCCACACCAGATTCGGTTGATACCTGACCTGATGAGCGTGCGGCGGGTAACCCAGACCGGTCGGCGAGTCGTGCTCCAACTCCAGACCAGCAGCAACTCGTCCAACTTGATGAACACAGCGACGTCAGCAGCCGCCGCCCCCGATACGCCGGCGGCCGAACATGCTCAGTCCACATCCGCCGGGCGGCCACTGAGGCAACTGCGCCCCAGTTTCGGCGAGTACTACGGGGACCCGCGCAAGGGGCACCGTGTGTTGACCTTGACCTTTACCATGACCATGACCATGACCATGACCATGACCATGAGGGTGACCGCGGAGCCGGCCCGGGGCGCGCGGTAACGGATCTATCCCGGGGTGGTGACACCGCGCAACTCGACATCGACGTAGGGGTCCGGGCGCAGGGCGCGGTCCAGAACGCCGCGCAGCACCCAGCTCAGGGTGAACTCCGGTGTCTGCAGCGACGGAGCCGGCAATCGCGGCGGCACCGGCAGGGCGAATGGAAGCCAGAGCGGCTGGATAGGGTCGAGCTGTAAGCCACCGGCCAACACCGTGGTGGCCACCACGGTGTCCTTCTCCGTGCTCTGATCGCAGGGGTTGCGTGACGGGTCGTCACCGATCCACGGACCATGGTGAACCTGCTCGCGCAGGACAAGTTCCACCCGGATCCCGCGGGCCGACGCCGCCCGTCGCGGCGCCACGGTCAGGACCCCGGACACCCACGATCCCGGAACCAGGCGACGGGAGGACAGCGACTCAAAGGCGAGAACCGCGCACCTGCGATCCTGCCAAACCGGTGGGGTGCGCTGCACCCACGCACGATCTGACGCGCGCGAGAACACCACCACTTTCCGCGTCGCCTCGGCGTCCCCCGACGGCTCGACCCGCAGGTGGGCGCGGACCGCCCACTGGACGCGGACCAGGTCACCGGTCACCGAACCGGGTCCGTCGGCAGGAACGTCCAGACAAACGGTTTCATAGAGTTGTTCTCCGCTCAGGTACCGCCCGCCCGCCGGCAGGACCCGCCGAGTCACGACCTCAGCACTGCGGGCGGGAGTGAGAGAGAACTCGTCGGCCCGGTTGCGGTAGCGGTAGGTCACCGTTCTGATCAGGTCGACCTGACCACCCGCGACGGTCAGGTCACGCTCGACGACACCCCGGACCGCGAGATCGATGACGGACCCTTCCACGAATTCCCGAACGGGCAGTTGCACATCCAGCTTTATGGCGGCAGCGCCCTTGCTGTGCATCATTACGGCTACACCCCCCGGTGCCTGCCCATGGGCAGGCCTCACGGTGCGACGCTCATGGCTCCTTCAGCGTGCAACCGCAGGCCCAAGACGACCAGGGCCCAATGACCCCCATTTGTCCGACGAGAACTATTGCAGGACAACACCACCTGAAGCAGACCAAGGCAAGTGATTGACGTGCGGGCCGCCGATCTCGCCGGACCAGTTCACCGTTTCATCACGGGGATCGCCGGGAAAGCTGCTTCACGGCGGAGCGGTTGGCCGTAAAGAATGTGACGATCCCGCGCTCGTGCGGTTGCACGCTTCGGTCGTTTCGTCCGGTCGCGGGGAGGAGCGCCGCTGATGTTCTTGACCATCGTCGTGATCGTGGTCGTGTCGGCGGCGCTCGTTGCTGGTGCTGCGTGGGGGGTGTACGGAAGCCTGCCGGCCGAGGTCGAGGGGTTCATCATCGCTCTCGCCGGCGGC
>JBBQGJ010000644.1:0-3445 GCA_038322925.1 Mycobacteriales bacterium
GCTTCTCGGCCTTCGCGGTGTCCAGCACGGCGGGCAGGGCTTCGGCGGCGTCGACGAGTTTGAGGTAGGCCAGGTGCCCGCGGAGCTGTTGGTAGCGGCTGGCCTCGGTGGTGGTCGGTGGCATGAGAGTGGTGTCCTTCCAGGGGATTGCGCGGGGGAATGGGGGCCGGGTGGTTTGCCGGGCCGGGGTCAGGGCAGGGTGCGGCGGGACTCGGCGGCCCGCGCGTAGACGGTCAGGTCGATCACCGGCGCCGCCGCCGAACCATCAGCCGGGGATGGGTTGTTCATGGCGCGTAACGCGTCCGCGGCGGCGCGGGCGTCCGGGCCGGGTGGGATCCGCCGCTTCGAGCGGTGCGGTGCGGAACTGCTGAACGCGGCCAACGCGGCGGTGTTCAACGCCGTGACGTGGGTGTCGGTGCGCACGGTGACGCCGGCGCCGTCGGCCCGCCGGGGATGGACCGCGACGGTGACCCCGTTGCCGGTCGTGATCGCCAGGGTGGTGCCCCCGACCCGGTGGGTGACCGCCACGACGCTGCCGGCGAGTTCGGGTGGCAGCGAGTACCGGTTCCCGCGGTAGTGCACCAACGCCTGCGCAGTGGCCCGCCGCTCCACGGTGATGACCGCGATCGGCGGCGCCGCCGGCACCGGGCGGAGGCGCTCGGCGGCGGCGAGATCAGCGACGGTGCAACGAGTCCCCTGCTCGTCGACCCGTCTGCGCCGGTCGGTGACCCGCTCGCAGAACCGGTCCAGCGACGCCTGGGCCTCCGCGACGGTGACATCGTCGGGCAGGGTCCGCCACCACCGCTGCGCCGCGGTGTGGTTGGCCTTCTCGACCACCCCCTTGCGGTTCCCGTGCCGGGGCGGGCAGGGCCGGACCCGGACACCGAAATGCTTCGCGATGGGCGCGTAGGTGGCGGTGACCTTCCCCGAACCGGGGTGCACCACGGTCGACATCCGGTCGAACCGCCAGTCCCGGGTCAACCCACCCAACGCGGCCGCGACCCGGTACTGAGCGTCGGCCAGTTGCGGCTGCTCGGTCGACTCACACAACACCCCACGCCACTTCGACGAGTGAGACAGCGCCCCCACCAACAGGTATGCTGTTCTGCCGTAGCCGTCCCAGCCCGTCGGCGGGTCCGGGAGTTCGACCCAATCCCACTGAGTTTCCTCCCCAGCCGGGTGATCGATGATCGCGACCGGGCGGCCCTTCGCCGGATGACACGGCTCGCAGACCGGCCGCACACCACGGAGCCGCAACGCCCGGGTGAACGACGGGTAGGCCCGGTCATACCCCAGGTCGGCGACCTCGTCGAACAACGCGGTCGCCCACAGATGCGGATCCTCGGCCAGCCGGGCCGTGCAGTACGCCGCGTACGCCGCGAACGTGTCCGCACCGGCCGGCGCCCGGACCCCGACCTGCCGCTTCCCGTCCAAGTAGGCGCGCACCGTCCGCCGGTCCTTCCCGACATGCCGGGCGATCGCCGAGATCGACCAGCCCCTCCTGCGTAGCGCGTGGATGTCCACGTCGTCCTCCTGTGTGAGCATGAAGCGGGACCCCTCCGGTAGCTGGTGCGTGGTCAGAGACCGCCAGCATCGAAGGGGCCCCGCCATGGATGCGGGAGCCACGCAGGTGGGGATTTTCAGTGAGCAGGTCTGAGTACTTTCAGGTGAGCGTCATCACGCCGACGCCCTAAACGTGCTCGGGCCTTCCTCGTCGGCATCGCCCGTCGGGAACCCGAACTTTTCGCGCATTGGGCCATCGGTATCAAACCCTCCGGCTCGACAATGGGAGCCGTGTAAATCGAGAGGTTTACGCACGGTTCTACGAGAGCCCGAGGGTGCAATTCCCTCGGGCTACTCACCCGGTCGCGGAATCATTCTTCGCGACCTACAAGAAAGAACTCATCCACACCAGGCCGTGGCCGACGATCGACCAGCTCAAGACAGCGACGTTTTCCTGGATCGAAACCTACTACAATCGCGCACGCAGGCATTCGACGCTCAACTACTTGACACCGCTGGAATACGAGCTAGGATATAGAGACATTCACGAACTCGCCGCCTAAACGGTGTCCACAAAACCGATATCAGTCCAGTTATTTATCGGCGCGTCCTTAGGACGTGCTTGACTGAACCTCTCAACCCGGGGGCCGACCCTGCGCCGGTCGGGCAACCATCTCAGTCGTGAGACTCATATCCCGGAAAAGAAAGCCAATCAATGACCTCGCAGGCGTATAATTCTTTGAGCGAGTTAACATATGCGATGAGCGCCGCTCGACGGCGATTCTTTCGCCATCGTTTTGCGATATCGGACATGCTTCCAGTGGAGCCGGGGACTGAGCGTGCGGCTGGGACACGGGCCATCTCGTCTACGATGGCCGCCGCCGACGCCGACGATTCCCATGCCTCGTTGTACTTGTTCAAGAGCTCGTGGTACGCAGCGCGCTGCGAGGCGTCGAGCAAGGGGTACGACAAAGTGTTCATCAGACCTCCCAGTCTTGTTGCATCCACGGAGGTTGGTAACGGTCGGGGTGCGGTAGACCGGGGGACGACCATTCAGCGCGGTGTGCGGTCGACGATAATTGTAGCGGTGCAGGAAGGCGGCGAGGGCGGGGGCTCGTTCGTCGTTGGATGACCAGTGAGCTTTCCCCGGAACAGTGGACGGGGTTACGTGGCCTGGTTGACCGCGGTTGACGCTACCTCGTATTGGACGGGGCTGACTTGGCCGATAGCTGAATGCAGCCTGTTCTCCGGCGGTGTGTGTCCTGGAAGCTTTGCTGGGCTTGCCGGTGGGAGTCCGGTCGGGGTAGCGGCCAAGCGGCCCCGTAGCTGGTGGCCGGCGGAAGGGGAGACCTGACTGTCGAAGCGCCATGACAAAGTCGCCTTTGGGGCGGCGAGCAAGTGATCGGTCCGTACGAGGGGAATCCTGTATCCGGGCGCCACGTTGGCGCCTGATCCGAGCTCGTGCCATCTCTATGCCGGACACCGCCAGGACAGTAGACAGGTAACCTCCTGACTTCTCCCAGAGCAACAACGGGACCCTGGTTTTGATGCCAACCATGCTATTTCGACACCTCATCGATGGTTCACTCACGTTCACCTTCTCGGTCCACACCTGACGCATTCAAGACGCGCCTTTTCCGCGACGCTCACCACCACGACTCATTCACCGCAGCAGCTCGCGGTGGTTTACGGCCACTTCCTGCAAAACGACCGTGGAGGGCCCACCTCCATCACCAACGCAGCACCACACCAGAATTAGAATCAGCTCACGCTGCCTCCTTCTGATGTGCTCGTGGCACACCATTATCCCAGCAGACCCCGGTTCGGCCCATGGATCGGCGGATGTTGTGGTTCCGGCAGTATTCGTCGAATTCGTGGCTTGTGAATTGCGTGCCGCGGTCTGAATGGAAGATGACGCCGGCCGGCGGGCTGCGGCGGGCCA
>JBBQGJ010000645.1:0-3441 GCA_038322925.1 Mycobacteriales bacterium
AGAACGCCTGCAGGTCGTTGTCGGTCTCGTCCACCGCCAGCCACGCCACCGGCCGGCAGCGGCGCCGCGCCGCGCCGCGCCGCGCCCAGGACGCTAACCGGGACCGGCGCTGACCAGGGTCAGCCGACCGGCAGCACCCGCGGTCAGCAGCCGAGGTCGGTGCACGAACCCGCAGGAACAGCCGGCGGCGCCGCAAACGGAGCAGGCCCGGCACCTGGTCACGCATCGACGGTTCTCCCTGTTCAGCGGACGGACACCACGCCCCGGAGTCCCGGGCGCCCCAGGCTGCCCCCGGGCAGGGGCCGTCCGGACATGGGCTCAGGTCCCGGTTCCCACCCGGTTCGGATGATCCGGCCGCCCCCGTGAGGTGGGACCGTCGCGAGAACGGGACGTGATCGTCGGGGGTGGAGGTCGAACACATGGCGTCTGTGGAGTTTCGAGATCCGGTGGCCGGCCACGTCGCCCAGGCCAAGTTCCTGGCCTGACCCGCCTTGTTCCAGAACCAGCCGCTCGACCTCACCCGATCCGTTCGGACCCAGCCGCACGACAGGAGCAACCTGATGAGCACCGGAACGGCGGACCCTGCAGCAGCAGCCCACGCGGGACCGGCGACCGGGCAGCGGTGGACGGCCCGGGCGGCGTTCGCGGCAATCGCGGCGGCGGTGGTGGTGCTCGTCGCGTCGGAAGGGCCGATCGGGCTCACGCTGCTGGGCGTCGGCCTGCTCGGGACGGTAGCGGTCCTGGTGGGCGGGTTCTGGTTCATCGCCAAACGCGGTGTGCTGCGGTGGGTGGGGTTGGTGCTCGCGGTGCTCGCGGTCCTGCTGGTGGTGGTGATCTTCTTCCGGGCGGGTGTCGTCGCGGTGGCGTTGGTGTCGCTGTTGCTGCTGCTGCTCGGCGGGGCCGCGGCCCGGCACGCGCTGCGGCACACCGACGAACCGTGGATGCCCACCAGCACACCGGTCCCGGCGGCGCACCCGTTCATCGTGATGAACCCTCGTTCCGGCGGTGGCAAGGTCGTCCGCTTCGACCTGGCCGCCAAGGCCCGGGCGTTGGGCGCCGAGGTGGCCTTGCTGGACGGCCCGGGTTATGTCGATGTGGCCGCGTTGGTCCGGGACGCCGTCGACCGCGGCGCGGACCTGCTCGGCGTCGCCGGCGGTGACGGCACCCAGGCGTTGGTCGCCGGGATCGCCGCCGATCACGACATCCCGCTGCTGGTGATCAGCGCCGGCACCCGCAACCACTTCGCCCTGGACCTCGGCCTGGACCGCGAGGACCCCGGCAGGTGTCTGCGGGCGCTCACCGACGGCGAGGAGGTCCGCGTCGACCTCGGGTACATCGGGAACCGGCCGTTCGTGAACAACGCCTCGTTCGGCGCCTACGCCGAGATCGTGCAGAGCCCGCAGTACCGGGACAACAAGAACCGCACCATGCTGGAGATGCTGCCCGACCTGCTCGGCGGGCAGCAGGGCGCGGACCTGACCGTCCGCACCGGCACCGGCTCGCTGGATCACCTGCAGGCGGTGCTGGTCAGTAACAATCCCTACGGCTCGGGCCGGGTGCTGGACCTGGGCCGGCGCGCCCGGCTGGACCAGGGAACCCTGGGAGTGATCGCCGCCCGGATGGCCAGCACCGGCCAGGCCGTCGGACTGCTCCGCCGCGCGCAGTACCGCAGCGTCACCCGGTACACCGCGCCCGGCGAGGTCGTCGTCCACGCCGGGCCCGCGACCATTCCGGTGGGTATCGACGGCGAGGCCGTCACCGTCCCCACCCCCGTGCACTGCACCATCCGGCCCCGCGCTCTGCGAGTCCTGCTGCCGTGCACGCGGCCCGGTGTCCCGCCACCCCGCCCGCGGATCGACTGGGCCCGGCTCTGGCAGCTCGCGTTCGGACGCTCGAGCCCGCCGGCCAGCGGTGACGGTGGAATCGGGGACGGGTGCCCGGGGCAGGGCGGCGCGGGCCTGGCGGATCGCCGCCCGGACCGCGGAACGGCTCGAGACAACTGTCATCGGCCGGTGGTGGTCCCGGCTGTTGGAGGTCGAGTTCGTCGACCGGTCGGTGGCGCTGGCCGCCAAGGCGTTCGTGTCGCTGTTTCCCCTGCTGATCGTCATCAGCGCGCTGACACCGGACCGCGTCCGGCAGGAAATCCTGCAAACCCTGGCCGACCGGCTCGGGGTGGACGGCCAGTCACGGCAGGCGGTCCGAGCGGCCTTCGCCTCCCCGGATGCGATCAAGGCCGCGACCGGTCTGATCGGGGTGCTGCTCACCGTCGCGTTCGCGGTGTCGTTCACCACCGCGTTGCAGCGGCTGTACCTGCGCGCCTGGCGGCGGCCCCCAGGAGGGGGTCTGCGGAACAAGGGCCGCGGCGTGATCTGGGTGGCCGGCGGGTCCGTGCTGCTGGTCATCGTGTCGGCCGCGCGTGCGGTGCTGCCCGGCCCCACCGGCCCGGTCCTGACCTGGATGCTGGGTGTCATCGGCACGTCCGCGTTGTGGTGGTGGACCGCGCACCTGATGCTGCGCGGGGAGGTGCGGTGGCGTGCCCTGCTGCCGACCGCGATCGTCACCGGGGTCGGGTCGGCGCTGTACACGATGGCGTCGTCGGTGTGGATGCCCGCGCGGGTGTCCAACGACTTCGCCCAGTTCGGCACGTTCGGGATCGCCCTGTCGTTCGTGACCTGGTTGACCGGGCTGTGTTTCCTCCTGGTCGGCGCCGCGGTACTCGGACCGGCGCTGGCCGACGGTGCAGATGTGGTGGGTCGCTGGCTCCGGTCGGGTGAGGCCACCGCCCTGCAACCGGGGGCCGATCCGGCCCTGCCGGGGCCGGTCCGGCCGGTCCGATTGTCCGACGCGTTCGGTCGTGGCTCGGGCGGATCCGGCGTACCTCACGCGACCGGCGCAGCGGGGCCGCACAGCGCTCGGCTTGACCGCGGCACCCGTTCCTTGCGAGACGATTCCGTCGACGATAGCTCAGCTCTCCGTGGTGATCACGGGGTGATGTAGTCGAACACATTGCTGCACCGGTGCTTGGGCGAGGTCGTGAGGAGCAGTTGATGTGGCGAGCAGTGGCGGTGCAGTCCGGTGAGTTTCGATTGGGGACGCCCACCCATCTCGTCAGGTTCCCCGCGGCGGCGGACTTCGATCATCGGCTCACGTCCGGACTGGGGGAAGCAAGCTGGTCTTCGGGCATGCGATGCCGCTACGGTCGGTGGAGTGCTCAATGGGGATATCCGAAGGGTGCGTCTCTTCTCAAGATGTCGAAATGGAACTTTCTGGCGATGGGGCAAGCCGGCCTGACCGGCTCGACTAGTGCAGCGCCGCGTTAATCCTGCGGGGGTTTGATCGGCCAGGCTGTGGGGTCGTTGAGGTAGAGACCGAGTGCGGTGTCCAGGGCTTCGGTGGGGGTGCCGGTGAAGGCACCGGTGGGTAGCCGGCTGTCGGTGTAGG
>JBBQGJ010000646.1:0-3436 GCA_038322925.1 Mycobacteriales bacterium
AGGTAGCGGAAGACGGGCTCGGAGATGAAGTAGTTGAAGTTGATGCGGACCCAGCCGGGTTTGATTCCCTCGCAGCCGTGGGCGATCTCGCGGTCGAACTCGCGGGAACGGTCCAGGTCGATGCCCAAGAGCCGGTGTCCGTACGGACCCGCGCAGGAACAGCCGCCGCGGGACTGGATCCCGAACAGGTCGTTGAGCAGGGCCACGACGTAGTTGTGGTGCAGGTAGCGGCGGCTGGGGGCGCGGACAACGAACGACACGATCGACAACCGCTCCGCGTCCGGGTTGCCGAGGATCTCGATCGCCGGCTCACCCCGCCAGGCCGTGATCGCCCGCCGCAGGAAATGTTCCTCACGTCCGCGGATCACCTCCACGCCGACCGCTTGTTTGAGCTGGAACACCAACCCGGCGCGGATCGATTCGACGATGGCCGGGGTGCCGCCCTCCTCCCGCTGCACCGGGTCATCGAGGTAACGGTGTTCGGTCGGGTTGACGTAGGCGACCGTGCCGCCGCCGGGCACGTCCGGCACCCGGTTGTGCAACAGTTCCCGCCGGACCGCCAGCACCCCAGGTGTGCTCGGTCCACCGATGAACTTGTGCGGGCTCAGGAACACCGCGTCCTTGTACGCCAACGGGTCCCGCCCCCGTTCGCCGTACATCTCGATGTCGATATACGGGCCCGCAGCGGCGAAGTCCCAGAACGACAACGCGCCGTGGGCGTGCAGCAGCGCCGAAATCCTGTGGGTGTCGGTCACGATGCCGGTGACGTTGCTGGCAGCGGAGAACGACCCGATCTTCAACGGCCGCGCCGCACAGCGGGCGAGTTCGGTTTCCAACCGTGCGGCGTCGATGTGACCGTCAGCGTCCTGCGGGATCACCACGACATCGGCGATGGACTCCCGCCACGGAAGTTCGTTGGAATGATGCTCGAACGGTCCGATGAAGACCACCGGCCGCTCCTGCGCCGGGATGACATCACTGAGGTGGTAACGGTCGTCCAGATCGGCGGGGATCCGCAGTCCGAGGATGCCGATCAGCTTGTCGATCGCGCCGGTGCAACCGGACCCGGCGAAGATCACCACGGTGTCCGCGTCGCCGCCGAGCGCGTCGACGATGATCGCGCGGGCGTCTTCGCGGAGCCTGGTGGTCTGCAAACCCGTACCGCTGGACTCGGTGTGAGTGTTGGCGTAACGAGGCAGCACCGCGTCCCGGATGAAATCCTCCAGGAAACTCAGTGCCCGACCCGAGGCGGTGTAGTCGGCGTAGGTGACCCGCCGCGGCCCATACGGTCCCGGCATCACCTGGTCATCGCCGATGACGGATTCCCGGATCCGTCGCAGCAACGAAGTGTCGAGGAACTCTGGGGTGCTCACACATCCGAGCGTAAGACGAAACCGGCGCGGCCGACGCACAACCTCAATCGCGACCAAAGCCCCAATCGCCGGGAGGCAGCACCCGCCCGCTGTTCCTCATATGGCCCGGCTCCGACGCCCGCGCGTAGTGAGAATGAGAATCCGTTGAGCGACAACACGACCGGCCGCGAGGATGCTCGCCGCCGTGGTCACTCACTGGGGCGGAGGACCTTGGAGACTCGGAAAGCGTTCCGTGCCAGCGATCGAAACCCCGATCAAAACGGAACACCCAAAAGGTGCGCGTCACGGGCCGCATCAGCCCACCGTGCGAGCCGACCGGGCCGGCCATCAGCGGCCGGTTTGCCTGGGAAAAGGCCGGCATCACCCGGTGCCGGGGTGCGAGGTGCGGTGCCAGGCAGGGCAGCAGGCGGACCGTCGATCACGAGGGCGTGTCCTTTGGCGACGGGCCGTCGGGTGCGCGAATGGCGGCGGGCCGTCGGGTGCGCGAATCTCTGGGACGCCCGCCGCTGCGGGCGGCGGCCGTCAGCTACCCGGACAGTGCCGCGTCGTCGACCGACAGCACGCGACCGTCAGCAGGCACACCCGGAACGGGGGGCCGCGCGGTGCGCGCCGTCAGCGACATGCCGCCGTACACCACACCGGTGTGCCCGCAACAACAAGTCGGGCGTTCACCCCCGGGCACGGGTTCGGTCAGGACAGCGCCAGCAGGTGCAGCAGTCCGCGAGCGGCTTCTCCCCCGTCGTCTCTGGCGATCGCCAACGCCGCGGGAATGTCCAGATCGTCCAGCAGCGCGGCGGTGACCGCGCCGACGGCGCGCGCGGACCGGTTCGGTCGCCCGGCAGCGGCGTGCAGGATCTCCAGATCGGCGGCCGCCGCGTCGAGGTCCCCCTTGTGGTACTCCCACTCGGTCTGCCAGGGCCGGTCCAGCAGGAGCAGCCGGATCGCCGCCGGCGGGTAGCTGCGCAGCAGATCGCTGACCAGCACGAGGTTGCCGGTCGATTTCGCCATCTTCCGGCCCCGGTAGTGCACGGCGCCGACGTGCATGGCGCACCGGGCGAACGGCGCCACCGACTTCGCGGCCTGCACCATCGCGGATTGGTAGGCGTGGTGCGGGAAGGTCAGGTCCTGCCCGCCGATCAGCAGGTCCACGCTGGCGCCGAACGCCGCCATCGCCATGGCCGCGCATTCCGCGTGCCACCCGGGGCGGCCCCACCCCCACGGACTGGGCCACGCCGGGTCCCGCGCTGTTGACGGTCGCCACACCGGCACATCGAACGGGTATTCCCGCATCGGGTCGTCGGGGTTGTCACCGAACTCCCGGGCCAGACCCGCCGCCCGGTCCCGGGACAACCCGGAGGCTGCCACGCCGCCGATTCCGCGGAAGAACACCGACCCTTCCCGCTCGTAAGCGTTCCCGGTGGCGAGCAACGCAGCGGCCAACTGCAGCACCTGCGGGATGAAATGCCGCGCCCGCGGCGCATACGCGCGCCGCGCCACCCGCAACGCCGCCATGTCCTGCTCGAACAGGAACTCCTGGTACACGGCGTAATCGTCGTAGTGCCGGCCGTGCGCGACCGCGGCCGAGGTCAACACATCATCGACGTCGGTGACGTTGCGGCACGACACGGTATGCACACCGACCGACCGCAGCACCGACACCACCGCGTCCGCCCACACGAACGTCGCGGCGTGCCCCAAGTGGGTCACGTCGTACGGGGTGATCCCGCAGACGTACACCCCTCGCCGGGCTCACCACCGGCAAGAAAACCCCATCCACATGGAACTCGGCGCTCCGAACTGCGGGCACCAGGTGCTCGTCCCGGCCGGCCAGACCGACGATTCCCGACGAACACTCAGTGCCAACCGTCATCGGACAACCCTTCCCTGCGCCCAATTCCCGGTTCGTTCAGATGAAGAACGCACCGTTGGATTCGTTGGCCTCACCGAAGAACATCGCTGCGCCGCCGAGTTCGACGCCGTCGATCAGGTCGTCGTGGGCGATGCCGAGCAGGTCCATGGTCATGGTGCAGGCGATCAGCCGCACACCGGTCTGCTGGGCCGAG
>JBBQGJ010000647.1:0-3430 GCA_038322925.1 Mycobacteriales bacterium
ACTCTGACTTGGCTTGAGATAGCCGCGTGACTCGGGGGGTGGGAGACCCGTGGACCGCTGGCTGGGACCCGCATGCCGGTGGCAATGGGCAGCGTCCGGCGGCTCTCGACAAGATTTGAGTTCAGCGCGTGAGCCGACCCCAGAACTCTGGACATGGTTGCCCAGTGATTTCTCGGATTCCCATGTAGGGCAGCACTTTCGGGCGTGTTGATGTCAGCCGGGGCGCGCTCTGCGTGAGATAATCCTATTATGGCATCAGAGCAGGTCGGGATGGGTCGGGCAAGCCAGCCGGTGTTGGCGTTGCAGCCTGCCGAGGCGCGATCGATCGGTTGCTCGGCGGGCCTGCTGGAGGGCCCGGATGGTGGTGTGGTGTTCATCTTCGGGATGGCCACGTTCAGCTATGCCGGCTCCGATGAGGCCGCCCGCCGGTTGGCGGCGGTGCAACTGGTAGCGACCAGGATCGCCACGTCCCAAGAGGTGGCCGCAGCGTTCGGGGTCAGTGGTGTGACGCTGTGGAAGTGGCGGCGGGACTTCACCGCCGGTGGTGTGCTGGGTCTGGTGCGTGGGCGTAGCGGCCCCAAGGGGCCGAACAAGCTGACCGCCGCGCTGGCCGCCCAGATTGTGCGGTTGGACATCTCGGGTCTGACGTTGCGTCAGATCGCCGCTCGCACGGGAGTCTCGACTGCCACGGTTCGGGTCGCGTTGGGTCGGGTCAGCGCGACGAACCAGGCGCCGCTTGAGCTGGCGGAGGGCGCCGGGGACCAGGACAGCGACGACCCGGAGATTGGTGCTGAGCTGGTGGTGCTGGCACTGCCGGTGGCGCGCACCGACGAGCGGGCTGCGGCTCGTGCCGGGGACCTGGTCGAGGCACCGGTGGTGATCACCCAAGGCGCCCACCTGCCGTTGGCCGGCCTGTTGTTGGCGTTGCCGGCGTTGGAGGCCACCGGCCTGCTCGACGTTGCCGAACAGGTCTTCGGCCCGATGCGCAAGGGCTTCTACGGGCTACGCGTGACGCTGCTGATGGGGGTGTTCATGGCGTTGCTGCGCGAACCCCGAGCCGAGGCCGCGACCCGGCTACGACCCGCCGACCTGGGCCGGGTCCTGGGTTTGGACCGCGCCCCGGAGGTCAAGACGTTGCGCCGCAAGCTCGCCGAGCTCGCCGGCCACGGCAAAGGAGCACAGCTGCAGGCCGCGCTCGGGGCTCATCACGCCAACACCCGTCCGGAGGCGGTCGGGTTCCTCTACCTCGACGGTCACGTGCGGGTCTATACCGGCACCCGGGCCCTACCCAAGACCCACATCGCCCGGATGCGGATCGCCGGCCCGGCCACCGAAGAGACCTGGGTCGGCGACGCCGACGGCGACCCGGTCATGGTCATCACCGCCGCCCCCTCCCAGTCGTTGGCCGCCGAGCTGCACAGACTGCTGCCCGACCTACGCGCCCTGATCGGCCCCGAGCGCCGGTGCACCGTGGTCTTCGACCGCGGCGGCTACTCCCCAGCAGTGTTCACCGAGATCATCACCGCCGGGTTCGACGTGCTGACCTACTTCAAAGGCTCCTGGGCCCGCACAGCCACCACGGACTTCAACACAGTGGACTTCACCGCCCCCGACGGCACCACCCACACCTTCCAGCTCGCCGAACGCCCCATCGACCTACCCGTCCCCGCACGCCAGGACAGGGCCAACCCGGGCGCGAAGGCGGCGAGCACGTTGAGGTTGCGGCTGATCGTGCGACGCAGCCCCGGCGGGCACCAAACCCCGATCCTGACCAACCGCACCGACCTGAGCGCCGGCCAGGTCGCCTACCGGATGGCCGCCCGCTGGCGCCAGGAGAACTACTTCAAATACGCCCGGGAACACTTCGCCCTGGACGCCCTGGACAGCTACGCCGACCAGCCCGACAACCCAGGCCGGCTGGTCCCCAACCCCGGCAAAGCCCACGCGCTCGACCAGGTCGCCGGCGCCCGCGCCGACCTGATCGCGGCGCAAACCGACATGGCGCACGCGATCGACAGCGCGGTCATCCAGGCTGGCCGCCCAGGAAACGGCGGCCGAGCCACCGTCGACCCGGCCGCCAGCCAAGCACTGAGCACCGCGCAAGCCGACCTCGCCGCCGCCACACAGGCGTCCCGAACCACCGACACTCACCTGCCCCTGGGGCAGGTACGCCCCGGCAGTCGGCTGCTGGAGACCGAACGCAAACTGCTGACCCACGCGATCCGAATGAGCGCATACAACGCCGAAAGTGCCCTGGCCCGGCTGTTACGCCCGCACTACGCCCGCGGCGACGACGAGGCCCGCGCCCTACTCCGGGAAGCGTTTACCCTCTCCGGTGACATGCAGATCAGCGGCAACACCCTGAACGTCCGGCTCGACCCCGCCAGCGCCCCACGACGCAGCAAAGCTCTCGCCGCACTTTGCGCCGAGCTCAGCGACACCGCGACCCGCTACCCCGGCACCGACCTGACCCTCGCCTACAGCGTCAAAAATCACCCTGGGCCGCCGCCCGACGTTTCCTGAATGAACTCACCATGTCCAGAGTTCTGGAGGCGGCTCGCCTACAATGAACATTGGGCTGAACTCCTGATGTCGTCCCCGTGTCAGTTCTGCTGCCCTATCGAACGTAGGCTCAGACCTCCTCGAGTAGGGGCGAGCATTCTGTTGAGATTTATGGCTCCTGCGCGAGCTGGTAGGTCAGGCGGCGGTGGTCTCCGGGGATGGTCGCTGGGGTGGTGTTGAACTCTTCGGTGAGGAGCTGCAGGGCGCGGGCGACTCGTGGGGTGTCGGGTCGGTCGAGGGTGAGGGTGATCGCGTCGCGTGTGTATTCGACTTTCCCGGGCAGGTGGAGCAGGTTGCGCAGTATGGCGCGGTACTCGTTGGGGTCGGCCAGGTAGGCGTTGAAGTGCTCGGCGAGCCAGGCTTCGGCGTTGAACGCGAGCAGTCGCAACACCATCTGCAGGCCGCGGCGGGCCAGGTGTGGGCGGGCGAGTTTCGCGTCGGGGTCCAAGGTCGTGGCCAGGACCTTGGCTGGTATGGGGCGCTGTGCGGTCTTGGCGTCGCCCAGCGCTGCGGTCGCGGCTTGGATCCGGGCGTGTGCCGCTGGTAGTGCGGCGTTCTTCTGCTTGGGGGTGCCCGGACCATTCAGGAGCTGGGGTAGGGCGCGTTCGGCGGTGGCGAGCTCGGCGTCGGCGGCGGCGACGGTTTTGTTGGCGCCGACCCGGGCCGGGTTCTTGACCTTGCGGGTGTCGGGGCCGATGTCCATCCCGTAGTCGGCGAGGGTGTCGATGCCGTTGTGCGCGGCGGCGTATTTGAACATGTTCTCGATCCGCCACCGGGCCCGCAGCCAGCACAGCAGCGAGGCTCCGGTTGCGGTGGTGTCGCTGGTCAGCACCTGCAGGACCGGTCCTGCCTGCTCGAACAAGGTGAG
>JBBQGJ010000648.1:0-3408 GCA_038322925.1 Mycobacteriales bacterium
ACCGACTCAATGGCCGCCCACTCCGAAGCATGCTCCGACCGAACCTCCGCCACCATCCGAACAGCACGGTCCCGCAGCTCCTTCGGGTAGCTCCCAGATCTTCTCGACATGACCCCATCCTTCCCAAGAGACAGAGTCTCCGGCAAACCCGGGGTGGTTCAGTTCGCCGACTGGGAATCGGAATGGCGACAGATCGGTCCGCACTGGACGACCCATTGATGGCCCCGTTGATGGCCCCGCTGATGCCCCGCTGATTCTTGGCTGCCGTAGGCCCGCCGGATCAGCTTCGGACCCGTCGAGGCGTCCCCTGTTGACAGGTGACCAAATGGTCACCTAATCTCGAACCTGTGACCGACGACGACCTCGTCTTCAAGGCACTGGCAGACCCGACCCGGCGACTTCTCCTCGACCGACTCTCCGAGCGCGACGGCCGCACGCTCACCGAGCTCGAGTCCGAGGTGGACATGACCCGATTCGGCGTCATGAAGCACTTGCGGCTGCTCGAGGACGCAGGCCTGGTCGTCACCCGAAAATCGGGCCGGGAAAAGCTCCACTTCCTCAACCCGGTTCCCATTCGGCAGATCCACGATCGGTGGATCGACAAGTTCACCGAGCGCCAGGTCACCGCGCTCGTCGATCTCAAGGCAGAACTGGAGAACAAGGCATGACGACCTCAACTCAGCGGTCAACTCAGCCGTCAACTCAGCCGTCAACTCAGCCGTCAACTCAGACCCCAACACAGACGCTGACCACGACGCAGGTGTACCGGGTCTACATCAAGGCCACGCCGCAGGCGATCTGGGATGCCATCACCAGACCGGAGTGGACCGCGCGCTACGGCTACACCGGGCTGGCCGAGTACGACCTGCGTCCCGGCGGCGCGTACCGGGTCAGGGCAACCGAGCAATTCGCGGCAGCGTCCCGCGCACAGGGCCACGAGATCCCCGACGTCATCATCGAGGGCGAGGTGCTGGAGGCAGATCCGCCGAACCGCCTGGTCACCACCTTCCGGATGCTGATGGACCCGGAAATCGCCCGGGAACCCGCCACCCGGATCACCTACGAGATCAAACAGGGTGCGAACGGTGTGTGCTCCCTCACCCTCACCCATGAACTGGAAGGCGCGCCGAAGCTGGCGCTGATCTTGGGCGGCACCCTCGAGGACCAGGGCGCCGGCGGCGGGCATGCCTGGGTGCTCAGCGACCTCAAGACACTGCTCGAGACGGGACAGTCGTTCGCCGGCTGATCGCGCCCGTGGTGGTGATGTTCTCGGCGGGGCTCACGGCGATGAGCCCCGCCGAGGCCCACTCCTCCATGGTCCGCCCGACGGGTTGTCCATTGATGCGTTGTCCATTGCAGCGCTAGGAAGCGCTGGGCCCCAATGCGTCCTGTCCGGCGGAGCCGGCCGGGCCGGGTTCCTTGAACTCGATGAAGATCGAGTGCGTGGGTGTGTCACCGATGTTCTCACCGGCGTGCTCCTGCGCGCTGAGCCACCTCGCCTCACCGGCGGGGAGCTCGACCTCCACCTGGCGCCCGCCCGACGAAATTCGCCGGCGGAAGCTGCTGAGCGTGTACATCACGCTGTCAGGGTGCCGGTGCACCGTGGTCCGTTCTCCCGGCTGATCGTGGTATTCCAGCACCCGGGCCCGGTCGTTCTCGAAAATCACGGTGTAGTGGTCGCCGTTCGTCAGCGCGGGATCGAGTTCCACGGTTGTCGCCGCCTCTTTCACCAAGCCGACTGTTCGCCGGGTGCCTGTGTTTATGGGACCACGGTACCATCATGGGCATGGAAGTACCATATGCGGCAACAGGCCGGCACCGGCAGAAGGCGCGTACCCGTGATGCGCTGGTCGCTGCCACCCGGCGTTTGATGGCACGGGGCGTCACGCCGACGGTTGAGGACGCGGCGGCTGCGGCCGGCATTTCCAGGACCACCGCCTATCGGTACTTCCCCAGCCAGCGCGATCTGCTGCTGGGCGCGCATCCCGAGACGTTGCAGCCGTCCTTGCTGCCGGACGACGCGCCGACAGAACCCGCGGCCCGCCTGGACCTCACCATGCGCGCCTTCATCCGGACCACGCTGGAGTGGGAGCCGCAGCTCCGCGCATCCCTGCGGCTGTCACTGGAGCAGGGGGCTGAACAGCCGCCACTGCGGGCCGGCCGGGCCATCGGCTGGATCGAGGATGCGCTCAGGCCACTGGCAGCGACGCATCCGCACGTCGACGTGCACCGGCTTGCCGTCTCGATCCGGGCTGCCACCGGCATCGAATCGCTGATCTGGCTCGTCGATGTCGCTGGGCACTCGCGGGAGGATGCCGCTGAGCTGCTGCGCTGGTCAGCGGCAGCGTTGCTGCGGGCAGCGTTGGCCGATGGCACAGGCCCACCGAAGATCAGCGATCGGTAGCTCCCGGCGGCCCGCTGCACAGGGGCCTTCACCCGAACCGCCATGCCGGTGGTGCTTCACGACATTCCTTCTGCGGCCTGCTGCTGCGGGTCGGCACGTTATCGTTGGGACATGGTGAGGGCCTCCAGGCCGCACATGCCGGGCTACGGATTGCTGCCGGCCGACCGGGGAACCGGGTTGCTTCCTTGGTCGTGGGCGGAGCGCAGACTCCGCGAGAGCCACGATTACTTTGTGGCGTCCAGGTGGCCTGACGGCCGCCCGCATCTCATGCCGGTCTGGGGCGTTTGGGCGGGCGGACTGTTCTGGTTCAGCAGCGCCGCCGGCTCCCGCAAGGTGCACAACCTGCTGGCCGACGCGAGATGTAGCGTCGCCATCGACGACGCACTCGACCCGGTCATCGTCGAGGGCGTCGCGGAGTTCCGGGCGGACGCCGATGACCGGCGGAGTTACCTCGACGCGATGAATGCAAAATATGAAGTCTCTTACGGCCCTGATTTCCTGGACGGCGTCAGAAATTTGTGCCTGCGAGTGCGCCCGGTGAGTGCGATCGGCCTGCTCCAGCGGGATTTCTCCGGCTCACCCACCCGTTGGTCGTTCACCACGGAGTGATTGTTTCCGGACCCCGACAGGTTCGGAGTCTTGGAGGAGTTCCGGCCGGGCCACGTCATTCTGGGGTGAATTCTGAGTAGTCGCCTGCCTCGCCCGGCGCCCCGCCCTCGGTAGGAATGAACATCGTCGCCACGACGGCGCGTCGCTCGGACGGCGCGGTGATCGGACGGCGCGGTGATCGGTTGAGGGTCGGATTGGCAAAGGCGGTACGGCCGCCGTCGGTAATGATCGGCAGATAGCTGACCTCCCCTGACCTTGGGGTTTAACCACTTGCCTTCCGTTTTCCTACGTGGTCGTGTCCGTTTTGGTGCGTTTTCCGACGAGGTGGTGTTGGGTGGGGCGGGTGTTTTTCGATCCTGCTGGGCGGCCGGGGCCGGGTCGGCTGGGTTTCGGTG
>JBBQGJ010000649.1:0-3405 GCA_038322925.1 Mycobacteriales bacterium
GGCGGGATGTGACTGCTGAGGTGATCGCAACGGCAGCACCAGGGTGAAGGCGGCGCCGTGCCCGGGCCCTGGCGATGAGGCCGTGACGTCCCCGCCGTGGCCGCGGGCGATCCCGCGGGCGATGGTCAGGCCGATGCCGGATCCGGCGGACCGGCGCGGCTGGCCGGGCGCGCGGTAGAACCGTTCGAAGACCCGTTCCACATCCTGCCCGGAAAGGCCCACCCCGGTATCGGTCACCACCACTTCGCCGCCGGCGGCCGTGGGACGTGCGGTGATCGTGACGGCGCCGCCCGCGGGGGTGGCGAGCAGCGCGTTGCCCAGCAGGTTGGTCAGCACCTGGGTGATCCGGTCGGGATCGACGTGAACGGGCAGGACGGTGCCGGTGTTGACGGTCAGCGTGACGTGTGCGTCGTGGAATTGCGGGGCGAGCCGGGCGGCAGCGCGGCTCGCGAGGTCGGCCAGGTCCGCGTCGACGGGATGCAGGTCCAGTCCCTGTTCTTGGGCCCGGGACAGGCTGGACAGGTCGTCGGCGAGCCGGTGCAGCCGGCGGAGTTCCTCGCTGAGCGAGGCGAAGATCTCCGGGCTGGGGGTGAAGACGCCGTCGATCATCCCCTCGACGTACCCGTCGAGCGCGGTCAGTGGGGTGCGTAGTTCGTGGGCGACCTCGCCGAGCAGCCGGGTGCGGCGGGTCTCGGTGTCGGCCAGGGTGTGAGCCAGGGTGTTGACGTCGGTGGCCAGTGCGGCCAGTTCGGGTTCCGACGGGAGGGGGACGCTCACCTCGTACCTGCCGGCGGCGATCTGGGTGGTCGCGGTTCGCACCGCGTCCAGCGGGCGCAACAACCGGCCGGTGACCAGCCAGGCAACCACGACCGCCGCGGCAACGCTGGCCAGCACACCCACGATGAGGGCCGTGTTCAACGCCGACTGGAAAGCCTCGTGCACACCGGCCTGGGTCGCCGCGCCCATTCCCATGCCCTGGCCCATGCCGTTGCCTTTGCGTGCACCGCCGGCGCCGGCGCCGTTCATCATCCTGACCTGCTCATCGAACAAGCGGGGGGCGAGCAGGCGCACGGTCAGGTAGGACACCACGGCGCCGATGACGGCCACCGCAGCGTAGGAGAGGAACAGCCGCAAAGGCAGCCGCATCCTCATCCCGCACTGCCGACGAACTTGTATCCGGCGCCGCGCACCGTGGCGATCAGATGCGGGTCACCGGCCGGGTCACCCAGCCGCGCCCGCAGGCTCCGGATGTGCACATCGACCACCCGCTCGTCGCCGTAGAAGTCGTAACCCCACACCCGTTCCAGCAACTGCGCCCTGGAGAACACCCGCCCCGGCGCCGCCGCGAGCGCGGCGAGCAGGTCGAACTCCAAGCTGGACAACACCACCGACGCTCCGTTCGCGATGACTTCCCGGCCTCCGGTGTCAATGGTCAGGCCGGCGAATCGGAGGGTTGTGTCCGCGGCGGTAGGGGTACCGCGGTCGCGGCGGAGCACCGCCTTGACCCGGGCGGTGACCTCGCGCGGGCTGAACGGTTTGGTGACGTAGTCATCGGCGCCGACGCCCAGGCCGACGAGTTTGTCGACCTCCTCTGCCCGTGCGGTGACCAGGATGACGTAGGCGTCGCTGAAGGTGCGCAGCTGGCGGAGCACCTCGAGCCCGTCGATCCCGGGCATCATCACGTCCAACAGCACCAGGTCCGGTGGCTGGTCGCGCATCGCGGCCAGCGCCGCCGCCCCGTCGGCGGCCTCGGCCACCTCGAAGCCGTCCGCCTGCAGGTACCCGCGCAGCACGGTGCGGATGTGCGGCTCGTCGTCGACGACCAACACCCTTCGCATCGCTCGCTCCCTACACCCGATCGCCCTGTTCGAACCTGAGGCAAGGCCCTTTCCGCGCACCGCCGTCCCGCCGGACTCGGCGTGCACCAACTGCGGGCTACCGCCCCATCATGCTGCCCATTCCGGCGCCCAGTGGCCCGATTCCGGAACCAGGGGAATGGGTCGCGGTCACCATCACGTCGAGATGGCTCCTCATCGCCGCGAGGGCCGCCGCCTTTTCTTCCGCGGTCCACGTGGTGTTGGTGTCGAGATGACTACTCATCGCAGCGATCATCGCGTCCTCGAGCCCGGAAACCGACTTGCCCTGTGCCGCAGCGATATCGGCGAGCGATTGACCGCCCTGCAGGTCGGCACGAAGGTCGCTCAGGCTCAGGCCCAGGTAGTCCGCGGCCGCGGCCATGGCGGAGTTCTCACCGAACCCCATCCCCGCCAGGTCCCCCATGTCTCCCGCTCCTGCCATGCCGCCCATGTGACCGTACGGCGGGTCGACGGACGAGATGCTCGACGGCGACGGTGCCGAATGCGGCGTGCCCGTTGCCGCCACCGCGATGCCCGCGCCGCCCACCAGCGCTCCCGCGAGTGCGACCCCCGCGATCACCCACGTGACGCCCTTCCGATTCAACTTCATCTCTTTCGACTTCCTCTCGCGTTCGGGCACCCACCGGGTGCCTACCTCCGAGCATGCGGTCAGGGCATGAAGCGCGGGCCATTGCGTTCATGAAGATCCGATGAAAGGGGCCGCCCGCCCCGGCGGGTGACACAACCCATCCGCCCTCGGGTGCGGCGCTTGCCCAGGACCTTCCAACCAGGCCCCAACTTGGTGTCCTTGATACCCCCGGGGGTATTTGCTACAGTGGGTTTCGACGCCCTCAGAGCTCCGCATCGATCCATGTTTCACGGCCATGCGTTTCATTCGGGGTCGTCGGATTCCGACCATCGACTCCCTCGAAAGGGCGAAACCCCATGTGCAGTCCCGCCACCTGCCGCACCTGCGGCAAGGCCAGCTACACCGGATGCGGTCAACACGTCGACCAAGTGCTGTCCGGTGTGCCACAGCAACAGCGTTGCAGCTGCCCACCGAACGCGCGCTCCACCGGCGGCGGATCGATGCTGTCGCGACTGTTCGGCCGCTGACCGAGCCACCAACTCCCACCGGCGTGAGCACGCCTTGCCGGAGCCTCAGCCACCACCGTTGAATCGCAGCCCTTTCCCGACATCTGGAGTCTGTTGTGTATTTCGCTCAGCACTATCTCGACTGCCTGTCCCAGGCGTCGTACCTGATCGGTGACGAAAACACCGGCCAGGCAGTGGTTGTCGACCCGCGCCGCGACATCGCCGAGTACCTCTCTGATGCGGCTGATCACGGCCTGCGCATCGTCGGGGTCATCAACACCCACTTCCACGCCGATTTCCTCTCCGGGCACCTGGAATTGGCCCGGGCCACCGGGGCGTGGATCGGCTACGGACTGGGCGCCGAGGCCGAGTTTCAGATCCGGTCACTGGCGGACGGCGAACGGATCACCCTGGGCGAGGTCACCCTGGAGATCATGCACACCCCGGGGCACAC
>JBBQGJ010000650.1:0-3404 GCA_038322925.1 Mycobacteriales bacterium
GATCAACGCGTGACCGGTCGGGGAGGCGTAGCCGAGGTAGACCTCGACCTGGGAGTTCTCGATCCGCCCGGCTGTGCCGGTGTACTGCCGTTGCACACCCACCGTGTGGACTCCCTTCTTGAGGTCTCCGGTCTCGTCAACCACGAGCACCGCGTCCGGGTGGCCCAGGTGCTCGACCACATATCCGCGGAGGTCGTCGCGGATCAGGTCGGCATCCCACACCGAGCGGGACAACAGATGCTGCAACGCATCCGGTGTCTTCGCGCCGCGGTGTTCGGCGATGGACCAGCAGTTCTTCCGGTCCACATTGGACAACAACCCAAGCATCAGCGCGGCGGCATGCCGGCGGGGTTCGTGCCGGGTGAACCGGCCACCGATCCGGTCCAGGAGGTGACCGAACCCGGTCCACCATCGGTCAGGGTCTACGCTATGCGCCGCGGCCACCGCGGCGTCTTCTTTGTTCCACACAAGCACGGAATGATCGCCCGGTGGCCGCCCTGACCTGCGACGACACGCCCAAGATCACAAACTACGGCTGCAGTACTAGTTGGTGCGGCGGTGACAACGTCGTTGGCGTGAAGCTCGGACTCGATGCCCGCGGCCGGGCCCTTCGTATGCCGGACACAGGCAGCGACGTCCAAACGGCGCCGTCGGGTGAGATGCCCGCCGATCGCGGCGTAAAGCACCCGGATCGGGGGGGGCGGCGCCGGCCAGCGGTTCCAGTGCACGCAGTATTTCCAAAGCTGCCAAGTCTGCCAGCCGCAGAGGTCCCTCTTGAACTGTTCGAAGGCAGCGAGGTAGGGGGCTGAGAGGACCCGCGGCGTGCTCATGATTGCCACCCGAGCTCGATGAGAGTTGTTCTGTTGCAACGCGCCCGGAGCGCGGGCGGGGGTAGTCGCTGTCCGGTCGAGGCGCGCCCACCAGCAGCCATACGCCGCCGCCGTGCTGGACCTTCGTACGACTTGAGTTCCGGCTGCTCACTGATGACCTGGGACACGAGCTGCGGGGTCGTTGTCCGGGTCGGACCACTTGCTGACTGCGAAGCTGACGCGCGGTTGGGCTGGCTGGCGGTGTTCATCGGGTGTTGACCAGGACCAGCGCGATGCCGGGGTACTGATAGGTCGAGACCTCCCGCATGAGCCGGGCGACGAAGGCGGGGCTGCGTCTGACGGTCTGGATCCGGCCCGTCGAACGGATGACGGTGGGAATACGGGTCGTCGGGGTGACGTGGTCATGGTGGCACGTCGCTTTCGGTGGTGGGTCCCCGCGGTCGAACTTCGACGGGCCGGGGCCCGCCTGCGGTGGGGCGGGGATCAGTCGGGTGGGTCAGTCTTGCCCGCCGAGGGCCAGCGGGGTGACCGTGTATCCGAGGTCCGCTTGGCGACATCAGCCACCATCGCTGCGTTCTCGGGACGGTCACATTTCCCGATCATCGACGCGGCTGCGAATTGTTCGCCGAGCCCGGTGTCGATAAGGTCCTTCGCGGCGAGTAGCACGCCGGAACCTGGACCTACGCCAGCGGCTTCGCCCAGGGGATGACCCTCAAGGTGCTGGTCCACCCGCGCGACATCGTCTCGGTGCCCGAGGACTGCGCCGAGCAGAAGGTCTGGGTGTCCCGCTACCGGGTGCTGGAGGCAACAGTGCACGAAATCGCGGAGAGCACCTATGACGTTTTCATGGACGGGTTCGTCGACGACGACGAGGAGGACGACAACGACGGATTCGACCACCGCTTCGTCGAGGACAACAGCGACGGCATCCGGGGATACCGGCTGCGCGGCTGACTGTTTTGGCTAGCCGCCCGGCACTCCGCGGGCGGCTGCCAGTTCCGCCTGCAGGTCCGCGACCCGCGGCTGATAGCACTCGGCGGTGCCGTCCTTGCCCTGCTGGTAGCCGTAGGCGACACCACCCCCGCCGGCCGCGGCGAGCAGCAGCACCGCCAGCACAGTGAAAGCAAGCCGGCGGCCACCGAACTCGGACCGACGGCCTGTGCTGCCCGTGTTCACCGGCCCGTGGGGCACGGGAATGCCGGGGGCAACCGCGCCGGCCCATGAACCAGCAGGCGCGGCCGGGTGGAGCGTGTGCGGCCCGTAGGGCACCCATGCTCGAGCACCAGTAGGCATCGGGTGGCCGCCATGCTGCGGCGCCGACGGTGAGCTACGCCAATCCTGCTCGTTCTGATTCATGTTGCGCTCTCCGGTGTCTCGATGCATCTGGCAAACCCGGGGGACCAGCTGACGGCTCCGGAAGGCGGGGCGGCAAGTGTGCCACAACGGCACGTGTACCCGCCGTGATCCGAGTGCGGAAGACGCCGAGAGCCCGGCCCATATCGCCTTCGCGCAGCACCAATCTCCCCCTCAACGGATAGGAAGCCATGACGGTCGAGGAACAGGCGACACGCAAGCGGTCGCCTTTTGCGGTGCCCAAGCCGGGTCGATCAGTGGCCGACCTGCACCCCGAGCTCGCCGCGCAATGGGATCACGAGCGCAACGAGCGGACCTCGGCCGATTACACCGCGAGGTCCAATTACCGGGCGCATTGGGTGTGCGGCAACGGGGCGGATCACCGTTGGCAGGCGACGATTGGCAGCAGGACCGACGGGTTCCGGCTGCCCTTTCGATAGCGGGCGGAGGGCGTCGAGCAAGAACAACCTCGCGGTGCTACGCCCGGACGTCGCCGCTCAATGGGATTTTGAGTCCAACGCGCGAACCCCAGCCGATTTACACCGCCAGGTCCAACTACCGGGCGCATTGGGTGTGCCCCAACGGCGCGGATCACCGTTGGCGGGCGACGATTGCCAGCAGGACGGCAGGCCACGGCTGCCCTTTCGACAACGGGCGGGTCGCCAGCGAGAACAACCTCGCGGTGCTGCACCCGGACATCGCCGCTCAGTGGGATTTCGAGCGCAACGAGGGGAAGCCGACCGACTACACCGCGGGCGCCGGTTATCGGGCGCACTGGGTATGCGGGAACGGTCCGGACCACCGCTGGCAGGCAGTGATCAAGGATCGAGTCCACGGCAACGGCTGCCCATTCGAGAAGAGCGGGCGGAGGGCGTCCAGCCAGAACAACCTCGGCTTGCAGCGCCCGGATCGCCGCTCAGTGGGATTTCGAGCGCAACGAGCGGACCCCAGCGGACTACACCGCCGGTTCCCAATACCAGGCGCACTGGGTATGTGCCACCAACCCGGATCACCGATGGCAGGCAACTATTTCCAACCGGCCAATGGCAGCGGCTGCCCGTCCTGCAATTCCGGATGGATGATGCCGAAGGTCCTGGTATTCCTACGGTCCATCGACGTTGCGGCCCTGGCGGCCAGCCACGCCTACGCCATAGTCCGGCAAGCCGAGGGCCTGCTGTCTTCGAAGAACGGCGCTTTCGTGAGGGGGGTGATCACCGGCCG
>JBBQGJ010000651.1:0-3402 GCA_038322925.1 Mycobacteriales bacterium
TGCCAGAAGCCGGCACCGTCTCGTTGGCCACCAGCTCCGACTGCAGCACCAGCCGCAGCGCGGTATCCAGCGCTTCGACCTCATAACAGATCGCGGCCACTGAACGCTGCACCAGTGACACCAATCGGCTCGAACGAACGCGCACGCCCTGCCCGCCCGGGGAGACCCATTCGACCTCGCGGCGCAAGACCCCGTTGCGGAAGTCCAGCACCCGCTCATGCGCGATCAGCTGTCCGTAGCGGACATCGAAGGGCTGATCATCGACGAGCAGGCGGATCAGCTTGCCGTTGGTGACATCGATGACCGTCTGCCCGGCCTCGGGGTAGCCGTAGCCGGCCTCGGCGTTGGGCAGCGGACGCGCCTCGAACCTCGATGATTCGCGTCGGGCCTGAGCTGGTGATCATCTGGGGTTGGCTGCTGTGGCGAGGTGGATCTGGTGGCTGGGCGTGTTCGATAGCCCGATGTGCTCGGGTGGGCGCCGGGTTCCACGGGCCGGCTGGGTGGTGTGGTGGCTCGTCGGGATGGTGCGGGTCGCGGTCAGGCGGGGTGCAGGGCTTGGAGCCGTTGCCAGGCGGTAGCGATATCGCCGGCCCAGGCCCAGTCGGGTGGGATTTTCAGGATCCGGCGCCGGGCGTGCCGAACGTGGCGGGCGGGCACGGCGTAGACCCGGAACCGCAGCGTCTTGGTTTCGGCTTTGGCCAGGTCGAGGTCCAGGGCCAGGGCCCGGGTCCAGGCGGTCAGGGTGGCGGCGAGCGCGGCGAGTTGGAGCCAGGCGCTGTTGCGGGCGTAGTCGGTCGAGGGCAGCCGTTCGGCGCCGCACGCCTTGAGTTCCTTGATCCGGTCCTCGACGTGGGCCTGGGTGCGGTGCCGAGCGTCCAGCCACTGCACCTGGCCCCCGGCGGTGTTGGTGGCGAAGGCGCCGTAGCGCCAGTTCGGGTCCTGGCCGAGCTCGGCTTGTTCACCGGCCGGCCGGGGGACCCGGCGGGCGAAGATGCGGAGATCGGCGGGCCAGCCGGCGAGCTGGTCACCTCCGACGCCGGTGCGCAGCAGCCCGGTCAGATCGACCACGTCAGCGTTCTCGTCCGCGCTGCCGGCAGCGGTCAGCCCGCACGTCCAGTCGCCCGCACGCACCGCCTCGAGCGCGGTCTTGGTGCGTGCATCGACCGGCCACCCGATGGAGTACTCCACCCGCCGACCCCGGTTTCCGTGCGCCGCCGCGGTATTTCGGCCGGTGAGGTGCTCGATCAGGTCGTGGGAGGCACCCGCGCCGTCCACGGTGACCAGCAGGTCCGTGCGCCACGCAGCCGGGATCTGGGCGATCGCGGCGTCGCACACCGCGATGTGATCGGCTGCGGTGAACGCACCGGCGTTCCCCGGGCGCAGCATCACCGCCAACGCGTCACCGAGGTTGGAACCCCACGCGGTGAGGGGATGAAACCCGAAGCCCTTGCGGTGTCCGGTCGCGCCGTCCTTCTCACTCGCAGCATCGATCAGCGTGGCGTCCAGCCGGACCACCACCACCGGCCGCCCCCGCGCTTCCGCGGCCTCACCGGCGCAGGTCAGGTCCGCGCCGGCGACCTGCACCGCGGGGAGCTGCCCGTGCCGGGCTACGACCTGCGCCCACACCTTCGCGCGGGCGGCGGCGGTCGCCCGGGCCAGCCGCCGCCCCGGCAGCCCGTCACCGCCGAGCCGCTCGGCGAGCTCGTCCAAAACCCGCAGCACCGTCGTGTCCGACGCGCCACCCCCAGGACCGAACAGCGCCTCCTGCCGGGTCCAGGCCTCCACATCGGTCAGGCACGAGGCGCCAGCGGCCAGCGCGCACGCCGCGTCCACCAACGCCCGACCACGGTGGCGGATCGGGGTAAACCCCGCCCGCGCGACCACCCCTGCCAGATCGGTGGTCAGGCCCACCCGGTCGGCCAGCAGTCGCGGCAACACGACCCCCGCGTGGGCGATCGTCCCCCGCCCGCCGACCTGCACCCGCAACCCGTTCGACCACCCCAGTGCGGGATCAACCACCCCACCGCGAGTCCTTGTAGCCTTCACCCGAAAGGTGCTCCGTCCCCGGCCCAGGTGTGTGTCTCGACAACCCACATCCTCCCAGGTCAGGAGCACTTTTCCTTGCCCACACACCGCACCACAGCAAGATCGACTCGCTCCGTGTGAATACTCGAGGCGAAAAGCCCATTCAAATAGGTGCCGGGCAGCCCGTGCGGCTCGCCCTCATCGAGGTTGCCCCGCCACCCGATGTGGCCGTTGGACAACGCGAACACCGACTCGCTCTGCGCCAGCATGCCCAGATCGAGACCAGTCTCGCGCAGACACCACGGCTCGACCGCGTACGCCGGATGCGTGATCATGCCGGTCCGGCCGGGTCCAACAACTGCAACGGGTCCAGCAACTGAGCGAGGTCGGTCACCACCCGGTCGGCCCCGTGCGCGCGCAGTTCGTCGGCCTGGCCGACCCGGTCGACACCCACCACCAACCCGAACCCGCCGGCGCGGCCCGCGGCCACTCCAGACAGCGCATCCTCGAACACCGCCGCCTCGCCAGGCTCCATGCCCAGCGCCTTCACCGCCGCCAGATAGGTATCCGGCGCTGGCTTTCCCGCCAGATGCTGCTCCT
Organism: Mycobacteriales bacterium; assembly: GCA_038322925.1. GTDB lineage: Bacteria > Actinomycetota > Actinomycetes > Mycobacteriales > Nakamurellaceae > Nakamurella. The sequence goes on from JBBQGJ010000651.1 coordinate 2,626, forward strand.
CGACGCTGACCCCGTCGATGCGCGTATCGAACAGGTCCGCGATACCCGCGGCGCGCAGCACCTCCGCGCAGTTGGCACTGGAGGACACCACCGAAGTACGCAGGCCCGCCGAGCGCACCGCCCGGACGTAGCGGACCGATCCCGGGTACGGCTCGACCCCGTCATGGCGCATTCTGCGCATGAGGATCGCGTTCTTGGCATCACCGAGTCCGGTGATGGTCAGGCTCCCCGGCCGGTCGCCCGGGGCGCCGGTCGGCAGATCGATACCGCGGGACTGCAGAAACGAGCGGGTGCCGTCGGACCTGCTCTTGCCATCAACGAAGGTGTCGTAGTCCGCCGCCTCGTCGAAGGCCACGAACGTCGCCCCTGTCTCCTCAGCCCGCGCTCTCAGGTAACCGTCGAACATCTTTTTCCACGCCGCCGCGTGAAGTCTGGCTGTATCGGTGAGGACGCCGTCCAGGTCGAACAGGCAGGCCCTCGTCGCCGCCGGCAACCCCACCGACCCACCCCCTCCCACCGACCCACCCCCTCCCACCGACCCACCCGCTCCCACCGGACCCGCAGTTCCTGGCGGGGCGGGCGTCATGCCGTTCCCGGGTCAGGCAGACCTACCGTCGCGCCGAAGGTGGCCCATCCCGGGCCTATGCCGTGGTGACCTCGGTGCGGGCCGGACCGCATGGTGACTCTGGATTGGGGGTTCCAACCCATCTGGCCGTCCCCGTCGTCATCTGCCCCGACTGCATCAACTGAGGTTGTCGTGGTCGGCTGACCGTCACC
>JBBQGJ010000652.1:0-3390 GCA_038322925.1 Mycobacteriales bacterium
CCAGCGCGGCTCCTCCAAGGCTGACCGGCGGGAGGGAACCGGGACAACGGCAAACCGCGGCAGTCCACCCGTGGAGTAAGGATTTCACTCCCCGCAGTCACGCCCACACGCTGAGTAATCACAGCCGTGCGCCTGCCCCTCACCGGCGCGCCAGGGGGCCTGCGGTGCGGATAATCGATCCGCCGCGCCGCGGCCGCGGTGATGATCACCAGGTCGATCGGCTCGTTGTAGGTGGTGGTGAACACGTCCACCGACACGCCCGGCAACGGCGGATCCGGTTCACCGCGGTCCTTCAACCGCCACGTCATCACCCCGAACAGGACGCAGTCGATCGGGCTGTACGTCTCCACGATCACCAGCGGGACACCGATCCACCGGGCATCCCGATTCACCGCCAGATGACGTCAATGGCGCCCGGCAGCACCGTCAGTACCACCAGGGTGCGGATCAGCAGCGTGCGGGCCGTGCGTTGCCGCTTCATCCCCGGCCGCGCCAGTGGTCGCGGGGCGGCCCCGCCGTGGCGCGGGGATCGGGCGTGTACCCGGCGGTGCCCAGGGGGACGACATGACTGTCGAGGCGGCGAATGTCAGGCTGTCGGTGATCGAACAAACATGGCAGGCCGCATCCGCGGAGGAACGCCTCGGCTACCTTGACGAACTCGCCGCGATGGCCGGCACACCTCGGGCAGGTCACGGGACCGCAAGAGAGAACGCGGAATGGTTGACCCGACGCCTGCACCGCGTCGTACGCCACATCACCCACGACCCCGGCCCGCACTGAACGGCCCGGCGCCTAGGTTCGGCTGGGTTGCCACGTCCTGCCTGCATCCGTGGAAGAACCGCTCCCCCGCCGCGTCTTTGCTGCTGGGGTGCGGGAGGAGAGTGGGACAAATCGTGAGAGTCTTACGCGGCCTTGTCCAGCGGGTCGTCGGGGGTGTGGGTTGTACAGCGCGGAGCTATTTGGCGGGCTTTCGCGGGGCTTTCCGGCGTAATCGAGGTCGCTCGTCTCACACTGCCTTCGCCACCAGGCACCACGCCGTGACCTGCACATATACCTTCTGACGTTCCACGGACCCGCCATTTATTCCGCGAAACCCGCCACCTTGTCTCCGCGCTTGGCACTCCTGCGCGGTCTCGATCAGCACCCCCCCGCTCACCGGCGACCCGCGCCGCGGCCAGCACCGTCGATCCGGGCATGCCGAACAAGGCAGTAGCCTCGGCCATCACCTGGGGTTCCTCGTGATCGTGAGAACGTGGGCGTGATCACGGATCGTGAGGGCCTCAGGCCTTCAAACTGGTCAACTCGAACCCGGGACGGTTCATGGCCGTTCCCGGTGCCGATGAAACTGTTGACCGCTGCGCAGGTAGCGGCGAGCAGGCTCGGGAGGCGTTGCCGTCGGCGATCCGGCGTCGTTTGACCCGACCGGTGTCGGTGCTGCCCTCCGAGCAAGACCGGTTGATCAGCGCGCAGCGACAGGGCCGATCAGTCGTGCGTCGAGGCCCTGACACCACCGCGGAGCGCACACCCCGGTAATAGCCCAGTTGAGCGCGGTCACCGCCACCACGGGCGTGGGTGGTCAGGTGACCGCGATCGCCTTCCATTGGTCCCAGCTCAGGGCCCAGTCGTAGATGTCGCCGTCGGCGGCGGACAGCGGGACGCTGGTGCCGGTGACCTCGACGGGGTCGCCGTAGATCGCGGATTCGAAGTAGGCCTGTGCGCTGTCGGCGGACAGGTTGATGCAGCCGTGGCTGACGTTGACCACACCCTGGTCGGCGACGGTGTACTGGTTCTGGTGGATGAACTCGCCGTTGTCGCTGATCCGCACCGCCCATTTCTCCGGCACATTGCTGTACCCGTACGCGGGGTTGCTCATCAGGGTGTTCTCTTCCTTGCCCATCACGACGTGGGTACCGGAACGGGTGACCCGGTTCGGGTCACCGATGTCATCGCCGCTGCCGTAGGAGGCGTCGTAGCTGGCGACGGTGACCCCGTCCTGTTGCACGACCAGGTTGTGGGAGTCGGCGTCGGCCAGTACAACCTGGTTACGGCCGATGGTGAAGTCGCTGGTGATGTCCGCGGCGCCGTACGCGCCGGGCGCCAGTTGGACCCCGTACAGCTGCGCGGAGAGGTGGATCCGGGTGCCGGCCGGCCAGTAGTCCTTGGTGCGGTAGTCCAGCCCCCAGCGGCCGTCGTCGTGTTTGATCCAGGCCCACGCCCCGTCCACGGCCGGGGTGGAGGTCAGCGTGACGCGGGTCGCGACGGCGGCCTTGTCGGCGGGTTCGACCCCGAAGTAGACGATCACCGGGGCGGCGACCCCGACCTCGGCGCCGTCACCGGGGTACACCGTGTTGCGTGTGGCGGTGTCCGTACCGGCGGTGCCAAACGTGCCGGTGATCGGGACCTGCCGGCCGTCGGTGCCGGTGGCGGTCCCGGTGACCGTGTACGCCGCGCCGAAGGCGAGGTTCTGCCCGAGCGTCCAGCTCGTCCGGTCGGGCGAGACCGTCCCGGCCACCGCGGCGCCGTCCGGGCCGGTCATCGAAAGCATGTCGATGACTCCCCGCGCCACGCTGACCGTGATCGGCTGCGACGGCGCCATCCCGGTGGCGCCGAACCCGGGCGACGCGGACACCGTCGCGACCGGCGCCGCGGGCGAGGCGACCGTCGTCGGTGCGCCGCCGGTGACCCCGACCGGGGAAACACCGCCGGAGACCGGCGGCCCGGCGGTGGCCGGCGCCGACATCACGGTGGAGGTGGAGGACAACGCACCGGTCCCACAGCCGACGACCGCCGTGAGGACAGCCACGAGCGCGACGACAGCGACGACCGACGAAGCCCGCCAGCGGAACTCATGACTTCGCGTACTCACCGGGACTCACCCGCCACATCGATTCGCGCCGAATACCCGCCAACCTCAGAAATCCGCCTGACCGTCGATCCACAGCCGACCGGTCACACCCGCATCGGCCGGTGGCCCAGCAGTGTCGGCGGCCGTCGGTGCCGGGTGATACGGGAAACGTGGTCAATCCAACGGCCCCGGCCACGATAACGGACAACCGGATCATGTGACCGAGCGGGCACGGTCAGGGCTCTGATCCCGAAACGCCCCGCGTTGCAGGTCCCGGTCGCCGACGACGCCGTCGTGAAGAAGCTTCTCGTCGTGTTGCAGATGTGTCGGTAATCTCGGCCAAGTTCTCCAAATCCCTGGGGCGGTCCCGTGCCGCGACCGCATTGGCCGCGTTTAGGCGCTGGCCTAGGTGGCTGGTGTCGAACGACCGCATTTGGAGGCCACGCGCAAACCCGACAAATCGCGTGGCGCGGAGATGGCCACACGAGCCTCAGAACCGATCGGTGGACCAAATCAGGTCGGCGCGAGACCGCAGTCATGCACTG
>JBBQGJ010000653.1:0-3364 GCA_038322925.1 Mycobacteriales bacterium
CCGACGACCATCTCACCGACGCCGAGGTCGCCGACCAAGTCCTGATCTTCCTGCTCGCGGGCCACGAGACCACGGCCACCACGCTGGCGTGCAGCCTCCTCGAACTGGCCCGTTCACCGGACTGGCAGCAGGCCGTGCACAGCGAACTGATCGAGGTGCTCGGCGACCGACCACCCACCGGCGCCGACGTCCCCGCCTTGCAATGGACCGGCCGGGTGACCCGGGAGGCGATGCGGCTCTACCCGCCCGCACACGCAATCGGCCGCCGGGCCCGGCACGACGACACCCTATGCGGCTACCGAATCCCGGCCGGAGCGACGGTCATCATCTCGCCGTGGGCCGTGCATCGATCACCCAAGATCTGGCCGGACCCGGAAACGTTCGACCCGCGCCGTTTCAACGTGCCCGACGGCGAGTTCCCCGGCGGCCACCGGTATGCGTGGTTCCCCTTCGGCGCGGGGCCGCACACCTGTGTCGGCATGCAACTGGCGCTGCTGGAGGCACCCATCGTGCTGGCCACGATCCTGCAGGCGTTTCGTGTGACAACTCAGGTGTCCTCCATCCCGTTGCAGGCGGCGGTGACCCTTCGCCCCGCCACACCGCTGCCGCTGCAAATGCACATCAGATAGCGCCGCGGTGGCCCCGGCCGGGCGCGTCCGGGTGCAGCCGAAGGCCACGTGAGGTACCCCGGTGAATTGCGGACCGAATTCTGCCGTCATCGCTGACGGGCGCGTGAACGCGGTTCCCTTGCCAGCGGGCGTCACGAGGCATGCCCACGGCTGTCTCGGTCGAAGTGTGCGGCCGTTGCTGATGCCGGCGACCAGGCCTTCGATGATCGAGGGTTGCAGGCGTTCACGGTCCAGGCCAGCCGGCGGAGCTGGGCGATCCCGGAGTCGCGCAATGGGTGTAGAAGTCGTTGAGCCGCTGCCAATGGGCGACCGGCAGTACCCATGGGGCCGAACCACGGGCGAGCCCCGGATTGACCCTTCAATTTCGTTGGTCGGGTGAATCTCGACTTTCTGAGTTATGAAGCGACCCGTTCGGGGCTGACCTGGTCATTCGCCACCTTCCGACGCGAAGCGACCAACAGGGGAAGGCGGGAACCAAGGGGTGAGCACCTCCACCGCGCGTGACGCCGACCGCGTACCCGACGCGCTGGGAGTGCACCGCGCCACGACGGTCCGGCAGGCCAGCAGGGTCGCGGCCGACCGGGCCTGCGGGTTCTCGGTCTTCACCCGCAGGGCACCCGGTCTGGCCCGGGCCGTCGCACCGTGGCTGTGGCCGGTGCAGATGACGGGCGCCGGCCGGCAGGGCAGCGGAATCATCATCAGCGGGGGAGAGTCCCTCTCGCTGACCGGCGAACCGGCGCAACGACCCGTGTGGTCGGCCTTCCTGGTCGGTCTGCTCGCCTACACCCTGGAAATCGGCCTGATCATCACGCCGGCGGTGTTCGGTCTCACCCTGGCGGCCCTGCCCGGCGGGTACCCGGACCTCCTCTTCGCTGTCGGATGGTCGCTGGCGATCGGCTGGCCCCTCCTGCTCGAAATGATCGTCATGACCGCCGCGCTGGCGCTCAACCCGGAACGCCTCGGCACGACCCGCCGCCGCAAGGCGCTGGTCAAAGCCGGGCGGTACGCGCTCACCCTGGACTTCCTGGTCCGATCCCCGGGCGCTGCCAAAGGCGCCGGGCAGCGCCTGATGAACTCGCTGACAACCGACTGGCGACGGCACAACGCCTTCGTCATCGGATATCCCGCCACCAGGGCCTCATCCGCTTCTACGTCGAGCTGAGTGCATGCCGCGACTATCCCCGAGGCCAAGGCAACGGAAAACGCCGCATGGCCATCGACACCGCGCCACCAACGGAACGGCCAAGTTGAGCTTGACCATCCCCACCTCCCGGCGTGTACACGCCGGAGCCTCGCAGCGAGCGTCCGGGTCAAGGCGCGGAGTCGGATGGCCCGCGGCATCGAATCGCCGGGCGTTACGTTACAGTCGAGACGTATTTCGTTACGGTTGGTTGGGGTTGACGGTGAAGCGATCGGACGGCGCGAAGTTGCAGTCAAGGGTGCTGTCCGAGCTCGCGCAGGTCAGGGTCTCGGTGGAGTGGGAGCGGCCGACGTGGCGGGTGTCCTGGCAGGACGGACCGACCCCGGAAGCGCTGATGGGCCGGGCAGCCGCGCTGGGCGGGTATCGGGGGGTATCGGGTGGGTGCGCCGCTATCGTTCGAGGACTTGCGGTTCGCCCGCAGCAATTCCGCTGTGGCGATCGCGGTGGCGTGGTTGGCGCGGGGGAGTGCCAAATCCCCGGCAGCGGCCCGGGCGGCGATCCCGGAGGTCGAGGCGTTCTGTGCGGACACCGGGCTACCCGCGGACGCGTTTCGATGCGGGAGCCCTGGCGGCCGCCGAGTTGCTGCGCCGGGTGAGCCACGGCGACGTCGCGGGAATGGGTTCGCTGCTGGCCCAGGCCGTCCCACCGGTAGCGCCGGCCGACATGCTCGGTCCGGGTCGGGAGCTGATCGGTCGGGTGGTCAGTTTCTAGTGGGTCGCGGGGCCGGCACACAAATGGAGTTTGGGGAACGCTATTGTGTGAAGATTACATCCCTAAAGTAATTAGAATTCTGCCACGAGTTTGTCGGATATGCTCCGACGAGGCCGTATCTGCCATTGCTGCCGACGATTGTCTTTAGGTACCCATTGGCTATCTGCGAGTTCAGACCACCGTCCGTGGCCGAATAGTAGGTATTACCAGTATTGACTGTGACCATGTATTCAGTGGTGGCGGTAATAGCGAGCGGGGTAGTCAATGCTTGTTCCTGCCATCCGGACGCGGTCTCTCCTGAAAATACTACAGATGCAAGCTGTTGGCCTGAGGCATTCCAGATCCTGCCGGTATGCGTGCCGCTTTCACTCGGAGCTTTGTAGAATCTGATCGCTGCGATCTGTCCGTTTACTGTAGACGTAAACCTTGTTCCCAATTCATAGTTAACACTTGCACCATCTGTTTCATAACCGGCCGGTGTTTGGGTGGTAAAGATCGTCTGGGGAGCCGAGGTAGACACAGTGACTGTTGCCGTAGCAGTAGCTGTTCCCTGGCCATTCTGTGCAGTCAAGGTGTACGCGGTAGTCTGACTCGGAGAAACTGTCTTTGAAGTCAGGGCGGTTACGTCTCCGACACCATTATCTATGGTAACAGTCGGAGCAGGATTACCCGACACTGACCAGGAGAGGGTTGAGGATTGGCCCTGGGTGATTGTCGTTGGGGAAGCCTTGAACGACGAAATGACCGGAGCGGACGGACCCGAAGCTTCCTGCTCGATCTGCTGGAATACTGCTTTCGCCTGGCGGTACCTGTTCTGGGCCTC
>JBBQGJ010000654.1:0-3346 GCA_038322925.1 Mycobacteriales bacterium
GTGCAGGAACTCGGCCAAGGCCTCGGGATGCACTTCGCCGTCCAGATCACGCCGCGCCGCCAGCACGACATGTTCGACCACGTCGGGCGGCATGGCACCGTCGAATTCGGCGACCAGATGAGCGGCCACGTGGTGGACCCCGGAATCGCCGCGGCCCAGCATCATGGCTGGCATCGCTCTCCTCGTTTCAGCGGATCTCATGGGCCCCCCGCGACGCCGGATCTGCTCCGGCGGGCACGACTGTTCTTTGTGGCGGGATGCCGGCCTTGCTGAACGTGGTGTTCGGCGCCGTTGCCGGTGTGCGTCTGGTGTTGTCCTGGTGCTCCCTGGGCACCACCAGGACCGGGCACGACGCGACCTTGAGCAGGTGGATGGTGAAGCCGCCGAGGAAGAAGCCGGCGACCGGTCCCTGGCCGTGGGTGCCGGCGACGATGAGGTCGGCACCGGCCTCGCGGGCGAGGTCCGCGATCACCTGAGCCGCGTGGCCTGGGCGGGAGTCGGTGAGCGCGAGTTCGGCGTCGAATCCCTCGCGGGTCAGCTCATCGACCGTGCGCTGGAGCCTGGCGTCCAGGGACCGGTCCTCGTCGTCGTGGATCGGGGTCCAACCGATGCTGAGGTGTTCGTGGACATGGGCGACGACCAGCTTCGCGGCGGCGCTTTCCGCGAGGGCCTTGACCACCGGGAGCACCCGCTCGGCGGTGGGTGAACAGTCGGTCGCCCAGATGATCTTGTTGAACACGTCTGCTCCGCTCCGTTCCGGCGTCGGCGGCTGTGCGTCCGGGTCGAGACGCCGGCCGCGGGTTAGCGTCACCGCGACTCCCGGCCGGCCCCCGTCCCGTGTGTTCAGCTTGACCGGGCGCGGACCGGGTGCCTATCGGGTGTGGCACCCATCTATGGCCGGTCCGGTATGTAGACGTCGTCGCGTGATGGGGGATCGGGTCCCAGACGTTGGCCCGATCCTTGCTGCTCGTGCTGTCGTAGTCGCGTCGGACGATGGCGAAGTGGTGTCCAGCCACCATGGACAGACGGGCGTCGGGCGATGACGCTGTCGGGATGGCAGCGATCGTCGATCAAACGCGCCGCGTTCGAGGCGTCCGGCGGACGGGCCGGACCCCGGCGTCGGCGTTGTTCTGGCGGCTGTTCCTGTTCAACGCCGTGGTCTTCGTCGCCGGCGCCGCGGTGTTGGTGTTCTCGCCGGCGACCGTGTCGACGCCGGTCTCGGTCATCGAGGTTGCCGTGTTGGCGGTGGGTTCGGCGGTGTTGCTCGCGGTGAACGCGGTGCTGCTCCGTGCCACCTTGAGACCGTTGGACGGGCTGACCGCGCTGATGGAGCGGGTGGACCTGCTGCGCCCGGGCGAACGGGCGTCGGTGCGCGGTGACCGGGACGTCGCCCAGCTGATCAGCACGTTCAACGACATGCTGGACCGGCTCGAGCACGAACGCGGGGCGAGCAGCGCGCACGCGCTGGCCGCCCAGGAGGGTGAGCGGCAGCGGATCGCCCGGGAACTGCACGACGAGATCGGTCAAAGCTTGACCGCTGTGCTGCTGGGCCTGAAGCGGACCGTGGATCGCGCGCCGGCCGGGCTGCGCGATGAGCTGAAGGCCGTCCAGGAAATGATCCGCGGCTGCCTGGACGAGGTCCGGATGGTCGCGCGCCGGCTCCGGCCGGGCGTGCTGGAAGACCTCGGTCTGCTCACCGCGATGAACGCCCTGACCGCGGATTTCGCCGAGGTCACCGGGACACCGGTCGACACCCGGCTGGATCCACGACTACCGGCGCTGAGCAAGGACGCGGAGCTGGTGCTGTACCGGATCGCCCAGGAGGGCCTGACGAACATCGCCCGGCACGCCGCCGCCGCCCGCGTCGACATGGTGCTGACCCACCAGCGGGATGGAGTGCTGCTGAGCATCACCGACGACGGCCGAGGACTCGACGGGTCAGCCGAGGGCGCCGGGATACGCGGCATGCGGGAACGGGCCATCCTCGTCGGCGCCGACCTGACGCTCGGTGCGGCGCCGACCGGCGGCACCGAACTGCGCCTGGTCGTCCCGGTCGACCCGGTCGACGCAGAAGGGTAGGCCCGTGGAACCCGCAGTGACACGCATCCTGCTGGCCGACGATCATGGCCTGGTCCGGCAGGGTCTACGCCTGATCCTGAACGGCGAACCGGATCTCGTAGTGGTCGCCGAAGCCGGGGACGGCGCCGAGGCCGTCGACCTCGCCGCGCGCGGCGATGTCGATCTGGCCATCCTGGACATCGCCATGCCGCGGATGACCGGCCTGCAGGCCGCGCGGGAGATCTCCCGCCGCGCGCCCGGGCTGCGGATCCTCATGCTGTCGATGTACGACAACGAGCAGTACTTCTTCGAGGCACTCAAGGCAGGCGCCTCGGGGTACGTCCTGAAGTCGGTCGCCGACCGCGACCTCGTCGAGGCGTGCCGGGCGGTGCGGCGCGGCGAGCCGTTCGTATACGCCGGTGCGATCACCGCCCTCATCAGGGACTACCTGCAGCGCAACCGCAACGGCGAACGGATCCCGAACAGCATCCTCACCCCCCGGGAGGAGGAAATCGTGAAAATGATCGCCGAAGGACATTCCTCCAAAGAGATCGCCGACACATTGATCATCAGCGCCAAAACCGTCGACCGGCATCGCTCGAACATCCTGCAGAAACTCGGCATGCACGACCGTCTGGACCTGACCAGGTACGCCATCCGCGCCGGGCTGGCCGAGCCCTGACCGAACCACCTTGACCAGCATCCCGGGCGAAAAGAGAGAACCAATGCCACTGTCCGACGAGGAACAACAAAGGCTCGACGACATCGAACAAGCCCTTCAAGAAGACGACCCCGAATTCGCCGCCAACGTCAGCATCGATCCGGCGCCGCGCGATCATCATCCCCGGCGTGCTGTTCCTCCTCGGTGCAGCGCTGCTGGTGACCGGCTTGGTCACCACCCACGCCCTGCTGACCGTCGGTGTGATCATCAGCGTCGCGGGATTCCTGACCATGACCACCACCATCACGCTGTTCGTCCAGCGCCACCGTCGAACCTGAGGATGCCGGCCACACAGAGCACAACCACAGCCGCTGGATCCAGCTCGAGCGAATCACCGTGGACGCCGGACGGCGACGTCGGTCGCCCGGCAGCGAGCGCAGATGGCGTTCCTGCAACGTTTCTCGACGATCGGCTGGGGTACGCCGCGGCGTTGCTGGGTCGCCTGCCGATGACCAAGGAAGGTGTGGCAGACGCGGAATCGACGTTGAATCTGGGTTTCGTCATAGCGGCCACATCGCGGATGGCCATGCCTGCGATCCAGCAGGAGTGCGAGAGTCGCCGCACCAC
>JBBQGJ010000655.1:0-3326 GCA_038322925.1 Mycobacteriales bacterium
GCCGATGTACCGGTTCGCGCGGACCGCGTCGGCGAACTCGGCGAACCGGCGGTGTTCCCGGGTGATGAGAAAGGACGTCTCCGGCTGCGGCGCGGGGGCCCGAGACCCGGGCGGCGGGGTCGGCGAGCGGCGCCGGCGGGCGGCGATCGACACCGCCGGTCGAGGTGTCACGACAGATCCCTCTCTATCAGTGTGCGCCCGGTGAGACTCGGTCCGGGTGAGCCTCAGTCTTCGCGGTACAGCTTGAGCCGGCGGGTCAGCCGCGGCGCGGCGGGCGCCGGTGAGCCCGCGGCGGTGCGGGGGGTGAGCGGGGCGTCGGCGGGGACGGTTTCGGGCACGGGGTGGGTGAGCGCCTCGGCCAGGCTGCGCCGCTCGGTCAGCTGCGCGCGCAGTTCCCGGCGTCGACGGGTCCCGGGCGTTCTGCAGGTCCTTCAGCGAGATCGTCTGCGCGGCCAGCTCCGGGGCCACCGCCCGGCACAGGAACGTCCCGCGGTGGAACACCCGGATCTCGGCCAGGTCCCGCGGGTCGTAGCGGACGGTGACCTGTTCCGCTGTTACGGCAGCCCCATCGCCACCCCGACCTTCGACGCGATCGCCACGGATGGCCTGCGGTACAACAACATGCACACCACGGCGCTGTGCTCGCCGAGCCGCTCTTGCATCATCACCGGCCGCAACCACCACGCCAACGGCATGGCCGCGATCACCGAACTCGCGTCCGGATTCCCCGGCTACGACGGGGTGACCCCGATGGAGAACGGGTTCCTGTCCGAGATCCTGCTGGAAAACGGCTACAACACCTACATGGTCGGCAAATGGCACCTCACGCCGAGCAACGAGGAGACCGCGGTCGGACCGTACGACCGGTGGCCACTGGGCAGGGGGTTCCAACGGTTCTACGGCTTCCTGGGCGGCGACACCAGCCAGTGGTACCCGGACCTCGTGTACGACAACCACCAGGTCGAACCCCCGAAAACCCCCGAGGAGGGCTACCACCTCACCGAAGATCTGATCGACAAGTCGATCGGGTTCATCGCCGACGCCCAGCAGGTCGACCCGGACAAGCCGTTCTACCTGCACCTGTGTTTCGGGGCCACCCACGCACCGCACCACGTCGGCAAGGAATGGTCCGACAAGTACGCCGGCAAGTTCGACGACGGGTGGGACGCCTACCGCGAGTTCACCTTCCGCCGCCAGCAGGAACTCGGCATCACCCCGGCGGACGCCGTGCTGTCCCGGCACGACCCGGACGTCCCGGAATGGGACTCGCTCTCCCCCGACGCCCAGCGGCTGTCCAGCCGGATGATGGAGGTCTTCGCCGGCTTCCTCAGCCACACCGACCACCACCTGGGCCGGCTGCTGGACTTCCTGCGCACCCTGGGCAAACTCGACAACACCCTCATCATGGTGATCTCGGACAACGGTGCCAGCGCCGAGGGCGGCCCCACCGGAACCACCAACGAGGCTCAATTCTTCAACAACGCCCAGGAACCGCTCGAGGACAGCCTGAAGGTCATCGACGAGATCGGCGGCCCGCAGCACTTCAACCACTACCCGTGGGGCTGGACCTGGGCCGGGAACACCCCGTTCCGCCGGTGGAAGCGGGAAACCTACCGCGGCGGGGTCAGCGACCCGTTCCTGGTCAGCTGGCCCAACGGCATCACCGCGAAGGGCGCAGTGCGTCAGCAGTACGCGCACATCGTCGACATGGTGCCGACCATCCTGGACCTGCTGGGTATCCAACCGCCGAAGGCGATCCGCGGCGTGACGCAGGCACCGTTCCACGGGGTCAGCTTCGCCCACACCCTCGATGACGGGAAAGCCGAAAGCCGCCGCCGCACCCAGTATTTCGAGATGCTCGGGCATCGGGCGATCTACCACGACGGGTGGCGCGCCGTGTGTCCGTGGCCGGGGCCGTCGTTCGCCGAGGCGGGTGTCGGCTTCGGTCAGCCGATCAGCGCGGAGCGGCTGTCGGAGCTGGACGCCAAGGGCTGGGAGCTCTACCACGTCGCCGGTGACTTCGCGGAGAACGACAATGTCGCCGAGGAGCACCGGGACCGGCTGATCGCGCTGATCGGCACCTGGTACGTGGAGGCCGGCAAGTACGGGGTGCTGCCCATCGACGGCAGCGGCCTGGCCCGGATGGTCGCGGAGAAACCCCTGGTCGCCCCCCAACGACCGCAGTACCGGTACTACCCGGACACCCAGTCCATCCCGTTCTTCGCCGGCCCGCGGGTGCTGAACCGCCCGCACAGCATCACCGCCGAGGTCGACATCCCCGATGGCGGCGCGGAGGGAGTGCTGCTCTGTCAGGGCACCGCCGCGGGCGGGTACTCGCTGTTCGTCAAGGACGGAACCCTGCGGTACGTCCACAACTACGTTGGCCGCGGTCTGTACGGGGTGCGGTCCGAAGCGCCGCTGACGGCGGGCAAGCACGTCCTGCGGTTCGAGTTCGAACCCACCGGCAAGCCTGACCTGGCCACCGGGCGGGGCGCGCCCGGGCGACTGCAACTCTACGTCGACGGGGATTTGGTGGGGGCCGCAGAGGCACCCGTCACCACGCCGTTCGCATTCAACCCCGGTGCCCTGACCTGCGGATCCAACCCCGGATCACCGATCACCCCGGACTACCCGAGCCCGTTCCGCTTCACCGGACACATCGAGCACGTCACGATCGACGTCAGCGGGGAGCTCATCGAGGACACGGAGGCCGAACTCCGGATACACCTGGCCCGGCAATGAGCGTGGCCGCGGGGACCCGCTCGGTGCTGCTGCCGGGCGGTGAGTTCGCCATGGGCGAGGCCGACTTCTACGCCGACGAGGCACCGGTGCACCGGGTGCGGGTCGACGCGTTCAAGATCGACCGTTACCCGGTCACCAACGCGGAGTTCGGTCAGTTCGTCGCCGCGACCGGCTATCTCACGGTCGCGGAACGACCGCTGAACCCCGCCGACTACCCGGGAGTTCCGCAGGCCGACCTGGCACCGGGAGCGCTGGTCTTCACCCCCACCCCGGGACCGGTGGACCTGCGGGACTTCTCCCAGTGGTGGCGGTGGGTCCCGGGCGCCCGCTGGTCGCAGCCCGCCGGCCCCGGATCGACGCTGGACGGGAAGGCCGATCACCCGGTCGTGCAGGTCAGCTTCGCCGACGCCGCCGCCTACGCCCAATGGGCCGGGAAGGACTTGCCTAGGTGGGCGGTGTCTTTCGCGGCGCGCTCATCGGACAGTGCAAGACTGCGGTCTCGCGCCGACCTGATTTGGTCCACCGATCGGTTCTGAGGCTCGTGTGGCCATCTCCGCGCCACGCGATTTGTCGGGTTTGCGCGT
>JBBQGJ010000656.1:0-3300 GCA_038322925.1 Mycobacteriales bacterium
TCCGCGCCGGAAGGGGCGGCGGTGGCGTTCGCGCCGGGCCGGGGTGCAGCGGTGGGTGACGGCTCATTGACCACGGTCAGGTCCCGTCCGTTGGCCCGGACGGTGGAGAGCAGTTCACTTAGGCGCGCGGCCCGGGTGTGCTCGTCCATGTCGGCGGGCAGGTTCCAACTGGTCGATGCCGATGACCAGCGGAACCCGTTGTCCTTCAACGTCTTGTGCATGGCGGCCGCGGTCTTCCCGACATCGACAACGCTGGTGGCCTCGGGGGTGTGATGCACGGTGGGTTGGCTCTGGGTGTGCCCGGGATCAACGGTGGTGTCCCGCTCGACGCCCGGTTCGGTGGTGGTGTCCCGGGCGGTGGTCTTGGTGACCGCCCGGGTGTAGACCTTGATCGCGGAACCGGTGGTGCCGTCGCGGCGGTCGAAGGTTTCCAGCTGCGGGCGTCCGGCCAGGTTGACCCGGTCACCTTTGTGTAGGTCGTTCGCGGCCTGTTCGGCGGGTTCGCCGAACAGGGTGACGTTGTAGAACTCGGGGTCGGTGGAAATCCATTCCCCGTCCCGCTTGATGCGTTCGTGGGACGCGACCCGAAGGTGCGCCCAACTGGTGCCGTTGTCGCCGACCCCGAAATCGGGGTCCGCGACGAGGTTTCCGTCGATGCTGATGCGTGCGGTCATGATGAAAGTCCTTTCGGTGGGTGGGTTAGAACGGGTTCTGGGTGCCGGTATCGGCGCCGGGTTCGGTCAGCGCCGCGGGGAGTTCCTCGGGTGTGGTGTCTTTGTTCTCCAGCCACCACCCGGCGGTGTCGACCTCGGCTGCGGGTTCGGCGACCAGTGCGGTGAACTCGTCCTCGTCCAGGTCCAGGGCGTCCCAGGCCGCGGTGATCAGGTCCGCGCGGATCCGGGTGGCCCACGGCTGGATCTTGTCCGGCCCGGTCAGTGGGGTCAGCGCGAAGCGTTGTTCAGTAGCGGTCGCGGCGGCCTGCTCCTGTGCTCGGCGCCCAGTCAGCCAGGTACTGCGACGGGCCTTCTCTTTCGGGTCGCAGTCCCGGCACGCCTTGGTGGTAAGCCAGGCAGCGAATCCGGCCTGCTCGAAGGGTTTCTTGAACGAGAGATCCCGGTGGGCGTCATGCCCGCACGAGTGATGGATCAGCACGGCGGCCGCCGTGCTGCTGGTCCGGGTGTTACTACTCATGGGGGTCCCTTCCCGGGGCGGTGCACGGAACTGCTTCTCACCAGTGGGTGCAGCAACCGGGCCGGGAGTTACAGCGACCGACCTGCCCGGGCCGCTGGCGCCGTGGCGTGCTGGGTTGCCCCGGCCGGGGCAACCGGTGTGGTGAGGGCGGCGCTGATCCGGCGGTGGTCGGCGTGTTGGGAGAACGAAGCGGCCCGGTCCGGTACCCGACCCAACGGCGCCGGTCCGGTGATGGCCCACCGGTCCCGGTACGCCGCAACCAACCGGGCGGTATCCCGGTCAGTGGCGGCGGGCAATGCCCGCAGCCATGGGGCACCGGCGATGTGGTCCCGATCTAGGACAGCGGCGGCGCGGGCCTCGATCAGCTCGTACCGCTCCCGCAGCGCGGTCAGCATCTGCGGGTCGGTCAAACCCGGGGTGGCGTCGGGCAGAATCCCGGCGATCAACACCCGCGATCTGCCCTGCCCACCGGTGGTGGTGGCGGTGGTGTGGATGCGGATCGCGTCGGCCAGGCCAACCGCTGTCAGCCTGCTGCCCCGGGCCTGCAACGGGCGGGCGATACCGGGCAGGGCCGTGTCGATGTCGATCCCGGCGGTGCGGGCGGAGCGGACCGCGGTGACCACCAGGTGGAACTGGTCATCATCGAGCAACGCAAGCACGGCCGGCCCGTCGCCGAACACGGTGAGCAGCAGTTCCCCGGCGGCCAGGTCATGGGCGTAGGAGGCGATGGTTTCCGCTTCCGCGGCGAGCTGCTCAATGGACCCGGCCCGGTCCTGCTCGATCTCGATCACCTCGTGTGCCGAGGACTGCGCCCCGGTGTTGGTCGCGATCGCGTGCAGCACCTCACCGCGGGTCCACTGTTCGCCGGCGGCGGACCCGGCGGGGTGCTGGTGATCGCCCAGCCCGGTCTTGGGTGGATCCAGGACCAGGTAGGCGTCGTTGGCTCGGCGGCCGCGAGTCATCGCCACGTAGAACGATTCCCGGGCGACGGTGGCATCGGCCAGCACATGAGAGGTGTCGGTCGTCATCCCCTGTGCGCGGTGCGCGGTCGTTGCGTAGGCCAGTTCCACATTGGCCCGCACGTACCCGGCGGGCAGGGTCACCGCAGTAGCGGACGGGTTCCCATCGCTGCCCAGGAGCCGGACCGTGAGTGACCCGTCCCGCCGGGCCCGGTCCACGACCCATTGCTGCCCGTTGCGGACAAACCCATCGGCCTGCCGTCCCCGGCCGCCGGTGCTGGTGCCGTCGGTGAGGTACCGGTCGATCTGCCTGGTCACGACCCGGTCGCCCCGGCCGGCGCTCAAACCGTCGTGCAACCTGACCGTGCCGCTGTCATCGACCGCACCGACCGCAATGAGGTCGGTGCGGGCTCGTTCGTTCAATTCCCGGACAGAGTCGTTGTCCGCTGCGATCAGCAGACTCGATAGCCCGGCCCGGGTGTCGACCAGCCACGCCGCGTAGGCGGCGTCGGTCATGTCCGTGAGTTCCCGATATGGACCCGGCCATGACGGACGTAAGCGGTGAACGCCGCCTCGTCGCCGATACGGACCCCGGCCGCGGCCCTCTCCTCCCAGCTGCGGCGGGTGCCGTCCGGGTCGATGAACCGGCGGACCACCGACAACGTCGGGGGATCGGCCCGGGACGCGGTGAGCAACCCGAACGCGCCACCGGTTTCCACCGCCGACAACTGATGCGGATCACCGACCAGCAGCAGCTTCGCCCCGGCTAGCTCGGCTTGCTCAGCTAGCGACGCTAGGGCGAAGGTGCCGGCCATCCCGGCCTCGTCCACGATCAGCAACTGCCCGCGTTGCAGCCGCCACCGGTCGTACTCGGCTCTCGCTGCGGCCAGCGCGGCATCGAGTTTGGTGGTGTCCCGACCCGCTGCAGCGGCGTGCTCGCGGCTGGCGGTCATGCTCGTGATGCGGGTGCGCCGGCCCGGTTGCAGGTGCTGCTGGGTCAACCACTGCGCGGTGTTGTCGGTGACGATCCCCAGATCAGCGGCCAACACCTGCGCGGCCTTCGCCGACGGGGCCAACCCGATCACCGTGCCCGGTCCGTGTTCGGCCTCCCACATGGCCCGCACACCCGCCGTGGAGGTGGTCTTACCCG
>JBBQGJ010000657.1:0-3299 GCA_038322925.1 Mycobacteriales bacterium
GATGTGGAAATTCTTCGACGCCCATCGATCGGTCACTGCCGCAGCGGTTCTCGTCAGCTGAGCGGAATGACTGCCGATGACCACCCCCCCAACCGCCCCCCCCCCCCCCATGCCAGGGACCCGTGTTTTTGGCGACACCACCCGCTCCGCCCCCGATACTTCAACAGGCACGCAAACCCCCCCACCCGCCCGCCCCCCCCCCTTCGCCGGGGCGCGGGTTGTTGCCGACAGCACCGGATGCGCCCCGGATACATCACGATGGCGGCAAACCCGCCCCCCCGCAACGGCGGCACCACGCTCGCCATCGACCGCGGGACCCGGCGGTGGGCGGTGGCGCAGGGCCAGACACACAACGCGCGACCGCCGCGGGCGTACCTTCGATCTGCACGAGGAGCGCTGTGGCCGGCCGGCGGTATTCTAGATCGCCGACGAGCAGATCGCGCCGGTGATCATCCTGACCGGTACTCCGACCGGGACCCGATCCAGCGAGCACTCGACGCCGGCGCCATGACCTACCTGGCCAAACCGCTCTCCACGGCAACCCCTGAGGGCCAACTGTGCGAGGCGCGCGGTGCGGTAGGCCTGCAGGTACTCGTTGTTTGCCGTGCGACAGGCGGCGCAGGGATCTTCCCGGTGGTTGCGGTGTCGGCTGTAGCCGGCGGGTGTTCCGCAAGGAGCTACTTTGGCTCGGGTCGCGACGGGGACACCGGTCGCGTGGCGGGCGGCTCGGTCTTCCTGGGCGGCCCGGACCGCCCGTCGGCAGTCGACACAGGTCTCTTCGCCGAGTCTGCGGTGTCGTTTGTACCCGGCCTCGGTTCCGCATTCGGCCGGCGCCTTGGTGCGCGTCTTGGGTATCCGAATGGACGGTGCAGGCTGGCGCGGTGGCTGGGTCCTCTTAGACTTAGGACGGTCAGTGGATGCCGCCACCGCAGCGGCGGGTGTTCGTAGGGGGCCACTCGTCGATTCCGCCGACGCAACCGCCGGGATCGATGCAAGGGCGGGCGGGCGCTTGTCCGTCACAGATGCGACGGTGCTTGGCGGCTCGAGCGCGAAGGCCATGCTGAGGCGTCGTCGCTCGCGGGGAGTGCGGGCACCCCAGATCTCGTCCTCCACCTCGTGGGATAGCGCCCAGCGCAAGCACTGTCGCGTGACGGGGCAATGGGCGCAGGCGGCCTTCGCGGTCTGTACGCGAGCACCGGCCGCGTCGAAGATCTCGGCGGGCACGTCGGCGCACAACGCGCTGGTGGCCCAGTCTGTCTCTGGAAGGTCGGTGCGGCGGCCGCGACTCACGGTGGCTCCTGTCCGGGGTCAGGCTTGAGTTGGATGTGCTCGCATGGAGCCGGATGACGGACAGGGGCGCCGTTGCCGCTCGATTCGCCGCTCTTCGCCGGCGGAGCAGTGCTCGCAGTACCGGTACTCAGTTTCCGGGTCGCTGGTGAGCGCGTACCAGTTGTCCCAGGCGTGACCGTTCTCGGCGCAATCTGCGTCGGCAGAATGGGCCGGGCAGAGCACTATGTCGTCGCGGCGGACGGTCCAGCCCTCCCCCGATATCCACTCCCAAAGTTCACGTTCGCTGTCGAAATGGACGACGTACTCCTCCCAGGCAGCCAGATCGCACACAGCGCACGAAATGGTCAGGCATTGAAAAGATGTCACCTACTCCACTCCCGGGACGCCTACCCCGGCACCGGCGTCGGCCTGGCCGTCGTGCAGAAGATCGTGCACCGCCACCAAGGCACCATCACGATCGCCGACAACCCCGGCGGCGGCACCCGGATCACCCTCACCATCCCCGCCGCCACCCCGGGCACCGCCCTCGATCCGCGGGCCGCCGCGGATTGCGATGACCCCGACCGGTGGGTGCTGCGATGACCACTACCGAAACTGCGACCCGCACAACGGTTCTGGGTCGCCGGCTGGTGCCGGTCCTGCTGATCGAGGACAACCCCGCCGACATCCGCCTCACCCTGGAAGCGTCCTCCGCGGCCGGTATCACCCGGATGGACGTCATCACCGCCGGTGACACCGCGATGGCCTACCTCCGCCACCAGCCCCCGTACCAGAACGCCCCCCGGCCGGGTCTGGTGTTGCTGGACCTGAACCTGCCCCACGTGGACGGCCGGCACGTCCTCACCGCGATCAAAACCGACCCCGACCTGCACACCATCCCGGTGATCATCCTGACCACCTCGGCGGCGCCACCGGAGATCGAGCTGGCCTACCGCGAACACGCCAACTGTTACCTGGTCAAACCCATGGGCTTCACCGCGCTGGCCCACACCTTCGACATCATCAGCGCGTTTTGGCTCGACACCGTCACCCTGCCACCCACCCAGGAAGGAACACGATGACCCCACCGGCACCAGTCACCGGCCAGACACCCGCCGCACCGGCCGTGGCGGGGCCGGCAGCGCTCGTGCAGCCTGCACCGACCGTGTCGGGGCCGGCGGCGCTGGAGGTGGCGCGGCCGCTGCGGATCCTGCTGATCGAGGTCAGCCCGTCGGACGCCCGGCTCACCCAGAAACGGCTCCGCTGGTCCGGTATCACCTGTGATATCGCGGGCGCCCTCGCGGAGGTCACCGGGCAGCGGCTGACCGCCGTCGACTGCGCCCTGATCGACCTAACCTAACCACGCCGCGGCCCGCGTGGCCGGCGGGGACGGCGCCGCTGCGGTGACCTCGTCGGTGGCGGAGCGGGCCCGATTCGACGCGGTGATGCGGGCGGTGCTGGCGGTGTCCTCGGGTCTTGATCTGACCGCCACCCTGCAGCAGATCGTGGACGCGGCCGCCGACCTGGCCGACGCCAGGTACGCCGCGCTGGCGGCGCCGGGCCGGGCCGAACTCGACCGGTTCGTGTACACCGGGATCGACGAAACCACCGCAGCGTTGATCGGCCCACCGCCGAGCGGCCGCGGGGTGCTGGCGGCTCAGCGGCCACGCCGACATGCAGAAATGCAGACATGCAGACAATGGCAACCTGCCAATATCTCCGACATGGTCCAGAATTCATGGGTTCGCGTGCGGTGCAGGACGATTTCGATTGAGAGGCCGACGACTAGGAACGCGAAACCCGAACTCAGGCAGCGGATTTCAGCTAAACAATCACGTCCGCCGAGCCTGTCGGATTTCCCACCGAAAGTGTTAGTAGCTTGGCTACAAGCGTGCTAACCTGGATTTTTCGCGCGGTTTCGGATGACGGCTTGATGTGGTTGAGATGTGCTGCGGGGTAAGGGCTTCGACTCCGAGAGTTGGCTGTGGGCCCGACTGTCGTGTCGGGTTGGCGCCGGTTCCACTTGCCGG
>JBBQGJ010000658.1:0-3271 GCA_038322925.1 Mycobacteriales bacterium
GTGGAAGGCCTGCAGGATGGTGGCGAGGACCAAGGGTGCCTCGAGCATGGCGAGTTGCATTCCGACGCAAGTGTGGGGACCGGCCCCGAAGGGAAACCAGGCGTACCGGTGACCGCCGGGGTGTTGCCCGTCCGCTATGTCAAAGCGTGCGGGGTCGAACACATCGGGTTGGTCCCAGACTTTCGGTGAATGGTGCACCGCCCATGGGGAGACGACCACGTTGGAACCGGCCGGGATCCGGTGGCCGCACAGCACGTCATCGGTTTCGGCGCGGCGACCGACACTGTGCGCCGCCGGGTACATGCGCATCGCTTCGCGCACCGCCCAACCCGTGATCGGGAGCGCGGCGACGTCCGGTCCGGTCGGTGGACGACCGTCGAGCACCTGGGACAGCTCGCCGTGGATGGCCCGCTGCCACTCCTGGGACCGGGCGAGCTCAATGAAGGCGCAGGCCAGGGTGGTAGCGGTGGTTTCGTGGCCGGCGAGCAGGAAGATCAGCACCTGGTCGGCGACTTCCTGATCGGTAAGCCGATCGCCGTCGTTTTCCTCGTCCCGTGCCTCGAGCAGCAACCCCAGCATGTCACCGGAAGGTTCGTTCCGGCTGGCGCGGCGGGCGCTCACGATGTCGGCGACCACCGCGCGGATCTCCGTCAGTCCCGCAGTCAGTCGACGGTTGGCTGGGGTCGGCACCCACATCGGCATGGCGTGCGGGGCCAGTCCGCGCATCATCACCGCTTCGTTGACGAAGGACACCGCCATGATTCTTGGGATGGTGGCGGTCATGTCGGCTCCGAACAGGATCCGGCCGATGATCCTTGAGGTCACCTTTATCATCGCGGCGTGGACGTCGACGGCGCCGCCCGTGGTCGCGGTGTCGGTCCACTGGGCGACGAGACGTTGTGCCTCTTCGACCATGATGCGGGCGTAGCTGGTTTCGATTCGCCGGCGGGTGAAGACCGGTGCCAGGAAGCGTCTTTGGCGCCGCCATACCTCACCTTCGCTGGTCAACATTCCGTTGCCCAGGGCGAGCCGCACCTGGCTGTAAGCGGGGGTGTTTTTCGTATACAGCTCCGGTTGGCCAAGAACCTGCAGGACCGCATCGGGGGAGGACACGCTGTAGAACGTGGTGCGCCAGCCGGGTGGTCCGACATTGATCCGGGCAACGTCACCCACCTCCCGGGCTGCCCGCATCAACGTCCCCAAATAGTCCCGACGAACCTCCAGCGCCGCCCCCAGCAGCGGGTGGCTCTTGAGCACGGGCACCGGCGGTGCGGCATCCGTCGTGACGGAACTATGCATTTCAGGTCCCCGTCCCTTCCCGGATGCGTGCACCCACGGTTCCACGAACCGGACCGAAAACCAATGACCCCCGCTGGCCGACCGGTTGCAGCCGCCGGACCTGGACGGCGCGCTGACCTGGTACCGCAAGGCCGCCGCCCTCGGCGAAAGTGGCGGTATCAATGGCCTCGGAAATGTCTTCGCCAAAAGGGGTGACAAGCCAAATGCCATTCGCAGCGTGGGAGCAAGCCATTGACGATAACGGCGCAACAGGCATCGGCGGCCTGCAACCTTGCTGCGGGTCGTTGGAGAAGTCCTGGTTCAGCGCGGTCATCACCGATGACCGAGAACGATCCGTCACCCCGAGCCCGAGCCCGACCGTGGGCTCCAGTATCTCCGCCCCGCCGTCGAGCACCCGGTCATCTGCTGGCAGGGCACCGCTCAATCCCCCCCGGCGTCGACGGCCGCGGCGGACGCGGGCGGGCAGTCGCCGGCCGCCACCCCGACCGCTCCGTGACCGTGCTTCCAGGGCGCCCGACCGGTTACCCCGCCGGCGAGGGAAGCGGCCGGCAAGGTCAAGCAGGGCACCGGAAAACCGCCGGCATAAGCGCCTGCATGCTCGGCGTCGGGCCCGGGCATGCGTCATCCATGTTTGCCGGTCACGGGTCGTCGCGGTCGCACATCGCCGCGGCTACCCGCCAGGCGAGCAGGTCCACAGTCAGCAGGGGGGCGGCGAGCCCGATCGCGATAGCGGTCGACACTGTGATCACGTTCGGCGATATCAGCGCCAGGAAGGCCAGCAACGGCAGCCTCCCGAGGACACTCAGCTGTTGGGCGACGCGCACATCCGAGCAGCGGGCAGAGACCGCGATCCCGACCCAGACCCCAGCCCGCCAGCTGCGGGGTGAGCAGCAACTGGACCGGCTCATGCGTGCGTGCGTAGATCGCCGAGGCGATCACTGGATGGGCAAAAAGGGCCGCGGCGAGGATGCCAAAGACCGTGTCTAGAGATCACGGTTGTCGGGATGAACGCGGCCAGCGCCTTGCCGATGGGGAACTTCTCGCGGCGGACGGGGGTGATCAGGACCGGCTCCAGCGGGCCTTGCTCCCGCTCTCCGACCACCAAGTAGGCGGCCAGCGTGGAGGGCAGGAACGCCGGAATTACCAGCATGTGTCCAGAAGCGAGAGTCCGATGTCATTGTTGAAGTTGGCGCTGGACACCGACGTCCTGCCTATGAACAGCAGCGGCAACACCGTCATCGAGCCGATCACGAAGCGGTTGCGCCGATAATCCCGCAGCTCCTTGACCGTGATTCGCCCTGATCAGCGTCCAGCGCAAGCTCGTCGGCTCTTGGCCTCTATACCACCGGTCGGCGACCTGGATCGCGTCGGGCGCACCATCACGGGCGCCGTCGGCGTACCGGCCGGCCCGGTCCCGGCAGATCACCTCCACACCGGGGTGGTTGCGTAGCCAGCCCAGTAGGGCCCACCGGCCGCGGACGGGCTGCACCAGCCACCACGCGCCCAGGGTTTCCAGCGCTTCGTACACCGCGGTCCGGGATAGCCCGGTCACCATGGTGAGGTCGAAGCTGAGTTGCGGCCGGACGGGACGTGATTCGAGGGCTTCGTAGACGAACGCGGCCGGGTGACCGAGCTCACGGAACACCGGCCGCAGGGCGTGCAGCTTCCCCGGCCGCCAACTGAGACGGCCGGCCCTGGCAGTGATGTCGTCGGGGATGCGCAGTGTGTACAGGTCACCGGCCAGGCTCCTGGAGTCGGTGGTTTGGTGTCGGTGGTCAGGTGACGGAGAGCTGGAACCAGCCCGACCACCCGGTGGCACCGTCCCACCAGGCGCTGTAGATCACCACGTCCGAGCCGACGGCGAAGACGTCGATGTGCTCGGGCATCCTGGCGATGGCCGTCACCGTGCTGCCAGGCGCGGCGACCCCGCCGGCGATGACGAACCACCCGGCCCAGCCGCCGTTCGCGTCCC
>JBBQGJ010000659.1:0-3268 GCA_038322925.1 Mycobacteriales bacterium
TGGCGGTCTCGACCACGTCGCGCTCATCGACTCCCGCCGCGCCGGCGAGGCGGCGGCCCTTCGACCCCAGCACGAAGACCAAGTCGGTGCGACCCTGCGCCTGAGCCACATCCAGCTGCGGAACGAGAGAGTCGCGCATCGCGTCCACCGACCAGGGTTCCACGCGGCCGGTCGTGCCCAGGATACTGATGCCCCCCACGATGCCCAGGCGCGGGTTCAAGGTCTTCTTCGCCAGCGCTTCACCACCGGGAGCCGAGATGGTCGCCGACGCTCCGTGCGGTCGCAGACGGAGCAGCTCCGCCAGGATCGCCTCTCGGGGCACCGGGTTTATGGCCGGCGCGCCGGGCGCGATGGACAGGCCGGGCAGTGTGACCGTGCCGACTCCGACGCCACCCAGGACGGCGAAGAACCCCGGCGAGTCCTCCACCCGGGCACCGATGGCCAGGCCGTGAGTGACATCGGGATCGTCACCGGCATCCTTGACCACCCAGGCGGTGCCGTCCTCACCGACATGGTAGGGGAACACCGCCCGTTCGCCTCCGGGGAGATCGATCTCCACCAGGCCTTCCCGTGGCACTGTGGTCACGATGCCCACAGCCGCCGCGCCGGCAGCCGCTTCCGTGCGGCCCGCCCACACCGCCGCCGCGGCCGTAGCCGCCTGGGCGCACGCCCCTGTGGTGTAGCCGCGTCGCAGATCACTCATCCCGCCGACCCCCCGGCGACGCCGCGCAGCAGGATGGGGACCAAGTCGAGCTGTCCCCGCTCCACCATGCGCACCAGTTCCTTTCGGGCCTGACCCACGGTAAGAGGCCGGGTCGCTTCGGTGCTGAAGATATCGAACAGATAGGAGATGCGCGGCATGCGCAGATCGCAACTCTCCAGGTGGGTCCCGACGGCGAAGACCTCCTCCAACTTCCCTTCCGCCGCCACCGCCCCCGCGCGGAGCAAGACTATGCGATGAGCATAGAGGGGGATCAGGTCGACGTCGTGAGTGGCCATGACGATCGTCAGCCCCTGCTGGTTCAACGACTTTAGCAGGCGCATGAGTCCCGCCTCGGCCATGGGGTCCAGACTGGCGGTGGGCTCGTCCAGCACCAGCACCCGTGGGCCCATAGCCAGCACCCCCGCGAGCGCCACGCGCTTCTTCTGCCCGTAGCTCAGGGCGTGGATCGGCCGACCCAGCAGATCGCTTACGCCGCAGATGTCGGCGGACCACAACACCCGCTGCTCCACCTCGGCGGCGTCAAGACCGAGGTTCTCTGGCCCATAGGCGATGTCGGCTGCCACGGTGGGGCAGAAGAGTTGGTCGTTCGGGTCCTGGAAGAGGTAGCCGACGGTGGCCGCCACCTCGTTGAAGGTCTCCGACGAGACCACCAGGTCGTCGAGTCTGACCCTGCCCTCCGACGGGTGCAACAGACCCACGATCAGCTTAAGAAGGGTTGATTTTCCGCCTCCGTTGGCGCCCATGATGGCGGTGAACTCACCGGACTCCACGCGTACGTCGACGCAATCCAGCGCGGTGACTCCGCCCGGATACGCGTAGCTCACCTTCTCCAGAGAGAGCGAAGCCCCGTCGATCCGCTGCTCGCCCCACGGGCCCAGGGAGGTCACGAGCCCCCCCGCAGACGCTGCGCGTCGTAGACCCGCTGCGAGCGGTCGAACGACCGGATCAGAAGGTTCGCCCCCAGGCGGCTGAACCCGCCCATGGCCCGCGACCAGGAGACCCTCGGCCCGCGCAGACGCTGCGCCTGACGCATCCGTCCGGCTTCCTCCACGAACAGGAAGAGATAGCGGTACATCAACATGCCGATCTCCACCAGCAACGCGGGCACCCGATACCAACGCAACGCCGAGAGCAAGGCCGGCAGGGGTGTCGTCAACCCGAGGACCAGCATCAACATCACTCCGGCCAGCACCACGAGCCCCAGTGCGGCGCCGGCGGCCACGCCCTCCACAGTGAAGCCCACCGTGGCAAGGCCGGGCAGATGCAGACTCAAGAGGCCGCGGCCCGGGATGGTCAACCCACGCAGCAGCACCAGCATCGTGGCCACGATCACAGCAGGCACCAGGCGGATGAACAAGGCGGGCGGGCGCACACGCTGCCATGCGAGGAGAAGCGTCGCTGCGATGACGAGCAAGGCCAGGGAGACGGTCCACCCGGCCAGCAGGTTCGTCACAAGCAGCGCCACGACCACCGCCAGCTTGAGGCGGGCATCTACACGTTGCAGCCTGCGGGGCTGCCAGGTCAGCCGGTCATGTGTGCGCACGTCGTGCAGGTGGAAGTGGGGCAGGCGCATCGGGCGCGAGGAGCGTCCCCGCACCTTCCAGCCGGTGAACATCCCCGCTACCAGACCCGCGATCATGAAGACGAAGAGAACGACATCGCCTCCCCGAGAGCTGAGCACCTTCTGGTGGGTCGGATGCGCAACCGCGCCGAACGCCGCTGCCACATCGGCTCCGGTGACTGGGCCCACCGTAAAGCCGGGCGCCGCCCAGGCCCAGAGCGCCAGGACGAGCAGCACCCCGACTATCGCGCCCGCGACGACACGCCGCCCGCCACGTCTGGATGACGGAGTACCGCCGACCTTGGACGCCGCGTCGCGAAGCGCGACGGTGTCGGTCTGGTTGGTGCCGGCCTCGTCAGCACCGCGCGCGGTGGCGGCGGCGCGCAACCCGCGCACGATCCAACCCATCGCCACGCCTGCCACAAACGCCCCAAGAAAGAACACGTAGAGCAGCAGATCGCCCACGTCGGGATTGATGAAGGGACGCCACGCAGGACGGCCCTGCTGTGCCGCAGTCCGCTCCATGATCCCCTTGTCGATGCCGATCCAGCCGCCCGCCGAAACGGCCACCGCCCACACGAACGCCCACACTACGACGGCGGCGGCCACGCCCAGCACCGCCAGGACGATCGCCTTGCTGCGCCCGGCCGCCGCGCCCCACCACGAACGGGCACGATGATGCAGCGGAGGCCTGGCCGCACGCGACGCCGCCCCGGACACATACAGGGGGCCGGGCGCCGCGGTCAGACCCTGGGTTCCGGGCGTCACCAGGTGCAGACGTGCCGCCACGTCGGGGCGCAGTTCGGCCAGCGAGCGCAGGATCCCCCCGGTGAGAACGCCCTCCAGCAGCGCCAGCGGCAATTGGGTGGGCATGAAGGCGAGGAAGATCACGGCGCTCCGCTGCACGACCTGGCCCGCGGGGAAGAGACCCAGGCCCAGCTCCGTCGCCGTAGTGAGATACACGGCCAGATCGCCGATCAAGC
>JBBQGJ010000660.1:0-3264 GCA_038322925.1 Mycobacteriales bacterium
CTGGAGCTTCAGGCCAACGGGCCGGACGCCTAACCCCTGTTTGTCAGGTGCCGCAAGCCGATCCCCTGCGGCACGACAATGATCATGAACTCGGAAGTCCCGAATCGAGCCCGCGGGCGGCTCGACTGCGGTTCGGCATCCGGGATGGCGACAACCAGCCCCGCTGCTCGAGGGTTGGCGGCGTGGTAGGACGGGGTGATGGACCGCGTCCGTGTCAACGGGTTGCGTATCGCGTTCCGCCGCACGGGCAGCGGCCCGCCAGTGCTGCTGTTGCACGGCGCGATGGCCGATAGCAGGGACTGGCGGCGCCAGCTGGACGCCTTCGCGGCCGAGTTCACCGTGATCGCCTGGGATGCTCCCGGCTGCGGCGACTCCGATGATCTGCCCTCCCCCGACTACGGTCTCGACGACCTGATCGACACCCTTGCAGGGTTTATCGAGGCGGTGCGCCTTGACCACCCGCATGTGGTGGGCCTGTCATTGGGCAGCATCCTGGGGATCGCCCTGTCTGCGCGGTATCCGATGGCTGCGCGTTCGCTGGTTCTGGCGTCCGCCTACGCCGGCTGGGCCGGGTCGCTGCCACCGGCGGAGGTGCAGCGCCGGATTCGGCTCACCCTGCGGAACCTGAACCGCCCGGCCGACGAGGTGGCTCGGGAATTCGTCACCACCCTGTTGCCGGCCGATGCCCCGCAAGGGCAGGTCGACGAACAGATCGAAATGATCACCCGGGCCCGGCCCGCCACCACTCGAGCGATGCTCACCCACATCGCCCAGGTAGACCTGCGGCCCGTATTGCCTCGCATCGGCGTGCCGACGTTGCTGTTGTACGGGGACGCCGACGTCCGCGCGTCCACTTCAGTCGCAAACGCGTTGCACGCGCAAATCCCGGGTTCGCTGCTGGTGCAGCTGGCTGGAGTCGGGCATTGCGGACACGTCCAAGCCCCCGAGCAATGGAACCGCGCTGTCGTCGACTTTCTCCACGCTCACCCCTGACCCCCGGTCGGCGCTTCGACCGTGTCTTCGCCTGCTGGTGATTCATCCGTTACAAGCCCATACACCCTGTGCGCCGTGGGCTACCACCTTCCCATCTCGTGGTTCCTCACCGCCGGGCGATGATGCAAAGCGAGTTCACTCCGGTGGTGGCATTGGAGTTCCTGGGCATGCGTCGCTGACCAATCCGGCGTCGGGGCGCAGCGGCTGGGTCTGACCGTCGCGACTGAGCAGGGCCGGCTGTTGTCGGGCGCGACGGTGCAACGGATACTTGCTGCGATTTCGCGTTGCTCAGAATGGGCGATCGCGGGTGGGGCCGAATGAACCCGGACGATGTGTCCTAGGGTCGCCGTCGGGTGACGATCGGGCAGTGGGACGCTCAGGCGGTAGCAGGTGCGTTCAGAGATGCATCGACGGCGGCCTCAACGTGCAGGCGGGTAGTCGGGAAGATCGGAACTGAGCTGTCCGCCGCAGAGATCAGCAGTTCGATCTCGGTACAGCCGAGCACGACGCCCTCGACGCCCGCCAGGACCAGGCGCGTGATGACGTCGCGATAGACCTGCCGTGACTCCTCGCGCAGCAAACCCACGCACAGCTCGTCGTAGATGACGCGGTGCACCTCCGCTCGATCGTCCGCAGATGGCACGAGCACCTTGAAGCCGTGGCTGGCCAGTCGGTCGCGGTAGAAGTTCTGCTCCATGGTAAAGGCGGTACCCAGCAGCCCAACCGTGCTCAGCCCGGCCTGGGTGATCGCCTGCGCGGTGGCGTCGACGAGGTGCAGCAGTGGGATATCGACCGCGGCCTGAACCTGATCAGCGACCTTATGCATCGTGTTGGTGCAGATCAACAGTAGCTCAGCGCCTCCGGCTTCCAGCCGCTTGGCCGCTTCGGCGAGCAGCTGGCCGGCTTCGTCCCACCGGCCGCTGGTCTGTAGTTGCTCGATTTCGGCGAAGTCCACCGACGCGAGCAACACTCGTGCCGAGTGCAGCCCACCCAGCCGCTCTCGCACGAGCTCGTTGGCAAGCCGGTAGTACTGCGCGCTGGACTCCCAGCTCATCCCGCCCAGCATCCCGATTACACGTGGGCCGTTCGTCATCACGACCCCATCGTGCCAGCGGGACAAGGGTTCCGTCCCCGTTGCCCAGCGAGACCCGGTAGTCGATCCGCCTGCGGAGGCCTTCAGTGCGGGGTCTGGGAACCCCTTGGGAGAGCTACGGCAGGGTGACGACCACGTTGCCGCGCTTGTGCCCGTTGTCGACGTACGTGTGTGCGTCGACGATGTCGTCCAGGGCGTAGGTGCGGTCGATCACTGGCCGGATATCACCGTTCGTGGCGAGCTCGCCGAGCGACACCAGGTCGTCGCGGCGGAGTTTCGGTGTCCCGTCGTCGACCGAGGTGCAGGCGCCGCCGGGAGTGAGCACGTGCCGGCACCGGCGAAGGGCGGTAGCGCTTTTGCGTTTTCCGACGGCGTCGAAGATCAGGTCGTACCGTTCATTTCGGTCCGTGAAGTCCTGCGCGGTGTAATCGACCACGGTCGAGGCGCCCAGAGATGCCACCAGTGCGATGTTCGCGGTGCTGCAGACGCCGGTCACCTGCGCGCCGATGTGCCGGGCAAGCTGCACGGCGGACGTGCCCACCGCTCCGGACGCCCCGAAGACCAGGACCGTTTGTCCGGCTCGAAGGCCGGCCTTGCGCAAGAAGTGCAGAGCGAGAAGGCCACCGTAGGGAACGGCCGCGGCTTCCTCGTCGGTGAGGGTGGCAGGTCGGGTGGCCAGAAGTCCGTCACCCGGCCAGCACACATACTGCGCGTACGTCCCGAAGCGGTGTCGGTTGAAGCCGAATACCCGGTCACCGACCTCGAACGACCGGACGTCCGATCCGACCGCAGCCACTTCCCCTGACGGCACCATGCCCAGTACCGGTTGTCTTAGCGCATCCCACCCCAATGTCAGCCGCGCCATGATCCGGTAGGCGGGAGTCAGCCTCAGCCCGCGGAGGTAGCAGTCGCTCGACGTCACAGAAGTCGCCCGAATGCGGATGCGCACCTCGTTCTTCCGGGGGAGTCGGAGTCGGGAGATCCTGGAGCCGGAGCACCTCCGGCGGTCCGTACCGCGTGCAGACGACCGCTCGCATCTTCAGTCCCGTCAGCCGACGGATCCGTGTGGGTGGCGTTCCTTTGCGTCCCCGACGTCGTTCCTCGTGCCGAGGTCCACGCCCGGCGCGGACGCACCGTGGATGCGCGTCGGCGCGACGGTGGCACCCTTGATCAGCAGC
>JBBQGJ010000661.1:0-3261 GCA_038322925.1 Mycobacteriales bacterium
CACCCTCACCGGCGCCCAGAACTTCGCCAAACCCCGCAGCTACATCCAAACCACCGCCAAACACGGCCACCCCATGCTCATCGCACTCACCCAGCTGACCAGCAGAAACCCCTGGCTACCCGGCTACCCCTGACCAGTTACCCCTGGCGATCATCCTGATCACCTACTTCGTCGTCTTCCGCGGATCGGCCAGGCAATTGCCGCCGCCCGCCGCGCTCGCCGCGAACCCGCCCGCGTGGCGGCCGACGCTCCCGAAGAAGCGCACCGATGCGGCCGTCGGCACCGATGCGGCCGTCCGCGACGACGGGGCCGTCCGGCGGCCTGCCGAGCAGGCTTCACACTGATCGTTCGGCACCTGCCCGGTCAACCGGCCGCCAGCGCCGCCGACAGGTCGTCCCAGAGATCCTCCACGTGCTCCACGCCCACACTGAATCGCAGCAGACCGGGCGGAATATGTTCCTGTCCAGCCAGTTTCGCGCGCCGCTCGATGGTGCTCTCCACCCCACCGAGACTGGTCGCGTTGGTGACCACCCGGAGCGCCCGGCAGACCGCATCGGCCGCCGCGGCGCCGCTCACCTCGAAGGACAGCATGGCGCCGAATCCGTTCATCTGCTGTGCGGCGAGCGCGGGCCCGGGATCGTCGGCCAGTCCCGGATACCGGACGCGCTCAACGGCCGGATGCTCCAGCAGTCGGGCGGCCAACACCCCCGCCGATTCCTGCGCGCGGGCCAGTCGGACGGGCAGCGTCCGGAGTCCACGCAACGCCAGAAAAGCCTCCAGTGCACCGGGTGTCGCGCCGGCCAATTGCCGGCGACGGACCAGCCGGGCGGCCATGTCCCGGCTCGCCGCGACGGCGATCCCGGTCAGCAAGTCCGAGTGCCCGCCGATGAACTTGGTCGCGCTGTGCAGGACGAGGTCCGCGCCGAGGGTGAGGGGTTGCTGTCCGAGCGGGGTGGCGAAGGTGTTGTCGACGACCACCAGCGCACCGGCCTCCCGACCCGCGCGACACAAAGCTGTCAGGTCAGCGACGTCGATCAGTGGATTGGTCGGCGATTCCAGCCACAACAGATCGGCCGGCCGCCCGCTGCCGTCGGAGCCGGCACCGGCGACGGCAGCGACGGTGGCCGCCGTGTCGGTGATGTCGACCTGGTCGACGTTCCACCGCCCGAGTGCCGTGCCGTCGAAGAGCAGCGCGCGCACCCCGCTGTAGGAGTCGGTGGGCACCACCACCCTGGCGCCTACCGGGACAAGGTCCAGCAGGGCGGTCGCCGCGCCCATCCCGGAGGCGAAGGCCGCGGCGATGCCGCCCTCCAGGGCGCCGACCGCTGCTTCGAGCGCGTGCCAGGTCGCGGTGCCGCCGTCCCGCGAGTACTCGGTGACCGGCGCATCGGGGGTGCCGGCCCGGAAATTCGAGGCGAGCACCAGCGGGACGTTCAGTGGCTCACCGGGCGCGGCGGTGGGACGCCCCGCCGTGACGGCGATGGTCTCCGGGCGGCGGGGTGACGCGGCGGTCATACGCCCTCGATCCAGATCAGCGCCGGATGGTCGGCGACGGGTGGCGGGTGGCGGGCTGCGGGTGGCGGGCACAGCGCCGGTCGGCAGTTCGGCGATGAGCGCGTTGCTCAGCGCGAGCACATCACACCGGCGCGGCGGCACGGTCCGCCGGGAGTCGCGAACTCAGCGCCAGCAACGCCACGACGAGGCCCACCTGCAGCGCCGTGCCGATCGACTGCGCGGTGGCGTCGGCCGTAGGGAAGCCCTCCAGGTGCGCTGCACGAGCGGTACGACGAGCGCCTGGACACGGTCGCAGGGAGTGGATGGCGTTCGAGGCGACTTTCCGCAAGACCGACCCGACGGCACGGAGCCGGGCTGGGAGGAAATTGCGGCCCTTGCCGATGCTGGCGCCGCGGCCGGTCGGGGCGGTGATTCAGGCGTGGGCACGTGACGGTCGGGCCTCAGCGAGCGCGGCCCACTGAGTCGACGGCGAGCGTCGGGCAGTTTCGCGACATCGCTTTGCGCAGGCTGGGTGTGAGACGGGTAACCATCGTCGGATCTCGCTTTCACTGTGGTGGACGACTGGGAGGGTGTCCGAACGCCGGGGCGTGGTGGTCGGCGCCTCGTTGGGGTGGTGTGGGCTCGGGTGGGTGACGGGTGAGTGGGGTGATGGTGTCGTGGGGGGTCGAAAGTCCTGTGGGGGGATGGGATTTGGTCCCGATTGTGGGTGTGGTTGGCGCGTTTATGGTGTTCGGTGATGGCGACCGTACGGCGCCGGATGCGGTCCCGTCCCTGGGGGCCGGGTCGGGGTCGGTTTCGAGGTTGCCGCTGGGGGGTTCAGATGCGGCGTCAGGTGTTCCGGTCAGTGTGCGCGGTCGTGGTGGCGCTGGTGGTGGGGGTGTCGTTGACGGCGGGGTCGGCGGACGCCGTGGAGCCGATCCGGCCGGCGGCAGTTGCGGCGGCGACGGTTGCTGTGCCGGGCGCTGTGGTGTCAGTGACGCCGGCGCGGGTGGCTGATTCGCGGGTGAATCAGCAGATCATCGGTGCGGTACCGGCGTCGGGGACGGCGACCGTGCAGGTCACCGGGCAGGGTGGGCTGCCGGCTGTCGGGGTGGCGGCGGTGGTGTTGAACGTGACGGTGGTGGCGCCGCAGGCGCCGGGGTATGTCACTGTGTGGCCGACCGGGATCGCGCAGACGAATACCTCGAACCTGAATTTCGCGGCGGGGCAGAACATCCCGAACACGGTGATCGTGCCGGTCGGGGTGGACGGGAAGATCTCGTTGTTCAACGGGTCGGCCGGTTCGGCGCACCTGTTGGTGGATGTCACCGGGTACACGGTGGCCGGTGTCCCGTCCGCGGCGGGGGCGGTGGTGTCGGTGACGCCGGCGCGGGTGGCTGATTCGCGGGTGAATCAGCAGATCGTCGGTGCGGTACCGGCGTCGGGGACGGCGACCGTGCAGGTCACCGGTCATGGTGGGCTGCCGGGTGTCGGGGTGGCGGCGGTGGTGTTGAACGTGACGGTGGTGGCGCCGCAGGCGCCGGGGTATGTCACTGTGTGGCCGACCGGGATCGCGCAGACGAATACCTCGAACCTGAATTTCGGGGCGGGGCAGAACATCCCGAACACGGTGATCGTGCCGGTCGGGGTGGACGGGAAGATCTCGTTGTTCAACGGGTCGGCCGGTTCGGCGCACCTGTTGGTGGATGTCACCGGGTACACCCTGGCCGGGCCACCGCCGGCGGTCACCGCGATCACCCCGACATC
>JBBQGJ010000662.1:0-3261 GCA_038322925.1 Mycobacteriales bacterium
ATCAGGTACTCGACCCTGGCCCTCTGACCGTCATCGTCGGGATGCCCGTCCTCATCGTCGGAGTCGTCGTCGATCCAGGTTCTGGTGGCGATCGGCCATCCGGTTCGGGCCGACAACGCCACGGCGAGCGCCATGCACTGACCGTTGGTGTAGGCCCACCGGGCGTTGGCGTCGATCACCCCTGGGGTGAAAACCGTTGCTTTGCGCAGGGAATCGGTCACCATCACTGTCCCGGAGTCGACCGGTGCAGACGTGTCCGGTGCAGTCCGTTCAATACCGAGCCGAGCGATGAAGGGCGGCCGGTGGGCGTAGACCTCGGGCGGAACCTGCGCGAAGAGCTCGTCCCACTTCTTCGTCTCGTCGGGACGGTGCAGACCAGTCGTCCGGGCGTCGGCCAGCAGTTCCGCGGCCATGGCGGCGTCACCCTTGAGTAGATGCCCACCGGCCTTGCGGATGTCGGAAACCACCTGCCGCCGGCGGTTGAGCTCGAGCTTGTCGACGTCTGGGGCCGTCCACTTCACGCCGAGGATGTTGCTGGCGCAGGAGGTGCCGTAGCGGCCGTGTTCGTTGCCGTCCTCGTCGTGCACGATCACGGTCCGCTTCAGCTCGACCTTGCCGCACTTGTCGCACTCGGTCTGTTCGTCGGTGACACCCATGATGTGCAGGTCGGGCGCGAGGTTCTCATCGTCCAGCGAGCCGCCTTCGGCGCGCTGCACGCGGGTGAACTGTCCTCCGACGGGGGTGCCGGCCGTCTGACGTGGGTGCAGAACGCTGGGAACCGTCACGGCGTGGATATGCGCGGGACCGGTTCGTCGAGACACCGGCGACTGACAGACGGCGTCCGCAAGCGGATCACTTCTGTCAAACCAGCGGCTGGCTGCTCAGGCGCCTTGCCAGGCGAAAGGGGCGACAACCGAGATCCGTTGGTCGTCCTGGTGTGCGGCGAGTCCACGGCCCTGCAGGGCGAGCGCGATCTTCTGGGAGGCCACAGCGCAGGGGTGTGCGTCCGCGTCGTCCGATCCGAGGATGCCGAACCGGACGCGTCCGATCATCCGGTCCTCACCGGCGGCGGAGCCGTAACCGACAGCCGTCCAGTACCCGGCGGTGGTTTCGGTCGCGTGCGCCAGACCGATTGCTGCCAGGGCTGTTTCGAGGCCGTCGCGGAACGCCTCGCAGCCCTTCCACCGCTTGACCGGCGGTTCCGGGGTCAGGCCGAACGCCGTTGGAGCCACCGGGGCCGTGCTGCGATGGAGCGTGTCCAGTTCCATCTCCTGAATATGCGCGGGGGCTCCCCGGCAGCCTCTCAGGCTCCGGCGAGTCCGGTGGCCGCTGCGTACACGGTGAAACCCCACAGCGCCGTCCAGCCGACGAGCCAGGCCCATTGCGGTGTGATCACCAGGATCCGGCGGAGCTGCGCGGCGTCCGTGTCGGCGCCGTCCTTGGAATGCCAGACGCGCCAGGCCATCCAGATTCCGCGGGCACCGCCGGCAATCAGCGCGACCGCGAAACCGGCGACCACGGCCGCGGTGGCGGGCGGCACGAGGACACCCAGGGCGACGAGCCCGAGTGCGGATCCGATGGTGATCAGCCCGAAGGCGGACCGGAGCATCAGCAACGCGAGCAGCAGGACCGCGGCAAGCCCGGCGACAGCGGCGCCGGACCAGCCGTGGACGTAGAGCGTCGCCAGACCCCAGCCGGCCAGCGAGGGTGCCGGGTACCCGGCTGTCAGGCTGACCAGTTGCGCCAGCGGCCGCTGCCGGGAGTAGGTCGCGCCGCCCATGTCGGAATGCAGCTTGATGCCGGACACCCTGCCGCCCAGCAGCAGGGCGCTCCCGGCATGGCCCATTTCGTGGGCGATGGTGGCCCAATGCGGCCACCACCAGCCGCCGGCGGCTGCGATGACAGCGACCCCGAGGAGCCACCAGCTGGACGGCAGGGGCGGCACCTGGCACCAGTCGACGAACGAGGCCCAGGTCTGCGACCAGTTCACAGCGCGGCCGCCCAGTCGCGGATTCGCGTCAAGTCACCGGCTGTCAGACCGATTCGGGGGTCGATGCGGTGCAGCAGGTGCTGCGGCGGCGAGCCCGAGGCGAGGAAATGCCGGTCGGCGTCGGTGATCTCGTCGTCGATCCAGGCGAACGGCCGGTCGGTGTGCCGGTGGGCGTACCCGGCGATCGGCCTGGTCTTCCAGTGCACCCGCTCGACGGCCCGCCGGTCGCCGCCGGCCCGTGCGGAGCTGGTCGCCTCGTACGGCGGCAGCACGGTCAGGCTCTCATCGAGCGGCGCGAAGTCGGAGAAGGTGAGGACCGGCAGCGTCGGCAGTCCGATCAGCGGAGCGATGACCGTGTTCGCGT
Source organism: Mycobacteriales bacterium (assembly GCA_038322925.1). Taxonomy (GTDB): domain Bacteria; phylum Actinomycetota; class Actinomycetes; order Mycobacteriales; family Nakamurellaceae; genus Nakamurella. The sequence goes on from JBBQGJ010000662.1 coordinate 2,355, forward strand.
GGTGCTCCCAGGAGGTCGCCCAGTGCAGCTCGACGACATCGGTCAGCGCGAGCAGCATCGACCCGTGGGTCGGGTTGAGCCAGACCCGCAGTGTCCGGCGTCGCTGCGCGTGCGTCACCAGGTCGGTGGGCAGGCCGATCGGCCGGCCGTTGTCCATCGGGATCCGGTGCGTGCCGTAGCCGGCGGGGCGCAGGTGCGGCTTGGCGGCGTACGGGTTCAGCGGGCCGTCGACGTCAAGCAGCAACAGCGGCTTGAGCGCGGTGCCCATGATGGTTCTCCTGTCTGTGACTGAGCGGGCTCAGCGATCGCCGGCGGCTACCGCTGTTGCTGCGGGTTCGCCGCTCGAAGGGTGACGGGTGCTCATCCGGGAGCCGTCGAACATGCCCAGCCGGGTCAGATACCAACCGTTGCCGTTGTCCTCGTGCAGGAAGCGGACGACCTCATCCAGCCGGTAGTCGTAGTTCCACACCGCGAGGCCGGCTCGACCAGCACTCCGTCCGCGGTGAAGTCGCTGCGGTCCTTGCCGGCTACCTGCGCAATACCCATGTCGTCGCCCGTCTTTTCCGTGTCCGCCCGGCGCCCGGTGGTGCCTGACGGGGACATGAGAGGGGCGCGGTGGGTCTTCCACCGCGCGGCCGGGTGGGCAGGTGACGCCCGTCGGCGGCCTTGTCGCACTGCAGGCGGCGAAGCACGCTCAGTACTGATCGATCCGGCTCGGCCGGAGGTAGGGCAGCACGGCGCTGAGGTCCGGGCGACGACCCCGGGTATCCCGCCCGATCCACTCGTCAATTTTCCGGCGCGCCTGGTCTTCGGTGACGAATGAGGCCGCCGTCGCTCGGCGGCCTGTTCTGCTGTCCACGATCGACCACAATCCGCCCGACCCCTCGGGTACCGGCCCATGGCTGGG
>JBBQGJ010000663.1:0-3258 GCA_038322925.1 Mycobacteriales bacterium
CGTGATGCCGCCGTCGCGGTGGGGCACGATCGGCGACCCTGACATCGATCCAGGCAACCAGAACGCCGCCCAGTCAGCCCTGTCCGCGGCCGCCACCATGGGCGCCCCGGGCGCGCTCGGGCTGCTTGCTGGGCGCGGTCGGATTGCGCGGTGCCGTGGTGATCCGCCGGAAGCGGCGCCGGTGCCGATGAGGCCCCGATGACGCCCCGATGAGGTGTCGATGACTACGGCGAGCCGGGTCCTCAAGGTCAAGCTGCCCGCGCAGGCCGGCCACCGCCCGCACCTGCGGGTGGAAAAGGAACTGCTCCGGAACGGGACGGGTCGGCTGGCCGCGATGGACGAGGTCGGCCGCGGCGCGCTGGCCGGGCCGGTGACCATCGGCGTCGTGGTCGTCACCGCCGCCGTCGGGCGGGTGCCGACGGGGCTGCGCGACTCGAAACTACTGACCCCCGCCGCCCGGGATGCGCTGGTCCGGCCGGTGCGCAGGTGGGTGGCGGACTGGGCGGTCGGTCACGCCAGCCCGACCGAGATCGACACCTACGGCATCATCGCAGCGCTGCGGATGGCCGGGCAGCGGGCGCTGGCCGGGCTGTCCGGCCCCGTCGACGCCGTGCTGCTGGACGGGTCGCACGACTACCTGAGCACTCCGTCGTTGCTGCCGGCCGGGGACGACGACCATCCGCGGTTGTTCGAGGTGCAGGTCGAGGTGCCACCCTGCGCCGAGCCGCCGGTGCATGTGCGGGTCAAGGCGGACCTGACCTGCGCGGCGGTGGCCGGGGCGAGCGTGCTGGCCAAGACCGAGCGGGACCGGTTGCTGGTCGAGCTGTCGGCCGGTTACCCGCAGTACAACTTCGCGGTCAACAAGGGCTACGGCACGCCCGAGCACCTGGCCGCGCTGCGCGCCCATGGGCCGTCCGTGGTGCACCGTCGCAGCTGGCGGCTGCCGTACGAGGATCCCGAGCTGTTCGGCGACCCGGACGGCGGCATGTTGGACCGGCTGGAGGATGATGAGGCCGTGGTCGATCTGGACCGTGATCTTGACTGTGACCAGGAAGGGCACGGACCGCAACTGTGAGCGCAGAGGATCTCGAACAATACGAGACCGAGATGGAGCTTCAGCTCTACCGGGAATACCGGGACATCGTCGGCCAGTTCTCGTACGTCGTGGAGACCGAGCGGCGGTTCTACCTGTGCAACGCGGTCGACTTGCAGGTGCGAAACCCTGATGGGGACATGTATTTCGAGCTGCGGATGTCCGACGCGTGGGTCTGGGACATGTACCGACCGGCCAGGTTCGTGAAGAACGTCCGAGTGGTGACCTTCAAGGACGTCAACGTCGAGGAGCTTGACAAGCCAGACCTGCGGCTGCCCGAGGAGAATCCGTTCGGCTGAGTCACCAGGCGCGCATCCCGCTGGGGTCGTCGGCGGCGCGGCGCAGCACGGGTATCGCCCGGTCCAGGGTCAACCGGAGCTCGGGTGATTTCACCAGCAGGCCGGAGATCACCGGGGCCAGCCGGCCGGCATGCGGGTGGGGCGGGACCGGGTCGTTGACGACAGAGACCACGGTGTCGATCGCGGTGCCCTTGTCGAACGGCGGGTTGCCCTGCACGCAGGCGAACAGGGTGGCGCCCAGGCTCCAGGCATCGGACGCCGGGCCGGCGGGCATTCCGTTGGCGATTTCCGGCGCGAGGTAGGCCGGGGAGCCCACGATCTGTCCCGTGCCGGTGATGGTGTGCTCGGCCGCGTTCCGGGCGATCCCGAAATCGGTGAGCTTCGTCAGCCCGCCGTCGGTGATCAGGATGTTGCTGGGCTTGACGTCTCGATGGATGATCCCGTTGGCGTGCGCGTCCATCAGGGTCGATGCCACGGCGACGCCGATGGTGCCGGTCTGCCCCGGCGGCAGCCGGCCCCGCTCCCGGATGACGTGCGCCAGCGACCGGCCCCGCAGCAGTTCCATCACGATCACCGGCCCGGTCTCCGTGGCCGGCAGCACATCGAACACCGTGACGACATGTGGGTTGGACAGTGCGGCGACCGCCCGCGCTTCCCGAAGAGTCCGTTCCTGCAAGGCGTTCGCTTCGGCAGGTGGCATTCCCCGCGGAATGTCGATCTTCTTCAGGGCCACCCGGCGGCCGAGCAGCTCATCGGTCGCCGCCCAGGTGCTGCCGCTCGAGCCGCGGCCGATCATGGCGTCCAGGCGGTACCTCCCCGCCACCAGCCGCTGGCTCACCGGATCATTGTCCCATCGGTGGAGGATGGGAATACCGAACGAATCAGGCAGGTTGAGCCGACAGACGCTGCCAGCCCAACGGAAGGAATCGAGATGTTCGCGCTCCAGTACAAGTCTTACGGCGGTCCCGAGGTGCTGACGGTCGGGGAGGCACCTGAGGTGCACGCCGGTCCCGGGCAGGTACGGGTGCAGGTCAGAGCCGCGAGCGTCAATCCCATCGACTGGAAGTTGCGCGCCGGGTACCTGGCCGGGGGCAAGCCGCTGGAGGGAACCCGCTATCTCGGCTACGACGCGGCCGGCCTGGTCGACGAGGTCGGCGACGGTGTCACCGACGTGGCAGTGGGCGAGGACGTCTTCGGCCTGGGATCGAACACCGCCGCAGAGTTCGCCGTGCTGGAGTCGTACGCCAAGAAACCGGCGTCGGTCGACTGGGCAGTGGCCGCGGCCGCCGGCGTCTCGGCGGAAACCGCCATCCGCGCCCTCGATCTGGTGGGTGTCAGCCGCGGCAGCACACTGCTCATCGACGGCGGCGCCGGCGGTGTGGGCGCGGTCGCGGTGCAGATTGCGATCGCCCGCGGCGCGACCGTGATCGCCAGCGCCGGCCAGGCCAACCAGGATTACCTGCGGGAGATCCGCGCGACCCCGGTGCTGTACGGCGATGGTCTGGTCGAGCGGGTCAGAGCAATCGCTCCCGGCGGGGTCGACGCTGTTTTCGACGTAGCCGGCAAATCATCGCTGGCGGACCTGGTCAGCCTGGTGCCGAAGCCGTCCCAGGTGGTCACCATCTCCCAGTACAACGTCGGCGATTCCGGCGTGCAGCTGACCACCGGCCGCTCCGAGCATGCCAAGCGGGCGCTGGCCGAGACCGCCGACCTGCTCCAGCAGAGCAAGCTGGTGATCAAGATCCAGACCTTCCCGTTCGACCGCGCCGCCGAGGCCCACGCCACCAGCGAGCACGGCCACCTGCGCGGGAAGCTCGTGCTGATTCCGTAACGGACCGCATCCGTGCCGGGCGTCTCGGCCGGCCC